>NZ_CP013910.1:1188750-1504375 GCF_001507665.1 Deinococcus actinosclerus | reverse complement strand
CGGCCAGCAGGGCCTCCAGGCCGCGCGCCTCCAGCTCCGCCTCCACCTGCGCGCGCACCTGCGGGTCGCTGGGCGGCGTCTGCGGCAGGCCACTCATCAGACCCTGCAGGTAGAAGCCGGTGCCCCCCACGACCAGCGGGGTCCGGCCGCGCGCCAGGACGTCCCGGATGGCGGCCTCGGCCAGGGTCACGAAGCGCGCCACGTCGAAGGGCTCGGTCACGTCGGCCACGTCGATCAGGTGGTGCGGCACCTGCGTCCGCTCGGCCGCGTCCGGTTTGGCCGTGCCGATGTCCAGCCCCCGGTACACCGTGAAGGCGTCCGCACTGATGATCTCCGCCCCGGCGGCGCGCGCCGCGGCCAGGGCCAGCGCGGACTTGCCGGCGGCGGTCGGGGCGGTCAGGATCGGGATGGGGCGGGACTCGTGCGGCACGCGCCCGATCATAGCGGCGCCCGGTCTGTCCTGGGCTGGCGGGCGCACAGTGTGCCCGGCCCGGCGGGTGCTAGCCTGGGCCGCATGAACGAGCCGGTGCTGGCGCGACTGCAACACCTCATGACGCTGCGCGAGGAGGTCGAGTCCCTCGCGGGCGTGGGGCCCTGGACGCCCGCTGCCGACTGGTGCGACGGCGACACCCACCTGGAACTGCACCTGGACGTGCCCGGCGTGCAGCCGGGCAGCCTGGAACTGCTGGAGGAGGGCGACACGGTGACCGTGGCCGGGCAGCGCCCGGAGGGGACGCGGCTGCTGCACACCGAGCGGCCCAGCGGGACGTTCCGGCGGACCTTCACCTTCCCGGAGCCCGTCATGGCGCAGTCCGGGCAGGCGACCCTCAGCGGCGGGGTGCTCGTCGTGAAGTTCGAGAAACGCCACCCCACCATCAACGTGCCGGTGCGCGGCGAGGACTGAGCCGGGCGTCACCCGGCCCGCCGCCCCCGGCCGGTCACCCGCTGGGCACCCCTGCCCGCCGGGCGTGACCCGACCTTCACCTCTCCTCTACCTGCCCCGGCACAGCGGACCGGTCCCGGGGGGCATCCCGTATCCTGCGGGTATGGGTTTCGTTCTTCGGTTGCTGGTCAGTGCGCTGGCCCTGTACCTCCTGACCCGCGTGTACGGCGGCGTGAGTTTCGCGCCGGGCGCGGACGTGCTGAGCGTGGTGATCGCGGCGCTGGTCATGGGGATCGTGAACGCGCTGGTGCGGCCGGTGCTGCTGCTGCTGTCGCTGCCGGTGAACATCCTGACGCTGGGCCTGTTCACGCTGGTCGTGAATGGCGTGGTGCTGTGGCTGGTGGCCGCCGCGACCGCCCTGAACGTGAACGGTTTCGGCGCGGCGATCGTCGGCGCGGTGGTGCTGGCCGTGATCTCCTGGGTGCTGGACGCCCTGGTCAGCGCGCTGGGTCTGGAGCGTCGCCAGTGACGGCGGCGGTGCGGCCGCCGGTGGTCGCCACCCCCGACGAGCTGCGGCGGCGCGTGGCAGGCCGGCGCGTGGCGTTCGTGCCCACCATGGGCTACCTGCACGAGGGGCACGCCAGCCTGATCCGCGCGGCGCGCGCGGCGGCCGGGCCGGACGGGCTGGTGGTGGTCAGCGTGTTCGTGAACCCCATGCAGTTCGGCCCGAACGAGGATCTGGCCCGCTACCCGCGCGATCTGGAGCGCGACCTGGGCGTGGCGGGCGAGGCCGGCGCGGACGTGCTGTTCCACCCGGAGGTGAGCACCATGTACCCCGAGGGCTACAGCACCAGCGTGACCGTGAGCGGCGTCAGTGACGGTCTGGACGGCGCGGCCCGCCCCGGGCACTTCACGGGCGTGGCGACGGTCGTGCTCAAGCTGCTCAATCTGGTGCGGCCCGACGTGGCGCTGTTCGGTGAGAAGGACTGGCAGCAGCTGGCCGTGATCCGGCGCATGGTGCGCGACCTGAACGTCGGGGTGGAGATCCGGGGGGTGCCCACGGTGCGCGCCGCGTCGGGGCTGGCCCTGAGCAGCCGCAACAGCTACCTGAGCGCCGAGCAGGCCGCGCGGGCGGCCGTGCTGTCGCGCGCGCTGCGGGCCGTGCAGGCCGCGTACGCGGCGGGCGAGCGGTCCGCGGCCGCACTGGAGGCCGCCGGGCGCGCCGCGCTGGCCGGGGAAGACGAGCTGACCCTGGAGTACCTCACGGTCGTCGGGGGGGATATGCAGGCGCGGGAAATCGTGGACAATGACCCCATGAACCGCGTCTTGGTGGCGGCCCGCCTGTTCGGGGTGCGCCTGATCGACAACATGCCGCTCGCCCCGGGTGCCGCGTGACCCTCGACGAACTGCTGCGCGAGATGGTGGGCCGCCGCGCGAGCGACGTGCACCTCCAGGCGGGCAGTCCGCCCATGGGCCGCATCGACGGGCAGCTGGTGCCGTTCGGGACGCAGCCGCTGATGCCACCCGACACGGCGCTGCTGGCGCAGTCCCTGATGAACGCCGACCAGTGGGACGACTTCACCTACCGCAACGAACTGGACCTCGCGTACAGCGTCTCCGGTCTGGGACGGTTCCGCTGCAACGTCTTCCGGCAGCGCGGCGCGGTGGGCGTGGTCATGCGCATCGTGTCGGACTCCATTCCGGGCTTCGAGGCCCTGGGTCTCCCGGCGGACGTCATGCGCGGCCTGGCGGAGCATGCGCGCGGCCTGATCCTGGTGACCGGGCCGACCGGGGCGGGCAAGAGCACCACGCTCTCCAGCCTGGTGGACCACATCAACCGCTCGTACGCGCACAACATCATCACCATCGAGGATCCCATCGAGATCCTGCACAAGAACCGCAAGAGCATCGTGGTGCAGCGCGAGGTCGGGTCGGACACCCGGGACTTCCGCACCGCCCTGAAGTTCGCCATGCGTCAGGACCCGGACGTGATCATGATCGGCGAGATGCGCGACAAGGAGACCGTCGAGGCGGCCCTGAGCGCCGCGCAGACCGGTCACCTGGTGCTCAGCACGCTGCACACGCAGGACGCGGTGCGCAGCGTGAACCGCATCATCGACTTCTTCCCGCCCTTCGAGCGCGAGCAGGTGCGCCTGCAACTTGCCGAGTCGCTGGTGGGGATCGTCAGTCAGCGGCTGCTGCGCCGCGCCGACGGGCTGGGCCGCGTGCTGGGGCTGGAAGTGCTGTTGAACACGCCCCTGATCCAGGAGTACATCAAGGACGAGAACAAGACGCCGCTGATCAAGGACGCCCTGATCGAGGACAACATCCGCGGCATGCACACCTTTGATCAGCATCTGGTGCAGCTGTACCGCAACACCCTGATCACCATGGACGAGGCCCTGAGCGCCGCGACCAGTCCGCACGAACTGAAACTGATGGTAACCCGCAGCGGCGTGACCTTCTGACCTCGCCCCGCCGGACGCCGCCCAGTCTGACCCGCCTCGGCCGAGGGGCCAGCGGGGCGGCGCATCCGCGGCCTTTTGTTGTCTGGGCGGGCTGTCGGCGGCGAACCCGGGCGTGGTATGCTGCGCCTGTCAGCGCGGCTTGAACGGACACCCGGGACCTCATTCACGTACCCCGGTTACCCGAACTGCTCCCACCACACCGGTGCGGGGCCCATTCGCGGGTAAGAGCAGGGGCGAAAAGGTAGGCACGTCATGGCAGAAGTGATTCTGGAGCACATCAACAAGCGCTACGGCACGAAGCACCACGCGGTCAAGGACTTCAACCTGCACATCCAGGACCGCGAGTTCATGGTGTTCGTCGGGCCGTCCGGCTGCGGCAAGTCCACCACCCTGCGCATGATCGCGGGCCTGGAGGACATCAGTGACGGCATCCTGAAGATCGGCGACCGCGTCGTGAACGACGTGCCGCCCAAGGACCGCGACATCGCGATGGTCTTCCAGAACTACGCGCTGTACCCGCACATGAACGTGTACGAGAACATGGCCTTCGGCCTGAAGCTCCGCAAGACGCCCAAGGAAGAGATCGACAAGCGCGTGCGTGAAGCCGCGAAGATCCTCCAGATCGAGCACCTGCTGGGCCGCAAGCCCAAGGAACTCTCGGGCGGTCAGCGTCAGCGCGTGGCGATGGGCCGCGCGATCGTGCGCGAGCCGAAGGTGTTCCTGATGGACGAGCCGCTCTCGAACCTGGACGCCAAGCTGCGCGTCGAGATGCGCTCGCAGATCAGCCAGCTGCACCGCCGCCTGGGTGCCACGATCGTGTACGTGACGCACGACCAGGTGGAGGCCATGACGCTCGGCAACCGCATCGTGGTCATGCGCGACGGCGTGATCATGCAGGTCGACACGCCCATGAACCTGTACGACTTCCCGCAGAACAAGTTCGTGGCGGGCTTCATCGGCAGCCCCAGCATGAACTTCCTGACCGGCCGCGTGCAGAACGGCGAGTTCGTGATCGGCGAGAACCGCGTCGGCGCCATGGGCCGCCTCGGCCAGAGCCTGAAGGCCTACGAGGGCAAGGACGTCCTGATGGGCATCCGCCCCGAGCACCTGGGCATGGTCGGCATGACCGACATCCCGCGCGGCTCGAACGTCCTGCGCGGTCAGGTGGTCGTGGTGGAGCCGCTGGGCGCCCAGACGGACCTGATCATCGACGTGGCCGGGCAGAACATCACCGCGAAGGTTGAGGGACAGGCGAACGTCCTCCCCGGCGACAGCATCGAACTGCTCGTCGACCAGACCCGCCTGCACGCCTTCGACCCCAGCAGCGAGGCCGCCATCGACCGCGGCACGCCCGCCGGCACGCGCGGTCAGGCCGACACCCCCGGCCTGGGCTACGAGTACGCCGCGCCCGTCAGCGCCTACTGACACTGACCTGAACTCTGCCGCTGCCAGGGCCGCCCCCCTCCCGACCGGAGGAGCGGCCCTTCAGCGTGCCTTCATGTGGGGCGTGGGCCATGCGGTAGAATTGCCGGACCAGTTCCAGGAGCAGCGTCCAGCCCAGCGTCGTGCCATGCGTCACGGATGTTGATCCACCCGTACAAGGAGCCCACATGAAAAAAGTCGCGCTGACCCTCGCTGCCCTGACCCTGCTCACTGCCGCTCAGGCCCGCACTTGGGCGGAGATCAAACAGTCCGGCACCATCAAGATCGCCACCGAGGGCGCCTTCCCGCCCTTCAACCTCCTGAAGGGCAAGGAACTGACCGGCTTCGAGGTCGACCTCGCCAACGCCCTGGCCAAGGGGCTGGGCCTGAAGGTGCAGTGGGTGACGCAGCCCTTCGATAACCTGCTCATCGGCCTGGGGCAGGACCGCTACGACTTCGTGATCGCCAGTCACGGGATCACCCCCGAGCGCCTGAAGGCCGTGGACTTCACGAATCCCCACTACTGCACGGGCGGCGCGGTCGTCACGAAACCCGGCGGACCCATGAACGCCGCCGCGCTCAGGGGCAAGACGGTGGCCGTGCAGGTGGGCACCACCTACCTGGAGAACGTGCGCAAGGTGCCGGGCCTGAAGGACGTCAAGACGTTCCCCAAGGACACCGACGCGCAGGCCGCGCTGATGGCAGGCCGCGTGGACGCCTGGGTGGGCGACAAGTTCACGGGCCTGGACCTTGTCAAGGCGCAGAAGGGCAAGGTCGTGCAGGGTGACCTGCTGTTCAACGAGAAGATCGGCATGGCCGTGAAGAAGGGCAACAGCAGCCTGCTCAAGGAGCTGAACGCCGCGCTCGCCAAGGCCCTGAGCAACGGCACCTACGCGAAGCTGAGCACGCAGTACTTCGGCACCGACGTGCGCTGCAAGTAACCCCGCGCCGGCCTGCGCCCCGCCGCCTGGGTAGGCGGCGGGGCGCGTCCGGTTGGGCCGGATGGGGCGGGTCACCCCAGGCAGGGTCAGGCCGCGCGGCGCGGAGTGTGGCACAATCCTGCAAATGCAATCCGGTCTCCTTTCCCTGTGCGCCTGCCTGCTCTGGAGGCAGCTGTGACCGCCAAACCCGTGCCTCCCCGCGCCAGTCAGCCCCTGGGCGTGGGCGCGCTGCTGCTGTGGCTGGGGGGGGCGGCCGCCGCGTTCCTGATCCTGTTCTGGCTGATCACACTGATCCTGCGCCAGATGCCCGACCCGATCGGTCCGCGCGCCGACCTGTTCGTGGAGGGCGCCCGCATGACCCTGCAGCTCACGGTGGTCAGCGGCCTGATCGGCCTGATCGTGGGGACCGTCGCGGGCATCCAGAAGACGAGTGCGCTGTGGATCGTGCGGGCGCCTGCCAGCCTGTTCATCTGGCTGGTGCGCGGCACGCCGCTGCTGGTGCAGATCCTGTTCGTGTACAACGCCCTGCCACCCCTGCTGCAGGCCGTCGGCATCCGGGTCGAACTCAACGAGTTCTGGTCCGCCGTGATCGCGCTCTCGCTGAACGTGGGGGCCTACAACGCCGAGGTGATCCGCGCCGGGATCCTGGCGGTGCCGCGCGGGCAGACCGAGGCGGCGCGCAGCCTGGGCCTGAGCGGCGCGCAGACCATGACGACCGTGGTCCTGCCACAGGCGCTGCGGATCGTGGTGCCGCCCCTGGTGAACAACCTCGTGGCGCTGCTCAAGGACTCCTCACTGGCGTCCAGCATCGCGCTGCTGGAACTCACGCTGGCCGGTCAACGGGTCTCGTCCGAGAGCTTCCTGCCCATCCCGGTGCTGACGACCGTGGCCAGCGTGTACCTGGCCCTGACGACCGTGATGACGTTCTTCACCGACCAGCTGGAGCGCCGCTTGAAGATCGCCAGCCGCTGAGCCCTCACCGCAGGAGGCGCACCCCTGGTCGGTCAGGGGTGCGCCTTCTGCTGCGGGGCGTCAGCGGTGGCCCGGGGTGTCCTCGCGGGCGGGGGCGGCGCCGCCCGTGACGCCCCGGTACAGCGGGCTGCGCAGCCAGTAGCGGTTCGTCCAGCGTTTGAGGAGCACCGCGCAGGGGATCGCCAGGATGGCGCCCATCGCGCCCGCCAGGGTCAGGCCCACCAGGATGGCGATCAGGATGCTGGCCGGCCCGATGCTGGTGCTGCGGCCCATGACCATCGGGCCGATGACGTTCCCGAGCAGCTGGTTGATGATGAAGTACAGCGCCCCGACCTCCAGCACCGTGGTGGTGCCCTGCGGGATGGCGAGCAGCATGGGTGGAATGGACGCCGCGACGATCCCCACGTACGGGATCAGGTTCACGAAGGCACTCAGGATGCCCAGCGCCAGCGCATTGGGCACCTTCAGGATGAGCAGGCCGGTGGTGGCCAGGATCGCGCAGGCGAGCGCCGTGATGACCGTTCCGCGCAGGTACATGCCGAAGCTGTCGCTGACGTCCTCGGCGAGTTGCAGCACGGTGGGCTGCCACGTGCGCGGGAAGAGTTTCAGCAGGCCCGCGCCGAAGGTGTTGTACTCGAACATGAAGTACATCGCGAGCGTCAGCAGCAGGCCCAGCTGGCCCAGCCAGCCCACGAGGCTGGAGAGGGTGTCCAGAACGTCCGGGCCGGACGTGACCAGCCGCTCGATCAGCGGACCGGTGTTCTCGGTGAGGTTGGAGGTCTGCGTGTCGATGTAGGCGGTGATGCTGGCCTTCAGGCCGGTGGTGCCCGGAATGCTGTCCAGGCGGTCCAGCAGGGAATTGATGATGACCTTGAGGTTGTGCGCCAGATACGGGAGTCCGTCGGCCAGCCCGCGCAGCTGGGAGCTGACCAGGAAACCCAGGAACGTCAGGACGCCGGCCAGCACCACGATCAGGAGCAGCACGCCCACGGCGCGCCCGACCCGGTGGCGTTCCAGCCAGGACAGGATCGGATTGACCAGGAAGGCCAGGGCGTACGCGCCGAGGGCCGTGACGACCACGCTGGCGAGGTGGCCCAGCAGCCACCCGCCCAGGCGCAGGGCCAGCAGGCCTGCCAGCACGAAGACGATCAGGCGGAAGGCGGCGTACTGCCACAGGTTCCGCAGGAAATCCTGGATGGAACCCGTGGACTGCCACGGGGCGCGCCGCCCGGGCGGAGTGGAGTCGGGGAGATTCACGGCCCTATCGTGACAGGTCGCGCCCCCCCGGGACGCCCGTGCCCGGCGCGACCCGGGGTCAGGCGGGGCTGAGGTTGGCGAACTTCACGAGCAGCTTCTTGGTGCCGGCGGACGGGAAGTGCACGGTGACCTCCTGCCGGTCGCCGACGCCCGCCACGGCGAGCACCTGCCCCTCGCCGAACTTGGGGTGCCTGACCTTCTCGCCGCCCCGGAAGGCCATGCCGGCGGTCATGGGGCTGGTGTTCTTCACGGCGCTGGGGGCGGGCACGGTCGGGCGGTACTGTTTCCAGGTCTTGGCGCGGTACTCGACGACCTGCCCGTAGGGGTCGATGGTGTCGAAGTGGCCCTCGATCTCCTCCAGGAAGCGGCTGTCCTCGGCGGCGTTCGTCTTGCCGAACTGCATGCGGTTCTGCGCGGCGGTCAGGAACAGGCGCTCCATGGCGCGGGTGATGCCCACGTAGAACAGTCGGCGTTCCTCCTCGATGCCGCCCGCCTCGACCAGGGCGCCCTTGCTGGGCAGCAGGCCCTCTTCCGCGCCCACGATGAACACCACGGGGAATTCCAGGCCCTTGGCGTTGTGCATGGTCATCAGCGTGACGGCGTCCTCGGGCGCGCCCTTGTTCTCGGTCTTCGTGCGCATGTCGTCCACGCTGGAGAGCAGCGCCGCGTCGTCCAGGAAGTCCGCGATGGTGCCCTCGTGCTCCTGCGCCCATTCCTGCGCGGCGTTGATGAGTTCGTCCAGGTTCTCCATGCGCACCTGGCCCTCCTGCCCCTCCTGGCGCAACAGGTCGAGGTACCCGCTCGTCTCGATCACGAAGCGCAGGAACGGCGCGGGTTCGTAGTTCTCGGCGGCGTCCGCCATGGCCTCCATCAGGGCGGCGAACTCCACAGGGCGCGCCGCGCCGCGGTCGAGGATGCGGGCCTGCTCGGCGTTCGCGCAGGCGGTCAGGAGGCTGGTGCCGTTGGCGCGGGCCCAGTCCATCAGTTTCACCAGGGCCGTGTCGCCGATGCCGCGCTTGGGCCGCCCGATGATGCGCCGCAGCGCCACGTCGTCACTGGGGTTGATGGCCAGCCGCGCGTACGCGAGGATGTCCTTGATCTCGCGGCGGTCGTAGAAGCCCACGCCGCCCACGATCTTCGCGGGGATCTGCACGCGCCGCAGCGATTCCTCCAGCACGCGCGACTGCGCGTTCGTGCGGTACAGGATCGCCATCTCGCTGAACTTGCGCCCCTCCAGGGTGTGCAGGCGGGTGATCCACTCCGCGACGAAATCCCCCTCGGCGCGGTGGTCGGTCGCGCGGTGGAACACGACCGGGTGCCCGTCCTCCTTGACGGCCTTGAGGGTCTTGTCGAGGCGCTCGGCGTTGTTCTCGATCAGCTTGTTGGCGATGGTGAGCACGCGGGCACTGGAGCGGTAGTTGTGTTCCAGCAGGTACACCTTCGCGTCGCGGTAGTCCTTCTGGAAGTCGAGGATGTTCTGGATGTCCGCTCCGCGGAACTTGTAGATGCTCTGGTCGGGGTCGCCCACGACGAGGAGGTTGCGGTCGCGGCTGGCGAGCAGGCGGGTGAGTTCGTACTGGGCCTTGTTGGTGTCCTGGTACTCGTCCACGTGGATGAACTTCGCGCGGTTCTGCACGGCGTTCAGGACGGCCGGCACCTCCTGGAAGAGGCGGACGGTCTCGGTGATCAGGTCGCCGAAGTCGATGGCGTTCTGGCCCTTCTTGCGCGCCTCGTAGCGGCGGTAGATCTCGGCGGCGGCCTCGCGGGGCACACCGCTGATGTAGGGCTCGCCACTGCGGGCAATCTGGTCGGGGGTCAGGAGGTTGCTCTTGGCGCGGTCGAGGATGCCGCGCAGCACGCGGGGGTTGGTGTCCGGGCCGATGCCGGGGACGCTGCCCATGACTTCCTTGAGGATGTCGAGCTGGTCGTCGTCGTCATAGATGACGAAGCCGCGCCTGAGACCGATGTGTTCGCCGTAGGCGCGCAGGATGCGCACGCCGGCGCTGTGGAAGGTGCTCATCCAGAGCTTGTCGGCCCCGTCAATGAGGTGGCTGGCGCGTTCACGCATCTCGGCGGCGGCCTTGTTCGTGAAGGTCACGGCGAGGATCTCGCCGGGCTGCACGCCGTAGTGCCCGATCAGGTGGGCGATGCGGTAGATGAGGGTGCGGGTCTTGCCGCTGCCGGCGCCGGCGATGACCAGGGCCGGGCCGGTGTAGTGGTCGGCGGCCTGGGCCTGGGTGGGGTTGAGCTGGGCAAGGAGGTCGGGCGCGGTCACCGAACGATTGTATCAGGGCGCGTTCTGCACAGGACAGAATCGGTGTGGGCCCCACTGTCCCTGCGCGGGGCACGGTGTTCGCCGCGCCTAACCCTGCTACGCTCCGCCAGTGACCGTTCCCTCCGCCTCCCAGCAGTCCTCGCAGCGCGCCTCCCGGCTGGCGCTGGGAAGCATTCTCGTGGCCGTGGTGGTCCTGGGCCTGAAGTTCCTGGCCTACGTCCTGACGGGCAGCGTGGCGCTGTACTCGGACGCGCTGGAGAGCATCATCAACGTGGCGGCGGCCGTCGCGGCGTTCATCGCGCTGCGCGTCGCGGCCCGCCCGGCGGACGCCAACCACCCCTACGGGCACACGAAGGCCGAGTACTTCAGCGCGGTCGCCGAGGGGGTGCTGATCGTGCTGGCCGCCGCCGCCATCGTGCGCGAGGCCCTGCCGGTCCTGATGAATCCCGCCCCGCCGGAGGGCGGCACCGGGCTGGTCGGCCTGGGCGTGAACCTGGGGGCCAGCGCCCTGAACGCGCTGTGGGCGACGGTGCTGCTGCGCCACGGGCGGGCGCTGCGCTCCCCGGCGCTGCTGGCCGACGGCAAGCACGTCATGAGCGACGTGGTGACCAGCGTGGGCGTGCTCGTGGGCGTACTGGCGGCGCGCCTGACCGGGCTGTACTGGCTCGACCCGCTGCTGGCGGTGCTGGTGGCGCTGAACATCCTCTGGAGTGGGTGGCTGCTCGTGCGTGACAGCGTGGGCGGCCTGATGGACGCGGCGGTGGATTCGGACACCGAGCGGCGTATCCGGGCGGCCATGAGCGAGGCGGGCGCGGGCGCGCTGGAGATGCACGACCTGCGCACCCGGCACGCGGGCAGCCTGACCTTTATCGAGTTCCACATGGTGGTGCCGGGCGACATGACCGTCACAGAGGCGCACGCGATCTGTGACCGGCTGGAGGACGCCATCCGGGCGACGACCCCGGAATGCTCGATCAACATTCACGTGGAACCGGCGGACAAGGCCAAGCACCACGGCGTACTGGTGCTGTAGATCGCCGCCGCTTCCCGTGGCCCGGCGCGGAAACGGCCGGGCCGCAGCCCCGACTGCATGAAGTCTTCATGCAGTCGGGGCTACTTGCGCGCAGAGGGGCCGCGCCTATACTCGCCGGAGTTTCAAGGGAGGACGTATGGGCGAACTGGACGTGCCGAACGACGCGCATATCCGCAGCGAGGTGGGGCCGACCCGGCCGCCGCGCGGGGCGCAGGTGCAGGTCATGGTGGACGGGGCCGCGCAGGCGGCGTGGGCAGGCGAGCCGCTGGTGGACGTGATCAACCGCGCGCAGATCGAACTGGCGCAGGTGTGTTACCACCCGCAGCTGGGCCCCCTGCAGACGTGCGACACCTGCGCGGTCGAGATCGACGGCGTGGTGGGCCGCGCGTGCGGGACGCCGGTGCGGGCCGGGATGGTGGTGCGCACGCAGACGAACGCGGCGCGCACGGCGCAGCGCGACGCGTACGACCGGATCGTGGCGAACCACGACCTGTACTGCACGGTGTGCGACAACAACAACGGGAACTGCACGGTGCACAACACGCTGGGCGTGCTGGGCATCGACCACCAGACCCGGCCCTTCCAGCCCAAGGGCTTTGAGAAGGACATGAGCAATCCCTTCTACCGCTACGACCCGGACCAGTGCATCCTGTGTGGCCGCTGCGTGGAGGCCTGCCAGAACGTGCAGGTGAACGAGACCCTGACGATCGACTGGGAGGCGGAGCAGCCGCGCGTGCTGTGGGACGGCGGGAAACCCATCGGTGAGAGCAGCTGCGTCAGCTGCGGGCACTGCATTACGGTCTGCCCCTGCAACGCCCTGCAGGAGAAGTCCATGCTGGGCGAGGCGGGGCTGTTCACCGGAATTCCGCTGCCGGTGTGGAACTCGGCGATTGACGTGGTCAAGGGCGTGGAGGCCAGCGCGGGCCTGAAGCCGATCATGAACGTCAGCGAGATCGAGTCGGCCGCCCGCGACCGCTACATCAAGAAGACGAAGACGGTCTGCACGTACTGCGGCGTGGGCTGCTCATTCGACGTCTGGACGGACGAACGGCACATCCTGAAGGTCGAGCCGGGCCTGGGGCACGCCAACGGCATCAGCACCTGCGTGAAGGGCAAGTTCGGCTGGGACTACGTGAACAGCGAGGACCGCCTGACCAGCCCCCTCATACGCGACGGGGACCGATTCCGCGAGGCGACCTGGGACGAGGCGCTGGCGCTGGTCGCGCGGCGCTTCACTGAGATCCGCGCGGCGAAGGGACCGGACGCGCTGGCATTCGTGGCGAGCAGCAAGGCCAGCAACGAGGAAGCGTTCCTGGTGCAGAAGTTCGCGCGTCAGGTGATCGGCACGAACAACGTGGACAACTGCTCGCGCTACTGCCAGTCCCCGGCCAGCAAGGGCCTGTCCCTGACGGTCGGGATCGGCGGGGACAGCGGCACCATCAAGGACATCGAGAACGCCAGTCTGGTGATCACGGTGGGCAGCAACACCGCCGAGAGCCACCCGGTGCTCGCCACCCGCGTGAAGCGCGCGCAGAAGCTGGGGCACACGCGGGTGATCGTGTTCGACATCCGCGAGCATGAACTCGCCCGCCGCGCCGACGAGTTCCACCGCCCGAACCCCGGGACGGACTTCGTGTGGCTGGCGGCCGTCAGCAAGTTCATCCTGGACAACGGCCTGGAGGACAAAGCCTTCCTGCGCGACCGTGTGAACGGCCTGGACGAGTTCCGCGCGTCCATCGAGGAGTACACCCTGGAGCGCGCCGAACGCGAGACCGGCCTGAGCGCCGCCACGCTGGAGGCCCTGGCGCGGCGCATCGCCAGCGAGGAGCGGGTGTGCATCCTGTGGGCGATGGGCGTCACGCAGCAGTGCGGCGGGACCGACACGAGCGCGGCGATCAGCAACCTGCTCCTGATCACCGGGAACTACGGGCGGCTGGGGACCGGCGCGTACCCGCTGCGCGGCCACAACAACGTGCAGGGCGCGTCGGACATGGGCGCGCAGCCGGACGCGGTCAGCGGGTACCAGCGGGTCGATGATCCGTTCGCCGTGCAGCGCCACGAGCGCGAGTGGGGCGTCACCCTCCGCCCCGAACGCGGCCTGGACAACACGCAGATGATCGACGCGGCCATCCGCGGGGACCTGCGCGCCCTGTGGATCACGGGCGAGGAGATGAGTCTCACCGACGCGAACGCCAACCACCTCCAGGAGGGCTTCGAGGCGCTGGAGTTCCTGGTCGTGCAGGACCTGTACTTCACGAACACGGCGCGCTTCGCGGACGTGGTGCTGCCGGCGGCGGCGTCGCTGGAGAAGGAGGGCACCTTCACGAACACCGAGCGCCGCATCCAGCGGCTGTACGAGGTCATGCCGCCCCTGAAAGGCACGAAACCCGACTGGCAGATCTACACGGCGGTCGCCGAGCGCATGGGGCACCGCTGGGGCTACACGCACCCCGCCCAGATCATGGCGGAGATCGCGCGCCTCACGCCGCACTTCGCCGGGGTGAGCTACGACCGCCTGGAGGGCTACGACACGCTGTGCTGGCCGGTCGCGGAGGACGGCAGCGATCAGCCGCTGCTGTACACCGAGCGCTTCAACTTCCCCGACGGGAAGGCGCGCCTGTACGCCGGGGAGTACCGGCCCCGCCAGCAGGCCCCGAACGACCAGTTCGACCTGCACCTGAACAGCGGGCGCATGCTGGAGCACTTCCACGAGGGGAACATGACCTTCCGCGTGGCGGGGATCGCCGCGAAGGCCCCGGATGCGTTCGTGGAGATCAGCCCCGAACTGGCCGCCGAGCGCAGCATCCAGAGCGGGCAGTGGGCACGGCTGGTCAGTGAGCACGGCGCGGTGCGCCTGCAGGTGCTCGTGACCGGTCGGGTCAGTGGGAATCAGGTGTTCGTGCCCATGAACGCCCGTAAGGCGGAGGACGCCGTGAACCGCCTGACGGGCTCGCAGGGCGACGCGACCACGAACACCCCGGCGTACAAGGACACCCGCGTGCGGCTGGACGTGCTGCACGACGTGGGCCCCAATCCGCTGCCCGCCACGAACCCGCGCTGGGGGCACCCGACGCCGCAGCAGGGCGTGGAGGTCGAGCGCAAGTGGGCGCGGCCCGACTACGTGTTCCCGGGCGGGCTGCTGCCCATGCACGGCGACAGCCTGAACGCGCGCGCCGACGCGCTGGGCGCCGATGACTGAGCGTTTCACACCTACGGAGGAGTCCTGAATGGCGAAACCACTCGAATTCACGCCCCGCACGCCCACCCCGCAGGAGCAGCTGCACACCGAGGTGGCCGACTCCACCGAGGCGCTGCTGGCGGGCCTGCACCTGCTGCGGCAGCTGCACGAGCACGGCGTGCTGGATGTCGCGCAGAAGACCGTGCGGGGCGGCGAGGGCCTCACGGCCTCGCTGCTGCACATCCTGGGTGGGCAGAGCAGCACTGCCCTGATCCGCAACGTGACCGAACTCGGCAAGACCCTCTCGGCACTCGATCCGGGCGAGGTCAGCGTGCTCGGGCACGCGGTCACGGTGGGCGTGCACGAAGGCGCGCGGCACGTCGCGGCCGGGAAGGGCATCGGCCTGGGTGAACTGCTGGGCCTGCTGAAGGACCGGGACGTGCAGGTGGCGCTCGGCGCGATCTTCGCGCTTCTCAAGGGCGCGGGGCGGGCGCTGCGCGAGGCGAACGAGGCCGTGCCGCAGACCGCCAATCAGGCCGAGGTAGGCCGCTGAATTCAGACAGCAGCCCAGACGGCGGGCCGGGCGGGGAGGCGACGACCGGCCTCCCCGTCGTGCTGTGGCGGGGCGGGGCACCAGCGGAGCGGGTGGACGCCGTGGCGGTCGAGGAACCGCTGGAACTGCGCCTGCACACGCCGGACGGCCCGCTGCCGCTGGGGGTGCTGATGCGCACGCCCGGGCACGACCGCGAGTTGCTGCTGGGCTGGCTGGTCTCCGAGGACCTGCTGCCCGACGACCTAAAGCTGCACCCTGACGCGGAGAATCCGAACGTGTGGCACCTGCACACGCCGGACTTCGCGCGGCTCGCGGCGGGCGCGCGGCTGGCGGTGTCGTCCAGCGCGTGCGGGGTGTGCGGGTCGGGCAGTGTGGAGCGCCTGATGGCCCGCGCCTCTCCCCCGTCCTGGGCGGGCAGCCCGCTGGACGCGGCGTGGCTCTCGGACCTGCCGGAGGTGCTGGTGGCGGCCCAGCCGGGCTTCGCGGCGACCGGCGGCCTGCACGGCGCGGCCCTGTTCACGCCGGACGGCACGCGGCTGGCGGCCTTCGAGGACGTGGGACGGCACAACGCCGTGGACAAACTGGTGGGCTGGGCGCAGGCGCGGGGCCGCCTCCCGTTGTCGGGTGCGGTGCTGGTCGTGAGCAGCCGCGCGGGCTTCGAGATCGTGCAGAAGGCCGTCACGGCGGGGGTCGCGGTGGTCGTGGCGGTGGGCGCGGCCACCAGCCTCGCGGTGGATACGGCGGCGGCTTTCGGGGTGACGCTGTGCGGCTTCGCGCGCGGCGACCGGCTGACCGTGTACGCCGGGGGAGAACGCCTGTCCGCCGGGTCAGATGAGGAGTCTCCGGCAGACGCGTGAAGACCGGCGCGGGGAGCGGCGCCTAGACTCCTTCATGTCAAACAACTGAACGCTTGACAGGAGGTCGCAATGGGCATTCTGGATCGTCCGCAGTCCGTCGCCGGGCGCGGCTGGAGCCGCTGGCTGGTGCCGCCCGCCGCGCTGGCCGTGCACCTGAGCATCGGCCAGATCTACGGCTATTCCGTGTTCAACAAACCCCTCACCCGGCTGCTCAGCGGCGACGTGAGCGCCGAGACGGGCGCGCCCGGCGACTGGACACTCTTTCAGGTCGGCCTGATCTTCAGCGTCGCGCTGTTCTTCCTGGGCGCCAGCAGCGCCCTGTTCGGCAAGTGGGTGGAGCGCGAGGGGCCCCGCAAGACCATGGTCGCCAGCGCCCTGCTGTTCTGCGGCGGGTTCTTCGTCGCCGCGCTCGGGGTGAAACTGCACTCACTGCCGCTGGTGATCTTCGGGAACGGCGTGCTGGGCGGCGTCGGCCTGGGCCTGGGTTACATCAGCCCGGTCAGCACCCTGATCAAGTGGTTCCCGGACCGTCCCGGTCTCGCCACCGGCATGGCCATCATGGGCTTCGGCGGCGGCGCCCTGATCGGCAGTCCGCTGGGCACCGCCCTGATGGGCCGCTTCGCCGGGGACGGCACGCTGGGCGTCGGCAGCACCTTCCTGATCATGGGCGCCGTGTACCTGCTGTTCATGCTGTTCGGCGCGTTCCTGATCCGCGTGCCCGCCGACGGCTGGACGCCCCCCGGCTGGACACCGAAACCCCAGGCGGCGGGCGGCATGATCAGCAGCCACAATGTCCTCGTGGATCAGGCGTTCCGCACGCCGCAGTTCTGGCTGCTGTTCGCCGTGCTGTTCCTGAACGTCACCGCCGGGATCGGCGTGCTCGGGCAGGCCAGCGTCATGATCCAGGAGATGTTCAGTGACCGCGTGCTGGGCGCCGGGAACGGCGTCACCGCCGCCGCCGCCGCCGGCTTCGTGGGCCTGCTGAGCATCTTCAACATGGCGGGCCGCTTCTTCTGGTCGTCCACGAGTGACCGCATCGGGCGCAAGCCCACGTACATGATCTTCTTCGCGCTGGGCGCCGCGCTGTACTTCCTGATCCCGATGTTCGGGAACATGGGCAGCCTGAGCCTGTTCGTCGCGGGCTTCTGCGTGATCATGAGCATGTACGGCGGCGGATTCGCCACCATCCCCGCATACCTGCGCGACATGTTCGGCACCGCGAACGTCGGCGCGATCCACGGCCGCCTGCTGCTCGCCTGGAGTGCCGCCGCGATCGTCGGCCCCAGCCTCGTGAACGGCTTCCGCGACCGGCAGATCGCGTCCGGCGTGCCCGCCGCGCAGGCCTACAGCACCACCATGTACATCATGGCGGCGCTGCTCGTCGTGGGCTTCGGCGCGAACCTCCTCGTGCGGCCCGTCGCGCAGCGCTACTGGGCCGACACCCGCACCCCCGACCCCCACCCCGGCGACGACTGAACCCGGGCCCAGCCCTGGAGGCCACCACATGACCGACCGACCCCCGACCCCCGAGACTGCGCCCGCGACGCCCGTGATCCTGCTGGCGTGGCTGGCGCCCGCCGTGCCCTTGGTGTGGGGCGTGTGGCAGACGCTCCTGAAGGTGGCGCAGCTGTTCAACTGACGTCATTCGAGAGCGGGCCGCCCAGCATTCAGGCGGCCCGTTCTCCACTCGTGTCAGGTCGGGGTGAGGTCGCCCAGGGCCCGGCCCAGGTACGGCGCGGTGCGGCTGCGCTGTGAGCGGGCGACCTGTTCGGGGGTGCCCTGCGCGACGATCTGCCCGCCGTCCTCGCCCGCGCCGGGACCGAGGTCGATCACCCAGTCGGCGGCGGCGATCAGGCCCAGGTCGTGCTCGACGAGCATCACGGTGTGCCCGGCGTCCACGAGGCGGCGCAGCTGGGCGTGCAGGCGATCGACGTCGCTGGGGTGCAGGCCGGTGGTGGGCTCGTCGAGCAGGTAGACGGTGTGGCCGCGCGTGGCCTTCTGGAGTTCCGAGGCGAGTTTCACGCGCTGCGCCTCCCCGCCGGAGAGTTCCGTGGCGGGCTGCCCCAGCCGCAGGTAGCCCAGTCCCACCTCCTGCAGGGTGCTCAGGGCGCGCGCGACGGGGGGCTCGTGCGCGAAGACGTCGGCGGCGGCGTCCACGGTCAGGTCGAGCACCTGCGCGATATTCAGGTCCGCCCACTTCACCTCCAGCGTGCTGTCGTTGAAGCGCGCGCCGTGGCAGACGGGGCAGGGAGCGTACACGGACGGCAGGAACAGCAGTTCCACCATGACCCAGCCCTCGCCCTGGCAGTGCTCGCAGCGGCCGCCCTTCACGTTGAAGGAGAAACGGCCCGGTCGGTAGTGCCGCCGCCGCGCCAGGGGCGTCGCGGCGAACAGGCTGCGGACGTGGTCGAACAGGCCGGTGTACGTGGCGAGGTTGCTGCGCGGCGTGCGCCCGATGGGACTCTGCGTGACCTGCACCAGCCGCTTCACGCGGGCCACGTCGCCGCCCAGCGTGCCACCCGTGGGGGCGGGCGCGTCGTCGGCGCTCAGCAGGTCGGCGGGGTCGGTGCCGCCCTCCGGCGCGGGCGGCATGAGGCCCAGGTGCGCGCCGAGCAGGTCCGCGAGGGCCTGGGTGATCAGGCTGGATTTGCCCGAGCCGCTCACGCCGGTCACGGCGGTCAGGACGCCCAGGGGCAGCCGCGCGTCCAGACCGCGCAGGTTGTTGCGGGTCACGCCCTGCACCTCCAGCCAGCCCTGCGGTTCGCGCGGCGCCGGGCGGTCCGGGCTGGGCGGCGCGAAGAGGTGGCGCGCGGTCTGCGAGGCCGCCACGTCCCGCAGCCCCGCGGGTGGGCCGCTGTACAGCACCTCGCCCCCGCCCTGCCCGGCGGCCGGGCCGATGTCCACGATCCAGTCGGCGTGGCGGATCACGGCGAGGTCGTGCTCGACCACGAACAGCGAGTTCCCCCCGGCCTTCAGATCGTCCAGGGCGCCCAGCAGCGCCTCGGTGTCGGCGGGGTGCAGCCCGGCGGACGGTTCGTCGAGGACGTACACCACCCCGAACAGGTTCGAGTACAGCTGGGTCGCCAGCCGCAGCCGCTGGAGCTCCCCGGGCGAGAGGGTGGGCGTGCCCCGTTCCAGGGTCAGGTACCCCAGGCCCAGGCGCCCGAGCACCTCGATCCGCGCGCACAGGTCGCCCGCGAGGCGGGTCAGGGCCAGCGCCTCCTCCTGCGGGCGGAGCGGGCCACCGGGGCGGTCCGTGTCCCCACGGGCGGCGGGGGCCAGCAGTTCGGCGGCGCGGCTGAGCGGCAGGCGCGAGAAGTCCGCGATGTCCAGCCCGGCGAAGGTCACGCCCAGGGCCTCACGGGTCAGGCGTTTGCCGTGGCAGACGGGGCACTCGCGGATCACCATGAACGACGCCGCGCGGCGTTTCATGCTCTCGCTGCCGCTGGTCGCGAAGGTGTGCAGCACGTGCCGCCGCGCGGACGTGAATGTCCCCATGTAGGACGGTTCGGCGCGGCGTTTCAGGGCCCGGCGGGTCTCCTCGGGCGTGAAGCCGGGGTAGACGGGCACCTGCGGCTGCTCCTCGGTGAACAGGATCCAGTCGCGGTCGCGCTGCGGCAGGTCGCGCCAGGGCGTGTCCACGTCGTAGCCCAGCGTCACGAGGATGTCCCGCTGGTTCTGCCCGCCCCACGCGGTCGGCCACGCGGCGATGGCCCGCTCGCGGATCGTCAGCGACGGGTCGGGCACCATGCTCGCCTCGGTCACGTCGAAAACGCGCCCCAGCCCGTGACATTCCGGGCAGGCGCCCTCCGGGGTGTTCGGCGAGAACCCCTCCGCATAGATGATGCCCTGCCCCCCCGGGTAGTCGCCCGCGCGGGAGTACAGCAGCCGCAGGACGCTGTTCAGGGTGGTCAGGCTGCCCACCGTGCTGCGCGCCGACGTCACGCCCCGCCCCTGCTGGAGCGCCACGGCAGGCGGCAGGCCCTCGATGCGGTCCACGTCCGGGGTGCCCAGCTGGTTGAACAGCCGCCGCGCGTACGGCGACACGGAATCCAGGTAGCGGCGCTGCGCCTCGGCGTACAGCGTCCCGAACGCCAGCGAGGACTTCCCGGACCCCGACACCCCGGTGAACACCACCAGGGCGCCTCTGGGCAGGTCCACGTCCACGTTCTTCAGGTTGTGTTCCCGCGCGCCGCGCACCTGCACGAAACCGTCACGGGGGGTGGGGGCAGACCGGCTCATCCCGGCATGATCCCCGCCCGCCCACCGGGATGGGTGCGGGCCGCCTTCAGCGCTTGCCCATGCTCGGGCGCCCAGCGCCACGCCCCTGCGCCCTGCGGCCCGCCGCAGTCAGAACGGGAAGAAGATGAGTTCACCCAGCGTCTGTGGGGACGTCGCGTACAGGCTGTCGGCCTGGGGCTTGCGGTAGTGCAGGTGGTCCACGCCGCCCAGCGGCCCGATCTGGCACTCAGGGCCCAGACCAGAGACATGCTCCGCGCATGTCACCTCGTGCGGGGTGCCGTCCAGCGTGCGGAAGGTCCCCGTGCGCAGCTGCGCGACCGGGAAGATGTTCGCGCGGGCGAACGCCGCCTGGAGGGCCGCGTCACTCCGGAAGGCGGCCAGGGTGGTGCCCCGCCCGGCCAGGAAGCGCGTGAGGGCCTCCTCGCGCTCGGTGTCTCCGGTGTTGGGCAGCAGGACGCTCACGGGGCCGCTGACGGCGGCCAGGGTGGGCTGCATGGCGCGGCACATGACGTCACTGCGGGCGCGGGCGCAGGACCGCACGTAGTCCCGCGCGTCCGTCGGGGAGTACAGGTCCAGGCCCTGCGGGTCGCACCCGGCCAGCAGCGGGAGCGTCAGGGCCAGGGGCAGCAGTCGGCGGGTCATGCCGCAGGGTACCGGATCAGCGCAGTCCGGTCAGGTAGGTCTGGACGGCGTTCAGGATGTCGCCTTCCGCCTGCGCGCGGCTCACGTCCGGCTGTCCGTCGCCCCGCTGCGGGCCGTAGCGGCCGAAGAAGGCGTGCACCGCGCCGGGAATGACGGTCAGGGTGGTGCCCGCAGGCAGGCGGTTCAGGCCGCCGCGCACATCCTCGGGGGCGGCGACGCCGTCACGCTCGGCCAGCAGGGACAGGACGGGCAGCGTCTGGCCTGTCAGCGTCACGTTCCCGGCGGGGTACGCGGCCATCAGGATCAGGCCCGCGACCTTCCCGGGGTGCCGGGCGGCGTACTGCGCGGCCATCGCGCCGCCCAGCGAATGCCCGGCGATCACCACGCGCTTCCCGCCCCCGTACGCGCCGATCAGCGCGTCGGCGCGGCCGGCGGCCGTGACGGCCAGATCGAGCGGGAAGGCCGGGATGACTGTCTCGACGCCCTGATCGGCCAGGGCGCGGCCCAGCCACTCGTACGCCTGCGGGCGCACCAGCCCGCCGGGGTAGAACACCAGCAGCGTCCGCGCCTCCCCGCCCGCCGGGCGGATGCGGATGACCGGGCCGCCCGCCTGTTCCAGTGTCACGCGGGCCTCCCGGCTCTGCGGGGAACTGACGGCGTCCTGCCCCAGCACCAGCGGGGGCCGCACCGCCACCTGCCGCGCCGTGGCGATCACGTACCCGCCGAGCAGTGAAAGGCCCGCCACCAGCCACGTGCGGACGCGTGGCGAGAGGCGGGCGGGTCGGCGGGATCGGACGGGCGGGTCAGGGGTCACGCCGGTCAGCATAGGAGGCCGGGGTGCGGCGCGAGGGCAGCCGATCCCACAACCTCGCACAACCTCTTCCCGCAGGCGGGCGGGGTTACACGAAGGCACTCAGGCCGGTGATGGCGCGGCCCACGACCAGGGTGTTGATCTCGTTGGTGCCCTCGTAGGAGTAGATGGCCTCGGTGTCCGCGAAGTGCTTCGCGACGCCGTACTCCAGGAGGATGCCGTTCCCGCCGAAGGTCTCGCGGGCCAGCGCGACCGTCTCGCGGCAGCGCGCGGCGGTGACGACCTTGGCCAGGGCAGCGTGTTCGTCGCGCATGTCGCCCGCGTCGGCGAGGTGACTCAGGCGCAGGCACAGGGCCAGCATGCCGGTCACGTTGCCCAGCATGTGCACGAGGTGATTCTGGATGAGCTGGAATTCCCCGATGCGCTTGCCGAACTGCTCGCGGGTCTGCGCGTACGCGAGGGCCAGTTCGTAGGCGCCCATCGCGCAGCCGACCCCCTGCCACGCCACGCCCGCCCGGGTGAGTTTCAGCACCTCGGCGGTGGTCCGCCAGCCCTGCACGTTCTGGAGGCGGTCACTGTCGGGCACGGCGCAGTCGTCCAGGGTGATCAGGCCGTTCTCGACGATGCGCAGCGCGGTCTTGCCCTGGATCTTCTCGACGCTGTAGCCGGGGGTGCCCGCGCGCACGATGAAGCCGCGGACCTCGCCGCCGTCCACGTCCCGCGCCCAGATCACCGTGAAGTCGCTGAAGGTGCTGTTCCCGATCCATTTCTTCTGCCCGCGCAGAATCCAGCGGTCGCCGTCGCGGCGGCAGGTGGTGCGCATGCCCTGGCTGACCTGACTGCCGCCCTCGGGCTCGGTCAGGCCGAACGCGCCGATGACGTCCAGGTCCAGCATCTTCGGCAGCCACTCGGCCTTCTGCTCGTCGCTGCCGCCCAGCGCCACGGACGCGAAGGCCAGTCCCGCGTGCACGCCGAAGAACACGGCGGTGCTCACGTCCACCCGGCAGGCCTCCAGGGTGATCAGGCCCTCCAGCACGGTCGCGTTGGGTTTGCGGGTGCCGTCCTCGTTCCAGATGCGGCGCAGCAGGTCCAGGCGGCGCAGCTTCGGGATGAGCTGGCGGGGGAACTCGTCGCGGTTCCAGTACTCGTTCATGATCGGCGCGACGTGGGTCTCCATGAACGCCCGCACGTCCGCGGCGGTCTGCCGCTCGTCGGGCCCGAGGGTGCCCAGCTGGCCCAGGAAGTCCCCGTCCGGTGCGGGCAGGGTGCTGTGGTCGTCGTGCGGCCCGCTCAGCGTGCGGGTCAGCTGGCCCAGCTGCCGGTCGTTCAGGCGGGAGGCGGCGCCCAGCAGCGCGGGCAGGTCCACGCGCTCGCTCAGCGCGGCGAGGGCCCGCAGGTCCAGGCCGGCCAGAAGGGCGCTCGGGTCAGGCGTGCTCGTCATGCTGATCTTGTACCGCGTTCAAGGACGCCCGGACTGCGAGGACGCGCCCGGTTCCGCTTCACGTCACCTTCACGCACCCGCCCCGCGCCGTACGATGCGGCCGTGCCCAGCCCCGCCAGCGAACGCCCCACCCGGCCCCTCCCGCACCGACCGGCGGGGCACGTCGAACTGGCCCGCTACTCCAGCCTGGGGCGGCTGTGGGCGCTGCTGGGCGGCGCGGCCCGCGCGGGGCGGCAGGTGACGCTCGTGCGCGGCGACAACCCCGACCTGTGCCGCCGCCGCGTGAGCGGCTACGTCCTGAGCGGCGCAGGCGTCTTCCTGGACGTGCCCCGCACCGCGCGGCACCTGGAGGACGCCTTCGCGCCTCACCCGGCCCTCGTGGCGCTGCTCGCGGGGGACCCGGACCCGCTGCGGGCCGAGCTGAACGCCCACTTCGAACTGCGCGTGGACTTCACGCTGGCGCTGACCGCCGCGCGCGACCTGATCTGCCGCCCCGAGCTGCGCTTCGTGCCGATCGTGCCGGGCCTGAGTGCCCTGCCGGGCGACCTGCCGCTGGAGGTGCGCCGCCTGGGCCGCGACGAACTGCACCTGCTCGTGCAGCGGGCCTGCGGGCTGGCCTGAAGCCGGCCGCACGTCAGGCGGCCCCGTGATGACACCGGGGCCGCTTCGTCCTGACCGGGTCAGCCGTCGCTGGGGGTGCGTTTCTTGGGTTTGCTGGCCGCGAACGCCGCGAGGCGCGCGGTGACCTGCGGGGGGGTGCTCGTCAGCAGGTGGCGGGCGCTCGGGTGCGTCTGCGCGAAGGCCTCCACCCGGTCGAACATCGTGGTGAACACGTCCTGCGGCATGTCCAGCGCGGGCGTCAGGCGCACGGTGCGTTTGCTGCTCAGGGACAGGTTGGCCATGACGCCCCCCTGGTGCAGTTCGCGCAGCGCGAGGATCGCGGTCGCCTCGAACACGAGTTCCTTCAGCGCGCCGGGCAGCGGCACGCCCACCATGGGCCGGAACTGCAGCGCGAACAGCATGCCCTGGCCGCGCACGGCCTCCAGCAGGTTCGGGAAGCGCTTCTGGACCGCCTGGAGCCGCGCGAGGCCCTCGGCACCCAGCGCGGCGCTGCGGGCCGGGAGGTCGTTCTCGATCAGGTACTCCAGGCTCCTGAGGCCGACCGCCATGGCGAGCGCGCCGCCGCCGAAGGTGTTGCTGTGGCGTTTGCTGCTCAGGCCGCCCAGCATCTTCTTGTAGATGGGCGCGCGGACGATGGTGGCGCCCACGGCCGTCATGCCGCCGCCCAGCGGCTTGGCGAGCGTGACGATGTCGGCATCCAGCCCCTGCGCGGCGGATTCGAACCAGTGCCCGGTGCGGCCCAGGCCGGTCTGGATCTCGTCGGCGATGACGGGAATGCCGTGCCTGCGGCACAGTTCGCCCACGCCGCGCAGGAACCCGGCGGGGGGAATGTTCACGCCGCCCTCGCCCTGGATGGGTTCCACGACCACGCAGGTCACGTTGTCCGCGCCGACGCGGCGGATCAGGCGGGTCAGGGCGTCCAGGTCCCCGTACGGGCTGGTCAGCGCGCCGGGCACCAGCGGGCGGAAGATGTCCTGGTACTCGGGGTTCGGCGTGAGGCTCAGGCTGCCGAGCGTCTTGCCGTGATAGCCGCTGGCGAACGAGATCTGGTACTTCGCCTTCGGACGCCACGCCTTGGCGAACTTCAGGGCGCCCTCGATGGCCTCGGTGCCGCTGGAGCAGAAGAACACCTGACTGTCCGCGTGGCTGGGCAGCTCCCGCGCGAGCAGCCCCACGAGGTTCGCCTGCAGGGCGGCGCGCCAGGGGCCGGTGGACTGCTGCGGCAGGCCCATCGCACGGTTCTTCCGCAGGAACTCGTGCATGAACTCCGTGATGGCGGGCGGCATCTCGCCAAAGGGCGTGGCAGCGTACCCGCTGGCGTTGATGCGGCGCACGCCGCGTTCGTCCTCCAGTTCCCAGGGGGTCACGCGGGAGAACGGCCCGGCGAGGCCCAGCACGTCCAGGCCGTACAGGAGTTCCTCGTTGCCGTACTTCAGTTCCAGGCGGCGGACGTCCGCGCCGCTCAGGCGCTCGTCGAGCACGTCACGGGTCGAGATGAAACCGGGGGGCAGGGCACTCATGGCGGTCAGTCTAGAGCCCCCCGGCGTGAGAGGCGTCCCCGCCCGGTCAGTTGCCGCCCGCCTCATCCCCCCTCAGGGCCACGCGCAGGGCAGGCACGCCGCCGGGGTACGCCCGGGCGTCCAGCCCGTCGGCGCTCAGGTAGCGGGCGGCCAGCCCGGAGCGCACGCCCCGCTCGCAGATCACGACCAGCGGGCCCAGGTCCGGGGTCAGGCCGTGCGCGCCGTCCTCGATGGCCTGGAGGCTCACGGCGCGCACGGGCCGCGCGGTCAGGTCGCCCAGGGGGTCGGCGGCGCGCAGGTCCTCCGGGCGCAAGTCGATGACGGTGGCACCTTCGGGCAGGGTCATGCGCGCAGGATACGCGGCTGGGGCACATTCCGACCCGTGCGCTCGGGTATGCTGGGCCGCATGGAAGATGTCACCCCACAGGAAGGACTGCGCCGCGTGCAGCAGGGCGCGCTGCTCGTGGACGTCCGCGAACAGAACGAATTCGACGAGGTGCACGCCGAGGGCGCCCAGCTGATCCCCCTGAGCGAGTTCGAGACCCGCTACGCGGAACTCCCCAAAGACCGTGAACTGGTCATGATCTGCCGCAGTGGCGCGCGCAGCGCCCGCGCGGGCGAGTTCCTGAAGGCGCAGGGGTACGGTCAGGTCGTGAACCTCGCGGGCGGCACGATGGCCTGGGTGGAAGGCGGCCTGCCCAGCGTGCAGGGGCAGAACTGATGACGGCTCCCGAGAACGCGCCCGTCCCGGCGGCGGGCCTGCCCAGCGAGGCGCAGGTGCTGGAGGCCCTGAAGGTCGTGAAGGACCCGGAAATCCCGGTGAACGTGGTGGACCTCGGCCTGATCTACGGCGTGGACATCCAGGCGTCGGGACTGGTAGACATCACCATGACCCTGACGAGCGTGGGCTGCCCGGTGCAGGACCTGATCCGCAGCGACGCGGAACTCGCCGTGGGCCGCCTGGACGGGGTCAGCGAGGTGAACGTGGAGTTCGTGTGGACGCCGCCATGGGGTCCGGACAAAATGACCGAGGACGGTAAGCGTCAGATGCGCATGTTCGGCTTCAACGTCTGAACCCCGCGCACCAAGAACCGCCCCAGCACCTGGCCGGGGCGGTTTTTAGTTCGGGTCAGTCTCAGTTCGGGTCAGTCGTCGTTGCGGGCGATGCTCAGCACGTTCAGGAACTGCGCCAGTGCCATGGCGAAGCCCGCGACGTAGGTCAGGGCGGCGGCGGTCAGGACGCTGCGGGCGCCGCCAGTCGCCTCGGGGCTGCCGCTCAGGCCGGTCTGGTTCAGGTAGGCCAGGGCGCGGCGGCTGGCGTCGAACTCGACGGGCAGCGTGATCACGTGGAACAGCAGCGCCGCGCCGAACAGCACCACGCCCAGCCAGATCAGACCCGCGAAGTTCAGGAACACGCCCGCCATGAACAGCAGCGGCGCGAGGTTCATGCCCAGGCTCAGCGGAACGGCCAGGCGGCCCCGGGCGACCAGGGCGGGCATGCGCACGCGGTCCTGGATGGCGTGCCCCACCTCGTGCGCGGCGACGGCCATCGCGGCGACGCTGGGCACGCTGTACACGCCCTCGCTGAGGTTCACGGTCTTGCGCATCGGGTCGTAGTGGTCGCTGAGGCTGCCGGGAACGGCGTTCACGGGCACGTGGCTCAGGCCGTTGGCGTCGAGCATCATGCGGGCGACCTGCGCGCCGGTGAGGTTGCGGGGGTTGCGCACGCCACTCCAGCGGCGGTAGGTGCGGGTCAGGGCGCCCTGGATCACGAAGGACGCGACCAGGATGATCAGGATGAGGGGGGTGTAGGGGCCGAAGAATTCCATGTCAGACTGCCTCCTCCCCATATCTTAGCGCGATAGACTCAAGTTTTATGAGACTTCGCCCGTCACGCCTTGAGCGGCACGCAGTCCTCATCCCGGAGAGCCCACCGCGCGCCACGAAGAAAGGCGCCCGGAGACTGATCCTCCGGGCGCCCCTGCCTCACCGGCGGGTGGGGTGTCTCTCATCCGGGCAGCGCCCAGCATGAGCAGACGGATCGGCGGTCAGCTCGGTGCGCTCCCGGGCGCAGGAATGCCCTGCACGAAGAAACGCACGGCCGTCCGCTCCTCCTCATGCACGTCGAGCTTCACGAATTCAGGCTGGGTATACAGGTCCAGTTGATCGCCCACCAGATACCCACGGGCAATCGCCAGCGCCTTGACCGCCTGGTTCACGGCGGTCGGCCCGATGGCCTGGATCTCCACCTGACCCTGTGAACGCAGGAGGGCCGCAATAGCTCCGGCAATGGCGTTGGGACGGGATGTGCCGGATACGCGCAGAGTTTCCAAGATCATGCTCCTTTCGCACCGTCCGCCCGGAGGCAGAGGCTGAAACGATTTCATATTAAGCGTGCCGGTCCGCAAAGGATGCTTAACATGTGCTCATCCACACACGCCCCCCTTCGGGGGTGCAACGCTGCCGGCACCCTAGCGGCCCCAGCCTGACAGTGACCTGACACCCGATTGACCCTCAGGCCACAATGGGGCGGCATCCTTCGGCGCATGACACAGGACACGGGCACCGCCAGCTTCTGGCACCGACTGCTGGACACCAGACTCACCCGCCGCAGCGCGCTGGGGGGCGCCGCCGCCACCGCCGCCGCGATCACGCTGCCCCTGACCATCAGCGAGGCCGAGGCCGTGAACAACGGCGGCCCCAGCACCGTGGACCCCAGGACCGTGAAGCCCCAGACGGTCGCCCCGTTCCGCGCGATCCCCAGCGGGAACGCCGACGCCCTGACGCTGCCCGCCGGCTTCCGCTATCAGGTGCTGGCCCCCTGGGGTGAGGTCTTCACGGACGCCGGGCGCGAGATCGGCTTCAACCACGACTACGTCGGCTTCTTCCCCATCGACATGCTCGAGGGCGGCCAGAGCAGCACCGACGCCCTGCTGACCATCAACCACGAGTACGTGAACGCCCTGTTCGTCGGTGGCGACACCAAGAACCGCACGCCCGCGCAGATCAGGGCCGAGATGGAAGCCATGGGCGTCAGCGTGGTGCGCGTGCGCAAGGAAGGGGGCAAGTGGGCCATCATGCCCGACCCCCGCAACCGCCGCATCGACGCGCTGACCGACATCGAACTGACCGGCCCGGCGCGCGGCTCGGCCGCCGTGAAGGGCGCCACGATGGTCAAGGGCACCGTGGGCAACTGCTCGGGCGGGCAGACCCCCTGGGGCACCCTCCTGACCTGCGAGGAGAACGTGGACGGCTACACCAAGGCCTGGGCGGGCAGCGGGTACGAGGCCATGCACCAGGGCTGGGTGACCGAGATCGACCCCTTCGATCCCAAGTCCACCCCCAAGAAACGCACCGCGATGGGCCGCTTCCGGCACGAGAACGTCGCCGTGACCGTCGCCGCCGACGGCCGCGTCGTGGGATACATGGGCGACGATATGCAGGACTCCTGCGTGTACAAGTTCGTGTCGCGCGGCAGGTACAACCCGAAAGACCGCGCCGCCAACCTGACGCTGCTGGAAGAGGGTGACCTGTACGTCGCGAACTTCGGCAACGGCAGCTGGGTGCTGCTGGACTACGACCGCAACAAGAAACTCCAGGAGGCCAAGGGCGCCGACGGCAAGGCCCTGTTCGCCAGTCAGGCCGACGTGCTGGCCGACGCCCGCGCCAGCGCCCTGGCGGTGGGCGGCACCCCGGTCGACCGCCCGGAGGACATCGAGATTCACCCCCGCACCGGCGAGGTGTACATCTCGCTGACGAACAACAGCAAGCACGGGAACTACTTCGGGCAGATCATCAAGTTCCGCGAGGCGGGGGACGACTGGACCGCTCAGACGTTCCTGTGGGAGGTGTTCGCCGTGGGCGGCCCGCAGAGCGGTTTCGCCAGCCCCGACAACCTCGTGTTCGACCCGTACGGGAACCTGTGGATGGTCACGGACAACAGCGACCTGAGCACCAACCCCATCAAGGGCTTCCACGGGAACAACGCCATGTTCTTCTTCCCCACCGAGGGGCCCAACGCCGGCAAGGCGTACCGCTTCGCGATCGGCCCGGTGGACGCCGAGATGACCGGCCCCGTCTGGTCCCCGGACGGCAAGACGCTGTTCGTGTCCATCCAGCACCCCGGCGAGGACAGCGAGAGCCTGGACAAGCTGCGTTCGAACTTCGCCGCGAAGGCGGGCAGCAACGTCCCGCGCCCCACGCTGGTCGCCATCGAGGGCTTCCCCGGGTGGCGCGCGTGACCGCAGCCCTGCCCCCCGTGAAGGCCCCCTGGATCGTGGGTCGCCCCGCGCTGCTGGAACACGCCGCCGCCGACTACCTGAACGAACTGGCCCGCCAGCGCCCCTGGACCCGCGCCCGCGCCGAGGAGCTGCTGGAGCGGCTGGAAGCCCACCTGGGCGAACCCGCCCCGCTGCTGGCCTACACCCGCCTGACCGGCGAGGCGTGGCTGCGCACCCTGCCCGAACAGGAGCGCCACGAGGCCGCCGAGCTGCTGGGTGACTTCCGCGCCTACCTGCGCGACTGGGGCTGGTTGGATCAGGCCCGCCCGGTCAACCAGCCCGACTGACACCCGAACGTCAGAGGGACGCCCGAGTCGGTCACGGGGCGTTCCTCTGCCGTTCGGGTCACTTCGTGTTCAGGAAGTCCAGGATGGCGGCCGCCAGCGCCTGCGCCAGCCGCTCGCGGTACGCGGCGCTCGCCAGTTTCGGGCCCTCGACCGGGCTGGAGCCGAAGCCCACCTCGACCAGAATGGCGGGCGTGGTGGGGTTCTTGATCACGTAGAACGCGTCGGTCTGCACGCCGCGGTTCACCGCGCCGGTCGCGGCGATCAGCCGGGACTGCACCTTCTGCGCCAGCTGGCGGCTGAAGGAGATCTTCGCCTGCGCGAGGATGTCCCCCAGTTCCTTCTGCGCCGTCCCGGCGGCCTGCCGGGTGAGTTCCTCACCGACGCTGCCCCCGCCGTTTTCCAGCACGGCCAGGCTGCGGTTGCCGCCCGCGAGCGGCTGCCCGAAGTAGTACGTCTCGATGCCCTGCGCGCCGGGTCCGGCCGAGTTCACGTGAATGCTGACGAATGCGCTCACCACGCCGTTGTTCGCCATGTTCGACCGCGCCGCGAGGTCCCGCCGCTTGTCGGCGCTGAGGTGCTGGTCCCGGCTGCGGGTCAGGATGACGTCCACGCCGTGCTGCACGAGTTCGGCGCGGGTGCGCAGGGCGACGTCCAGCGTGACGTCCTCCTCCTTGACCCAGCGGCTGACCGCGCCGGGATCGATCCCGCCGTGCCCGGCGTCCAGCACGATCCGGGGCCGGTTGGCCGCGGCGGTCGAGGCCACGCGGGTCACGACCGCCGGGGGCCGCGCGGGGGTGGGGGACGCCGTGACGGGCCGCGCCGGGACGGCGGACGCCGCCACGCTGCTGGGCACGTCGATGACCAGCCGGGCAGGCTGTCCGGACGCGGCGGGCAGCACGCTGACCTTCGCGCTGCCGTGCCCCCTGGCCAGCGTGACGGTCACGGTGCGGCCCGCCACGGCGTACGCGGTGACGCCCGACGCGCTGAGCGGGCCCTGATCCGCTTTCAGCGGGGCGCCTAGAGTGACGGTCACGCTCTGCCCGGCGACCCGGCTGCTGGCGGTCGTGGCGGCGGGCAGGTCGAACACCAGCCGGGTGTAGCCGTCGTGCTGACCGACCCGGGGCGCGGCGAGCGCGCCGCCGAGCAGCAGGCCTCCCAGCAGGAGGGTTCTCACGGTCCTGATCATGCGGTCCTTCGCGGGGCTGTTCACTGCCGGGAAGTGTACCGCCCGGCGCGCGTTTCCCGGATGGGAGCGGCGTGCCGGGCGTCTCATACGGACTCCGGTTGAAGGTTTGCAAAACCTTTCAACCCGAGCGGACTCGGAGAGCTGCGGAGCAGAGCGAACAGGAGAAAAACGGGTTCCGGGCGTGGAGTTCGCAACACGGTGGCCTTCCGGGTTGTGAACGAAACAGACGGAACCCGTTTCATGTGCGGGTCAGGCGTTCGGTTTCAGCAGGTGCCCCAGGCAGTGGCCGTAACTGACGCCCTGCTGCGCGTCGAGCACGAGGTCCTGCACGCTGAATTCCTGCAGGACGCCCAGCATCGCGTCGCGCATGCGGGTGTAGATGGTGTTGCGGGCGTGGCAGCGGGCCTCCTCCACGCAGGGCTCGTGCCAGTTCAGGCTGATGCACGACAGCGGCGCCACCGGCCCGTCGATGGCGCGCACGACCTCGCACAGGCTGATCAGCCCCGGTTTGCGGGCCAGGGCGTACCCGCCGCCGATGCCCTTCTTGCTCTTCACGACGCCCTTGGCGGTCAGGGCGGCCAGGATGCGCACGAGGTACGGGCGGTGCACGCCGGTCGCCTCGCTGATCTCCTCGCTGGACACCCAGCGGTCCAGGGCCTGCGACCCCAGGAAGCCCAGGGCCTGGAAGGCGTACACGTCGGTGGCGGAAAGCCGCATGGGGCGCAGTGTACCGCGCCGCTAGCCTACCCGGGTGGGGTACTGGGCGCGCAGGTACGCCAGCGCGACCGGGTCGATCTGCCCGCCCGGCACCCAGCGTTCCTCCAGGTTCTCGGTGCCGAACAGCGCCCAGGCGGCGGCCTCGGTGTCGGCGTCCCAGGGACCGCCGGGCAGCGCGGTGGCGTGCCCCTGCGCCACGAGCAGGGCGCGCAGCCACGCGAGTTCCTCCCCGGTCAGGAGCCGGGTGCTCTCGGGGCGGGTGAACAGCAGGTCGTGCAGGTCCAGCAGCCGCGCGAGTTCCCGGCAGGGCTCGGCGTGGTCGTCCGCGCGGAGGTTCACCCAGTCGTCCGTCAGGCCGCCGTAGCCGCGCCCGGGGCCGGCGCACACCAGGGCCGCCGACTGCCGCCCGCGCCGGTCACCGCCGGCCGCGTCCCCGGCGTTCAGGGCCGCCAGCAGGCGCCGGGGCAGCGGCAGGGCCGATCCGGCCTCCCAGGCGGCGCGCATGGCCTCTACGACGCCCGGCCCGGCCAGGATGTTGCCCTGGATGGCGACGTCGGCGGCGGCGTACCCGCCCGCCCAGGCGTGACAGTCCGGGCCCGTGAAGGTGACGCTGCGGCCATCCGCCCCGACCAGCCCGAACTGGCGCTGCGCGATGCCGGAGTCGGTCGCCTGGAAGTGCGCGCCCACGGCGGCGGCGTCCAGTCCGGAGGCCAGCAGGCGCAGGCCCTCGGGGCCGAAGGTGGGGTTCACGTAACTCTGCGTGGCGACGGCGCCCACGCCGCCGCGCACGAAGGGCACCAGCGCGCCCACGGCGAGGAACTTGCTGGCGACCGCCACACCCAGGTCACCCGTGCGGGCGTCGCGGCCCACGATGGAAAAGGTCATGCGCGCAGGCTAGCGCCTCCCCGCCGGGGCGGCACTGTACGCTCCGTGACATGACCGAGGGGACTGGGCAGAGCGGGCGGGGCGTGATCTGGGTACTGAGCGGCAGCCCCGGCGCGGGCAAATCCAGCGTGTCGCGCTCGCTGCTGGCCCGCTTCCCGTTCGGGCTGCACCTGCCCATCGACGACCTGCGCGAGCTGGTCGTGTCGGGCCTCGCGCACCCGGCGCTGGACCACCCGCCGGAGGCCGCGCGGCAGTTCGCGCTGGCCCGCACGGCGGCGGCCCAGACGGCCCGCCTGTACGCGCAGGAGGGGTTCGCGGTGGCGATCGACGACGTGCTGTGGCCCGCCGACCTGACATTCATGGCCCGGCACTGGGCGGGACTGGACGTGCGCCCGGTGCGGCTGTTCACGACGCTGGAAGTCGCGCACGAACGCAACCGGACCCGCACGAACAAGACGTACGACACGTCGGTGCTGGTACCGCTGATCGACGGGCTGTACCCGCAGATGCCCCCCGAAATCTACCGGGAGGCCGGGTGGGCCGTCGTGGACAGCAGCACCCTGACCCTGGAGGCCACCGTGGACGCCCTGCTGCGCCTGGACTGGCCCGCATGACGGAGGCGGTCCTGACCGGCACGTGGTTCGTGGTGCGCACCAGTCTGCCGCTGTGGCGTGCACGGGACAACCCCAGCGTGACCTACGCGCCGCTGCCGGACGGGCGGGTGGTGGACACCGTGCGCTTCACCCGCCGGGGGCGACCGGGACTGATCGTCGGCCTGGACAGCCCACTGCCCGGGGGCGGCTGGGCGTGGCGCGGCGTGAGCCTCCTGACGAGCTTCACGGTCAGCTGCTGGCGGGTGCTGGCCGCCGGGGACGGCTGGGCAGTCACGGTGTTCGAACGGACGCCCTTCACGCCCGCCGGGCTGGACGTGTACGCCCGCACACCTGAATTGACTCCCGAGCAGCAGCGGGAGGTGGAGGCTGCCCTGGACGGCCTCCCGGCGGCGCAGCCGTTCCGCGCGGCGCTGTTCAGTCCCGTGCACGACGGACGGTGACGCTCAGCCGATGACGCTCCTGACCTTCGCGGCCATGTTCGGCGGGTACAGCACCGCGAACTGACCGCGCTGGTCGGCCCACACGCGGTTCATGTCGTCGTAGCCCATCGCCACGTAGCCCAGCAGGGGGTCCATGATGAACACCTGCCGGGTCTGGTCGTTGTAGCCCATCAGGACCCGCCAGTGCGGGATGACCTGCCCCTGCGCCGTGATGTGGCTCTGGAGGGCGATGACGGGCAGACCGCTGCGGATGGCGGCGCGGGCGGTGTTCACGCTGCCCCCGGTGAACAGCCGCGCCTGCATCCCCACGCGCGGCGCGAAGTCCACGATGGCTTGCGCGGTCATGTAGGACCGCTCGGTGGGGCGGGTCAGGCGGCTCACCTCGGTCATGTCCACCCGCAGCCCGAAGTACCCCAGCACCTGCGTGATACTGGCTGGGCCGCAGGCGTTGTACGACTGCCGGATCAGCGGCATGCCGCTCAGGACGTACCCGGGCGGCGTGGGGGCGGCCTTGGCGGGCGCGGCAGCCTGCGCGGACAGGCTCAGGGCGCAGGCGAGGAACAGCAGGCGGGCGAGGGGCACCCGCGCAGCATGCCACGCCCCACCTGACCGGAATGTCTCAAGACTGCATGAAGAAGGGAGAGGCCACGTGACCCCTCCCCTGTCCAGCGGGCTTACACCCGCGTGAGGTCTTTAGGGAGGGGCAAGAACTCGATCTCCGGGTGCTGCTCGGCGGTGTATTCCAGGTCGTAGCGGCTGCGGAACAGCATGACCGGGCGCCCCTGGTCGTCCTCGACGTGCCGGGCGAAGCGGGCGACGTTCGTGGGGTCACCGGCCAGCCAGCGCACGAGCTGGTAGTTGGTGACGTGCATCTCGACCTCCACGCCGTACTCCTCCTGGAGGCGGGCCTGGAAGACCTCGAACTGGAGCGGCCCGACCGCGCCCAGGTACGGGTCACGCGCGCCGTCGGTCGGGTAGAACACCTGCACGACGCCTTCTTCCGCCAGCTGCGTGAGGCCCTTCATGAACGCCTTGCGCTTGCCCACGTCCCGCAGGCCGATGGTGGCGAACGTTTCGGGCGTGAAGCGTGGGAAGCCGGGCAGTATCACCTTGGCGTCCACGCTGATCACGTCCCCGATCTGGAACACGCCGGGGTTCACGAGGCCCACGATGTCGCCGGGGTACGCTTCCTCGACCTTCTCGCGGTCCTGCGCGAACAGCGTGTGCGCCTGCGAGAGGCGCAGCTTGCGGCCCGTGCGGGTGTGCGTGACGTCCATGCCGCGCTCGAAGTGGCCACTCATGACCCGCATGAATGCCGTGCGGTCGCGGTGCTGCTTGCTCATGTTCGCCTGCAACTTGAAGATGAAACCCGCGAAACCCGCCTCGGGGCTGCGTTCGCCCAGGTTCGTCTCGACGGCCCCCGGGGGCGGCGCGAGGTCCACGAAGTTGCTCAGGAAGTGCTCCACGCCGAAGTTGTTCATGGCCGAGCCGAAGAACACCGGGGTCAGCTCGCCGCTCAGGAAGGCCGCCGGGTCGAACTCCGGCATGGCGCCCTGGATGAGTTCCACGTCCTCGCGCAGTTTCGCGGCGAGGTCTGCGCCGACCAGGGCGTCCAGTTTCGGGTCGTCCAGGCCGCTGGTCTGCATGGGCGCGCGGTGCTTGCCGCCGGACGTGCGCTCGAAGGCCAGCACCTGATGCGTCTGGAGGTCGTACACGCCCTTGAAGTCCGGGCCGTCCCCGATGGGCCACGTCAGGGGCACCGCCGTGATCTTCAGGATGCCCTCGAGCTGCTCGAGCAGTTCGAAGGGGTCCTGGGCGGGGCGGTCCATCTTGTTCACGAACGTCAGGATCGGAATGCCCCGGTTGCGGCACACCGCGAACAGCTTCTCGGTCTGCGCCTGCACGCCACGCGCGGCGTCCAGCACCATCAGGGCGCTGTCGGCGGCCGTCAGGGTGCGGTAGGTGTCCTCACTGAAGTCCTGGTGTCCGGGCGTGTCGAGCAGGTTGATGTGCCGCCCCCGGTACTCGAAGGTCAGCGCGGACGAGCTGATGGAGATGCCACGCTGCTGCTCGATGCTCATCCAGTCGCTCTTGGTGTGGCTGCGGCCTTCCTTGGCGGTGACGCTGCCCGCCTCCTGGATGGCGCCTCCGTACAGCAGGAGTTTTTCCGTGATGGTCGTCTTCCCGGCGTCCGGGTGGCTGATGATGGCGAAGGTGCGGCGCCGGGCGATCTCGCTGGCGAGCGCGGCGGGGTTGATCTCGGGGCTGGTCATGAAAACTCCTGCGGGCCTGGAAGGGTCGCGGCCCGGTCATGCGTGAAGGTGGGGAACAACGCGGGTCTCGACTCTCGCTAGGGGGGCGTGAGGAGAACCGTCATGCGCTCATGATACGGCACGTCCCGCCCCGCGTGCCGCCTGCGGCGCGAAGGCGTCCAGCGCGGCGTCGAGCGTTCCCAGCCGCGCGGCGATGAGCTGCGCCGGGTCGCGGTGGTACCCGCCGGCCATGACGGTCACGAGGGGCGTGCGGGTGCGGGCCGCCCAGCGGAACACGCGGCGGTCGCGGGCCTGCACGCCCTCCAGCGTGAGCGCGAGCCGTCCCAGCTGATCCCCGGCCAGCACGTCCGCACCCGCGAGGTAGAACGCGAAGTCCGGCTGGAAGGCCGTCACGAGCGGCGTGACCTGCGCGTCCAGCGCGTGCAGGTACGCGGCGTCGTCCGTCCCGTCGGGCAGCGGGACGTCCAGGTCACTGGTCTCCTTGCGGAAGGGATAGTTGCGCTCGGCGTGCAGGCTGACGGTCAGCACGCGCGGCTCATCGGCAAAGATCGCGGCGGTGCCGTTGCCCTGGTGCACGTCCAGATCAAGGATGAGGATGCGCCGCGCCTGCCCCGTGTCAAGCAGCCAGCGGGCGCTGATCGCCACGTCGTTCAGGAACGAGAAGCCCTCGGCGTGATCGGCGTAGGCGTGGTGGGTGCCGCCGCCCAGGTTCACGCCCAGGCCCCGCGTCAGGGCGTCGCGGGTGGCGGCCAGGGTCGCGCCGCTGCTGCCCAAGCCCCGCTCGACGACTGCCGGGGTCCAGGGAAAGCCCAGCGCCCGCTCCTCGGCGCGGGTGACCTGCCCGCCGCGCCAGCGGGCCAGGAACGCGGGATCGTGCACCGCCTCGGCGTACGGCCAGTCGAGGCTGGGGGCGTCCACCAGCGGCAGCCGCGCCTGCGCGCCGTCCAGCAGGGCCTGAATCCACTCGCGCGGCAGGAACTGCCGTCTGGGCGCAGCCTGCGACTGGTACGCGGCGCGCCGGAACGCCGTGAACGCGCGGAACGGGTGCGGGAACGTCACGTCCGCAGCGTACGCTGGGCGGCATGACCCGACCGCGATCCTGGCCGGAATTACTCGCACAGTTGCGCACGCCCGTGGCGCTGGCCCCCATGGCGGGCGGCGTCGGCACCCCCTCGCTGGCCGCCGCCGTGACCCGCGCGGGCGGGCTGGGCAGCCTGGGCGGCGCGTACCTGACCCCGCAGGCGCTGAGAGACGCGATCCGCGAGGTGCGCGCCCTGACCGACGGGCCGCTGCTCGTGAACCTGTTCGCGCCTCAGCCCGTGCCCACCGTTACACCCGACGCAGTGGCCGTCGCCACGGCAGAACTCAGGCCCTTCCACGACGCGCTGAACCTCCCCCCGCCCACCCTGCCGGAGCGCGTGCAGGAGGACTTCAGCGCGCAGCTGAACGTCGTGCTGGAGGAACGCCCGGAGGTCTTCAGCGTCGCGTTCGGCCCCGTCCCACCGGACGCCCTGGCGGCGCTGCGGGCGCGGGGCGTCCTGACGGTCGGCACCGCCACCAGCCTCAGCGAGGCGCTGGCCCTGCACGAGAGCGGCGTGGACGCGGTCACCGTGCAGGGCGGCGCGGCGGGCGGACACCGGGGCGGCTGGCAGGACGACCCCCTCGCGGACACCCTGACCCTCGTGCGGGAGGTCGCGCGGGCCACGCCCCTCCCGGTCCTCGCGGCGGGCGGCCTGATGACCGCCGGGCACGTCCGCGCGGCGCGGGCGGCCGGGGCGACGCTGGCGCAGTGCGGCACGGCGTTCCTCCTGGCCGACGAGGCGGGCACCTCCGCGCCGTACCGGCAGGCCATCCGGGACGGCACGCGCGACACCGTCCTGACCCGCGCGTACTCGGGGCGCGCGGCGCGGGGCCTGCGCACCGCCCTCACCGACGCCGTGACGCATCCCCTCCCCTTCCCGCACCAGAACGCCCTGACCCGCCCCCTGCGCACGGCGGGCGCGCAGGGGAGGCAGGCGGACGTCCTGAGCCTGTGGGCCGGCACCGGTTACCGGCAGGCGCAGGCGACCGGGGCGGCGCAGATCGTCGCAGGCCTGACGCCGTGACCGTCACGCTGCGGCCCCTGCGCCCCGGGGATGAGGAGGCGGCGGTGCGCTGGGCGGCCGATCCGGTGTTCTGCCGCGCGGCGGACTGGACGCCGGGGCTCGCGCCGCGCGTGGTGCGGCGGCACTGGGCGGCGATCATCGCGGGCGGCGACCCGGCGTTCCTGCGGCTGGGCGCCGAGCTGGACGGGCGGCTGGTGGGGTTCGTGGATCTGGCGGGCCTGGACGGCACGTCGGCGGAGTTCGGGATTGTCATCGGGGAGCGGGCGCTGTGGGGCCAGGGTGCAGCGCGCCGGGCGGGTGAGGCGCTGATCGCGCACGCGGCGGGGCTGGGGCTCTCGCGGCTGACGGCGCTGGTGCACGCCCCGAACGCGCGGTCGCACGCGCTGATGCGCCGCCTGGGGTTCGTGGAGGCCGGGCACGCCGACCCGGAATCCTACATGGGCGAGGTGGTGCCGGTCGTCCGCTACGAACGGGAGCTCGGTTCAGACTCGCCTCACTCCTGAACGGTGTGCCCGGCCTCCCGCAATGCCGCCACGCTGCGGCCGAGGTCGCTGGCCGCGACGAGGACGTAGTCGGTGTTGAAGGTGGACAGCGCGAAGATGCCCACGCCCGCGTCCCGCAGGGGGTTCAGGACGCTGGCGAGGATGCCGGTCAGGGTGAACTCGAACGGCCCGGTGAGCCTCAGCGCCTGCCAGCCGCGCTGGACGCGCACGCCGTCCGGCACCCCCTCGGCGGGGCACACGACGCTCAGTTCATCCGGGGCGTTCATGACGCACCACAGGTCGCCGCGCGTCGCCCAGTCCGGCACGGCGCTGCCGGCGGGGAGCTGGGCGACGGCGTACTCGCCGGGCAGGACGGTCAGCGTCAGGGACATGCCGGCAGGATACGGCGACCCTGACCGTTCGGTGGGGGCGCGGGCCTGTGCGGGTGGGGGGCGTGTTTCCGGGCGGCGGGGCGCACCATGACGGCATGACGAATCTTTCTGATCTTTCCAGGGCAATGGCGGACGCGGTCGAGCAGGCCGCGCGGAGTGTGGTGACGGTGCGCGCGGCGCGCCCGGTGAGCGGCACGGTGGTGGGCGACGGGCTGGTGCTGACACCCGCGCACCTGCTGCACGCCGACGAGGTGCCGGTGATCACCCCGGACGGGCAGACCCGGACGGGCGTGGTCGTGGGCCGCGATCCGGGCAGCGATCTGGCGCTCCTGCGCGTGGACGGCCTGACCATCCCGGCACTGACGGCAGGTGAGGCGGGGCGCGCGGGTGAACTCCTGCTCGCGGTGGGCCGCCCGCCCGGGGGCGTGCAGGCCAGCCTGGGCCTGAATCCCGGCCGGGTGCGGGACGGCTGGCTGCACGCCGGGGCCCAGCCGTTCCCCGGCGTGAGTGGCGGCGCGCTCGTGAACGCGCAGGGTGAACTCGTGGGCGTGCTGAACGCGGGCGTGCGGCGCGGGCAGCTGCTGGCCGTCCCGGCCGCGCGGGCGGCGCGCGTGGCCGACCTGCTGTCCCGCGAGGGCCGCGTGCCGCGCGGGTACCTGGGGCTGGCGACGCAGCCCGTGCACTTCCCGGCCGCTGCGACGCCGGACGAGGTGGATGAGGACGCCTTCCCCGGCGGGCCATTCGGTGGCGGCCGCTTCGGCCCGGGCCGCCCCCGGGGTGAGGGGGGCCCCTGGGGCGGGCGTCGCGGTCCCGGACGCGGGCCGGATCACGGCGGGCACGGTCACCCCGGGCGGGGTGGGATGGACGAGGCCCGACTGGAGAAACTCCGCCGCTTCCGTGAGCGGTTCGCGGGCGGCCGGGTGGGCCTGACGGTCGTGCAGGTCGAGGCGGGCAGTCCCGGTCAGGCGGCGGGTTTCCGGGTGGGGGACGTGCTGCTGGCGCTGGACGGCGAGGGCTTCACGCACCCGGCGGAGCTGCTGTCGCGTGTCCGCACCCGCGCGGGCGAGACGGTGACCCTGCGCGTCCTGCGCGGCGGCGAGGAGCAGGACGTGACCGTCAGCGTGGGTGAACGCTGACCGTGCCCGTTCCCGCGTCCACCAGCAGGGCGCCCGCCCCGGTACGATCAGGCATGACCGCCGCGCCTGCCCTGCCCACCGTGCTCGTCACGCTGGGTTCGGCGGTGCTCGCGGCGGGCGTGGCGGCCATCCTGGGCGGCGCGGGGTTCCTGGCCGCGCGGGACGGCCGCGAACCGGACGTGCTGATCGTGGACGACGGCTGGCTGGACGACCCCTCACCCCTGGACGGCGCGGCGGTCGTATCGCTGGGCTCGCGCGCGTGGGCGGAGGTGCTGCCCGACCTCTGCCCGCACGGCTGGGCGTGCCTGCCCGCAGACGCCACGCCCGCCGAGCTGATCGCGGCCGTGCACGGCGCGGCGGCGGGACTGGTGACGCTGCCGCCCGCGTGGCTGGCGCCGGCCGACGAGGAGCCGCTCCCCTCGGGCGAGGTGACCCTCACGCCCCGCGAACGCGACGTGCTGGCCCTGCTCGCCGAGGGCCTCAGCAACAAGCGCGCCGCGCGCGACCTGGGCGTCAGCGAGAGCACCGTGAAGTTCCACGTGCAGGCGCTGTACTCCAAGCTGGGCGTCCAGAGCCGCGCCGGGGCGGTCGCGCGCGGCATCGCGCTGGGCCTCGTGACCGTCTGAGGTTCAGCCCAGTTCCACCCGCGTGAAGTGCTCCACGGTCGGGAACGGGTCGTAGAAGGGGTGCAGCAGGGCGCGCCACTGCTGGTACCCGGCGCTGCCCCGGAAGCCCACGGTGTGAGCCTCCAGCGTGGCCCACCAGACGAGCAGGGCGTAGCGTTGGTCGTCCTCCAGGCAGTGGTGCAGCTCGTGCCGGACGTACCCGTGCATCCCCGCGATGATGTGCTGCGCCTGCGCGAACGCCGCCTCGAACCCGGTCGTCTGTCCGGGGCGGATCTGCAACAGGGCGATTTCCAGAATCATGCGTCCTCCCTCAATGTGATGGGGAGGCCGGTGTGCCCAGCCTCCCTGTCCATCAGCCGCGCAGCGGCGGACCCATCGTCTATCTCCTCAGATGCGGCCAGGGGCGAATTCGCCCTGGCGGCGTTCGGTGCCCATCCCGGCGACGACCATGTTGTGGATGCGGACCCAGGCGCGGGCGCTGGCCTCGACGACGTCGGTGGCGACGCCGCTGCCGTGCAGGGTGGTCTCGCCGTGGCGGGCACCGATGTTCACCTCGCCCAGCGCGTCGCCGCCCTTGGTGACGGCCTGGATGCGGTAGCTTTCCAGTTCGGGGTTCAGGCCGGTGATGCGGTTGATGGCCTGGAATGCGGCCTCGACGGGCCCGTCGCCGTGGGCGGTGGCCTCGACGGCGCCGTCGGGCGTCTGGAGGCGCACGAAGGCCACGGGGGTCATGTTCATGCCGCTGGTGATCTGGAAGCCTTCCAGCGTGAAGGTCTGCGGGACGTCGCTGCGGGCCTCGACGAGGGCGCGCAGGTCGTCGGCGTAGATCTGGCCCTTGCGGTCGGCGAGGTCCTTGAAGCGGCCGAACAGGTGCTGGACCTTGTCGTCGGTCAGGTCCGCATAGCCCAGGTCGTTCAGGGCCTTGCGGAACGCGGCGCGGCCACTGTGCTTGCCCATGACGAGCACGGCGGCTTCACGGCCGACGAGTTCGGCGTTCATGATCTCGTACGTCTCGCGGGCCTTGATGACGCCGTCCTGGTGGATGCCGCTCTCGTGCGCGAAGGCGTTGTCGCCGACGACGGCCTTGTTGGGCTGGACGGGCATGCCGCTCAGGCGGCTGACCATGCGTGACGCGCGGTACAGCTCGCGGGTGCGGATGCCGGTCTCGAAGCCGTAGTGGTCGCGGCGGGTGTGGAAGGCCATGACGAGTTCTTCCAGGCTGGCGTTCCCGGCGCGCTCGCCGATGCCGTTGATGGTGCATTCGATCTGCCGGGCGCCGCCCTGCGCGGCGGCAATGGAGTTCGCGACCGCCATGCCCAGGTCGTCGTGGCAGTGGGCGCTGAGGATGACGTGGGCGGGCAGCGCGGCGCGGATCTCGGCGAACAGCGCGCGGATCTCCTCGGGGGTGGTGTAGCCGACGGTGTCGGGGATGTTGATGGTGGTCGCCCCGGCCTCCACGGCCGCCCGGAAGATGCGGATCAGGAAGGCGGTGTCGCTGCGGGTGGCGTCCTCGGCGCTGAATTCCACGTCGTCCACGAAGGAGCGGGCGTAGGTGACGGCCTGGATGGCGCGTTCGACGACCGCGTCGGGTTCCAGCTGCAGTTTTTTCGCCATGTGGATGGGGCTGGTGGCGATGAAGGTGTGGATGCGGGGTTTCTCGGCGGCCTCGACGGCTTTCGCGGCGGCCTCGATGTCGGGGCGGGCGGCGCGGGCCAGGCCGGTGATGATCGGGCCGCGGACCTCGCGGGCGATGCGGCTCACGCCTTCCAGGTCGCCGGGGCTGGCGATGGGGAACCCGGCCTCGATGACGTCCACGCCCATGCGGGCGAGCTGGTGGGCGATCTCCAGTTTCTGGGTGTGGTTCAGGGCCACGCCGGGGCTCTGCTCGCCGTCGCGCAGGGTGGTGTCGAAGATGCGGATGCGGTTCGTGTCGGTCGTCATGGGCGGCTCCTGGGGCTGGGACTCTGGTTGCTGGGAATGAGGTGCAATGAAAAACCCCGGAGGGTGAAGTCCTCCGGGGGGTTCAGGCGCGGTTCTCCTTGCCGTTCACTCCACCGGAGGACGGGTAAGAAGAAGGCTGAACGCAGTCATGGCCCCAGCGTAAGCGCCGGTTCAGGCGGGGCGGGCAGGTTGTCTAAAAACGGGCGTTCTGCCCCGGCGGTTACTTGGTGCCGTAGATTCGGTCGCCCGCGTCGCCCAGCCCGGGCACGATGTACCCGTGGTCGTTCAGGTGCGAGTCCAGGGCGGCGACGACGATCTCCACGTCCGGGTGGTCACGTTCGATCACGGCCACCCCCTCGGGCGCGGCGAGGATGCACATGAGCTTGATGCTGGTCGCCCCGGCCGCTTTCAGGCTGGCGATGGCGGCGCTGGCGCTGCCCCCGGTGGCGAGCATGGGGTCGGTGAGGAACACGCGCCGCTCGGCGATGTCGGTCGGGAGCTTGTTGTAGTACGCGACCGGCCCGAGGGTCTCGGGGTCGCGGTACAGGCCGATGTGGCCGACCTTCGCGGCGGGGACGAGCTGCACGATCGAGTCGGTCATGATCAGCCCGGCGCGCAGGATGGCGACCAGCGCCAGCTTCTTGCCGCTGAGCATCGGGAACTCGGCGGTGGTGATGGGCGTGGTGACTTCCTCCTGCGTGACTTCGAGGTCGCGCATGGCCTCGTAGGCCAGCAGCAGGCTGACCTCGCTGGCCAGTTCGCGGAATTCCTTCACGCCGGTGCGCACGTCGCGCATGACCGAGAGTTTGTGTTGCACGAGGGGATGGGTAACGACAGTAACCATGCGCCCACCATACCCCGCACTCCGCAGGGCGTCCGGCCCCGGGACGCGGCTCAGCCGGGCAGGCGGGCCAGGGCGTGACGGGCGCGCGGCACCTTCTGGTCGCGCTGGCCCTCGAATTCGTACGGTTCGTTCATCAGGAACCAGTACAGGTCGTGCAGGGTGGTCATGGCGAGGTACGCGCGGTAGCGGGTCAGTGTGGCGGGCGTCTGGTCCGGCAGGAAGGTCAGCGCGGCCTGGAGGCTCTCGTCGGGCGGGAGCAGGTCGAGGGTGCCGGTCTTGAGCAGCGCGAGGTCCCGCAGCGGGTCGTCCCAGTCGGCCTTCGTCCAGTCGATGATCAGCACCTCGCCGTGGGGTTCGCTGATCAGGATGTTGTCGTGCCACAGGTCCAGGTGGCAGAACGCGGCAGGCTGGTCCAGCAGGCCGCGGTCCAGGGGAATCTCGACCGCGTCGAACAGGTCGTCCAGCGGGTAGGCGGCCAGGGCGCTGCGGAAGCGGCGAAGGCGGTCCTGCACGCGGCGCAGGTTCACGCGGCCCCGCGTGGTGCCGTGCAGGGTGCTCAGGCTGACGCGCAGCTGAGCCAGGGCGCGGGGCACGTCGGGCGCGCGCAGGGGGTGGCCGTCGAAGCGGCGCATGATGAGCGCCTCGATGCCGTCCACCTCCAGCGCGTCGATCACGCGGTCGCCCATCCCGGCGCGGCGCATGTTCTCGGCCTCCACGCCGTGCTCGCCCTGGTGGTTGCGGTAGACCTTGATGACGGTCTGGCGGTCCTGCGTGGCGTACACGCGGCTCTGCATGCCGGCGTCCACGGGGGTCAGGGGGCCGAACCGCGCTTCCAGGTTGGGGAAGCGCGGGGTGGGGGCCTCGCCAGGGTGCGGGGGACGCAGGGTCACGCGGCGCTCACTGCGGCAGCTTTTCCAGCAGGCCGACCAGCTTGGCGTCCAGGCCCTTGCCCGCCTGGGACTTCAGGCGCTCCAGGCCGCCCAGGCGCACGTAGGCGTTCGCCACGGCCAGGATGCGGGCGTACAGGGGAATGTCCTCGCCCGCGAGCTTGTCGGGTTCGCCCTGGCCGTCCACCCGTTCGTGGTGGTGCCGGACGGCCTTCTGCGCCTCGCTCAGGTGCGGGACGCCGTGCAGGAAGTTCGCGCCGACCTGCGCGTGGCCGTGCTCGCCGTGAATCTTGCCGATGTCGTGCAGCATGGACGCGAACCACAGTTCCTCCAGTTCGCGGTCGGTGAGGCCCACGGCGCGGCCCAGTTTCAGGCTGACGTCCGTGACGGACTTGGCGTGCCCCAGCGAATCGAAGTCCTGACTCTCGACCGCCTCGACCAGGGCGCCGGTCAGCTGCCGGGCGGCCTGCTTCCATTCCTCGCGGCCTTCAAGGAGGCTCAGGATGGGCGCGACGGCAGCGGCCCACTTCGTGACGGCCTCCTGCGCGGCGGGCGGAATACCGTCCGGAGCAGTGCGGTCGAGAATCAGGGCGCCCAGGTGGCGGCCCCGGACGCTCAGCGGGACGACCAGGCTGATCTTCGCCTCGCGCATCCCGGCCGCGTCCAGCTGCGCGGCGATGTCCGGGCCGTTCGTGTCGAACAGTTCGCGGCTGCCGTCCGGCACGACCCGCGAGCGCATCTGCGCCCAGGGGCCGGTCAGGGCCAGGCCCAGCAGGCTCCTGGGGTACCCGCCGAACACGGCGGCCACCTGGTCCTGGCCGCGCCGCACGACCGCGTAGCCCTGCACGTGTCCGCCCAGCAGCGTGGCGGCGTAGGCCAGGGCGCCCTCCAGCACGCCTTCCTGGGTGGGGCGGGCCAGCAGGTCCGCCAGGACGCGCGTGGGGTCGAGCGGCTCCTGTGACGTCCCGGTCTTGCGCGGGTCTGGGGTGCCGGTCGGGGGCTGGGGGGTGCGGGGACGCCTGAACACGGTGCGGTCAGTATACGCACGTGGGTTCGGGGCGGCGGCGCGGCACGGTCTGCGCGGGGCAGATGCTCTAGGCTGCGCCCCATGACGGATCAGGCCCAGAGGGTGAACGGCGACGTGACGGAGGCCGTGCGGCGCGCGTACGACCGCTACGGGCGGCGCTCGGGCGAGTGGATGGAGCGCTACGCGCGCCAAGGCGGTCGGGTGTACTGCGCCTCGGGGTGCGTGGCGTGCTGCAACATGCCGATCCGCGTGAGTCTGGCCGAGGCGCTGGTGATGGCGGCCGAACTGGACGGGGGGCTGGCGGCGGCGGTGGAGGCGCACGCCCGCGCGGCCATCGCGAACGCCCGCACGGCCCGCAGTGATGACGAGTACGTGCAGCGCCACCGGCTGGAGGTGGGCTTCTGCCCGATCCTGGATAAGGAGACCGGCGGGTGCAGCCGCTACGAGGCGCGCCCCACCCGCTGCCGCGACACCTTCAGCGCGTTCCCGGCGCATTTCTGCGAGGCGGGCGTGTGGGAGCGCATGAGTGCGCGCGAGCGGGCCGAGTACCGCCGCGAGGTGGCCCGCACCCCCGGCACGGACGGCGAGCTGCATTTCATCGCGCCGCTGGAGCACCTGAGCGAGCCCGTGTGGGAGACCGCCTCGCGGGCGATGGTGGACGCCTGGGGCGTGGAGGTCTGGGGCGACTACTGGGTGCTGACGACCCTGGCGCGTGACGAGCGCTTCATGGCGGCGATCATGGCCGGGGACACGCGCGCCGCGTGGCAGCGCGCGTCGGGGCGGGGGCTGGCGCACCGGATGCTGCTGGAGTTCGCGTGACGGCCTCTCCCCTGCCAGCCTCCCCTCCGCCGAAGGGCACGCTGGTGCTGGTGCGGCACGCCCGCGCGTCGGGGCAGGAACCCGGAGCGGCGCTGACCCCCGAAGGCGAGGCGGGCGCGGCGGCCCTGGTCCCTGCGCTGCGCGGGCTGGGCGTCACGCGGGTGGTCAGCAGCCCGTGGCGCCGCGCGGCGGATACGGCGGCCCCGCTGGCGGCGGCGCTGGACCTGCCGGTGATCACCGACGACCGCCTGACCGAACGGGTCCTGACGGGCGCGCCCCGCGCGGACTGGCCGGCGCGGCTGCGCGACAGCTTCGCGGACGACACGCTGGCGCTGCCGGGCGGCGAGTCCGGCGCGGCGGCCCGGGGGCGCGGTCAGGCGGCGCTGGACGCGCGCCGCGACCCAGGGGGCGTGACGGTCGTCGTGACGCACGGCAATCTCCTGGCGCTGCTGCTGGGCCTGGGCCATGACGGGTGGGCGGCGCTGCGCAATCCGGACGTGTGGCTCTGGACGCCGGGGGACACGCCGACCCGCCTGGTCCTCCCGGCGTGACCCGCGCCTTCCACCCGGACGACCCGCACGCGGCGCCGCTGGTGGGCGGTGAGCCGTATGCCGTGGAACGCCACATGCTCGCAGGCGTCCCCTGCCTGATCGAACGCCCGGCGCCGGGCCGGGAGGTGCGGGCGGTCTGCGTCGTGTACCACGGGGCCTGGGCCGCCAAGGAGGGCAAGCTGGGCGTGTACGCCGCGCTGGCCGCGTGGGGCGCGGCGGTGGTCCTGCCGGACGCGGCGCTGCACGGCGAGCGGCACTCAGACACTCCACCGGGCCTGAACGCCCGCGAGTACGTGTGGGAGAGCGTGCGCCGCACGGTCGCGGAGGCCCCGGCGCTGCTGGACGCCGCGCAGGCGACCTACGGGCGGGTGCCGGTGTGGGTGGTGGGCTCCAGCATGGGCGGCTACGTGGCGCAGACCCTGGCCCGGACCGAGACGCGCGTCGCGCGGGCGGCGGCGCTGATCACGTCCGGCGTGTGGCACGAGCCGGAGGTGCGCCGCCCGGACCTCCGGGCGTTCCTGGAGCGGCATCGCCCGCTGGCGCACGCAGCGGACGCCGTCCCCACGCCACTGTTCCTCGCCAGTGGCGGGGCCGACCCGGTGTTCCCACCCGAGGAGCAACACGCGCCCACCGCCGCCGCCTACCGCGCGGCGTATGCCTCGGCCGGTCGCCCGGACGCCCTGCGCGAGGCGGTGTACCCCGGGGTGGGGCACTACACGAGCGTGCGGATGCGGGACGCCACGCTGGCGTTCCTGCGGGCGGACCAGTGACCCGGTAGACGGCCAGATGCGTGGAGGGTGACACGACCTTCACGGGACGCTCACGGGGTGGAGCCTCCCGTTTCCGGCCCTGCCGGCCCCCCGGCCAGCCGCACGCCGCTGGTCGGGGGGCCGCCCGCGGGCGTTGCACCTCTCCCCTACCGGGGCCTGCTAGCCTCGGGCGGATGACAGAGCATGGCGGTGAGTCGAAGACGAACCTGACCGGAGGTCGCAGCGACAGGCACGCATCCGGCGCAGATGGAGGGGATTTCGGTGCCGTTCCGGAATCACGGGCGTCGCAGCCGGTGCGTGCACCGCGCGTGCTGCTCGTTCCGCCGGATACCCGCCCGCCCACCCTGGCCCTGCCCGTGCAGCTGGGGCTCATGACCGGCGCGGAGGTGCGGGTGCCCCCGGCGGCGGCGCTGCCGGACTTCTTCACGCCGGGCGACACCGGGACGCTCGCGGCGTGGCTGCGGGCCGGGGGGGCGGACGCGGACGTGCTGGTCGTGTGCCTGGAGACGCTGTGCCTGGGCGGGATGATCCCGGCGCGGCGGGTGTCGGACCCGCTGGCGGGGGCGCTCTCGCGGCTGGCGATCCTGGCTGAGTTGAAGGCCGCGCATCCGACCCTGCGGATCTATGCCTTCGGGGTGATCGTGCGGGTGGCGCACGACAACGACCCGCACGAGGAGAAGGCGTACTACGGCGAGTGGGGCCGCGAGCTGCGGGCGTACTCGACGGCGTTCGACCGGCACGCGCGGCACGGCGAGGCGGAACGCGCGGCGCTGGACGCGGCCCGCGCGGCGGTCCCGGCGGACATCCTCGCGGACTGGGTGGGCACCCGCGAGCGCAACCGGGCGCTGCATCTGGCCGCGCTGGACCTGCTTGCGGGCGGCGTGCTGAGTCACCTGTGCCTCACGCTGGACGACACCACGCCGTACGGGCTGGCGGCCTTCGACCGGCGCCTGCTGGAGGCCCGCGCGGACGCGCTGGGCGTCTGGGACCGCCTGGACGTGTACCCCGGCGCGGACGAGGTGCCGTGCGCGCTGCTGGCCCGCGCGCTGCGCCCGGAGGAGGTGCCGGTGTGGGTGCGCTTCAGCGGACTGGGCGGCGCGGGCGCCGAGCTGCTGTACGAGGACCGCCCGGCGGGGGAACTCGTGCGGGCGCACCTGCGCGCGGCGGGGTGCCGACTGGCGGACTCCGTGCAGGAGGCGGCGTTCGTGCTGGCGGTGAACACGCCGGGCACGCGGCAGGCGCACCGGCAGCCGGACTTCGCGACGGTGGACACGCCGCACCGGCACCTCCCGGCGTTCGTGGACGCCCTGCGCGCGGACCTGCGGGCCGGACGCGCCGTGAGCGTGGCGGACATCGCGTACCCGAACGGCGCCGAGGCGCGGCTGTGGACGCTCATGGGTGGACTGCCGCTGGCGGAACTGGCGGGGTTCAGCGCGTGGAACACGGCAGGCAACACGCTGGGGTCGGCGGTGGCGTTCGGGAAGCTCGCGCCGCTCGTGACCGACCGGGCGGCGCACGCGGAGGCGCTGCTGGCCCGCATCGCGGACGACGTGCTGTACCAGGGCGAGGTCCGGTCGCTGGTCCGCGAGCGGCTGGGCAGCCCCAGTCCCTTCGATCTGGGCGAGCAGCGCGCGGACGCCGAGGCGGCCCTGCGTGAGCTGCTGCCGCCGCGCGTGCAGGCGGTGTGGGACGCGCACTTCGCGGGGCGCGGCCTGAGCCTGGAGCTGGGCGAGCCGCATCTGGCGTGGCCGCGCCTGTTCACCGGCGTGGTGCCCCTCTCCGTGACTGAAACCGGGTCCAGCAGACCGTGACGCCTGCATCAAACGGCTGATGCGGCCCAGACGCGCGCGCGGCACACTGGGGGCATGAACGCGCCTGCCCCCACCGCCCAGCCCCGGCCCGCCGCCCCTGTTCCCGTGTGGTCGGTGGCGGGCGGCCTGCTGGGCCTGGGGACGCTGGTGACGTGGGCGTGGCTGCTGTTCGGCGTGGCGGGCGGCGTGGAGGTCGCCAACCAGTCCGGTCAGGTCCTGTCGGGCCTGCGGGTGTGCGGCCCGGCCGGGTGCGTGGAACGGGCGCGGCTGTGGCCGCACCAGTCGTGGCGGGTGCCGGTCGAGGGGCAGGCGACCGTGCAGGTGGGCGGGGCGGAGGTCGCCCTGGGGGCGCTGGACGACCAGTCGGCGCGCGTGGTGGTCGGCGAGGGCGGCGCGGTCCACACGACCACCGAGTGACCCGCGCCGGGCTTGATTCCCGGCGGGACGCTACCCTGTCGGGGTGAAGTTCGCCGTCCTCTCGACCAGCCTCGACCCGGAGAGCCGCAGCGCGTGGCTGTGTGACCTCGCGGCCGCGCAGTTGCGGGCGCAGGGGCACGAGGTCACGCACCTCGACCTGCGCGCTACGCCCCTGCCGCCCTTCGACAACGATCAGGGCCCACAGGGCTGCTACGCCCACCCGCACGCCGAGGTGTACCACCGCGCGATCCGCGAGGCGGACGGGGTGTTCCTGGGCGTGCCCGTGTACAACTGGGGGCTGGGGTCGGGCGTGAAGGCGCTGGTGGAACTGACCGGGAGCAGCGACGCCGCGCGCGGCCTGTACGGCGCGTGGTTCGACCGGCCCGTGACATTCCTGGTGTCCGGCGGGCTGGATCACGGGTACCTGAGTCACGGGGCGTTCGCGTTCGGGCTGATGGTGGATTTCCGCTGCGTGGTGAACCCGCACTTCGTGTACGCGACGTCCGCGCACTGGGCCGCGCCGGGCGTGCCGGGCGAGTGGCTGCGTGGGCGGCTCTCGCGGACGGTGGACCGGGGCGTGGACCTCTCGGCGCGCCTGCGGGGCCGCGACTACGCCAGCGTGTGGGAACTGTGACCGCCCGCGCGCCGCTGCTGCCGCCCACCGAGAAGCCGCGCGTCATCCTGGAGCACCCGGATTTCTACGTGGTGCACAAGCCCGCGCTGTGGCTGACGCATCCGGTGCGGGCGCGGGTGGACGTGCCGGACCTGCTGACGTTCATGCGGCGCGAGACGGGCGAGGCGGACCTGGCGCCTCCGCACCGGCTGGACCGCGAGACGAGCGGCGCGCAGGTCCTCTCGCGGGACCGGGAGGCGGCGGGGCGGTTCTTCACGCTGTTCAAGACGCATCTGGTCGGCAAGACGTACCTCGCCCTCGTGCACGGCTCGCCGGACTGGGAGCGGCGCACGCTGGACGCCCCGCTGGGCGACCTGGGGCTGGGCGGCGCGAACCGCATCGCGATCCGGCAGGGGGTCGTGCCGGACGGGCGGCCCGCCGTGACGGACTTCCGGGTGGTGGCCCGCCGCGCCGGGCACGCGCTAATCGAGGCGTACCCCCGCTCGGGGCGGCTGCATCAGATCCGCGCGCACCTCTCGCACCTGGGCCTGCCGATGGTCGGGGACAAGATCTACGGGCGGGACCCCGGGGTGTTCCTGCGCTTCATGGAGGAGGGCCAGACGCCGGAACTCACGGCGCGGCTGGGGCTGGCGCGGCAGGCGCTGCACGCGGCGCGCGTGGCGTTCCCGTGGGCGGGCGCGCAGGTGGTCGCGCAGGTGCCGCTCGCCCCGGACCTGCGCGCGTACTGGGACGCGCTGCCGGAGGGCGTTTAGGCAGCGGGCCGCGCCGGGCGCCCGTATACTCGCCGCACATGACCCCTGCCTCCACTTCACGCCCCCGGGTGAGTCCCTGGGTGCTGTCCGCCTTCTGGTTCGGTTCGGCGTTCCACTGGCTGCTGCTGCTGCTGATCCTCATGCCCGAGAATGTCGTGACGTTCGTGGGCGAGGACCGCAAGGGCACCTTCCTGGGCCTGCTGGCGGGCATCGGCGCGGTGATGGCGCTGGTGCTGCCGCCGCTGGTGGGCGCGCACAGCGACCGCACCGGCAAGCGGCTCCCGTACCTGAGGATGGGCCTGATCGTGAACCTCGTGGGACTGGCGGTGATGGCGCTGGCGGCGTCCGCGCTGGGCGGTATGGCGGGGTTCTGGGTGTACCTGCTGGGCTTCCTGCTCGTGCAATTCGGAAACAATTTCGCCACCGCGCCCTACTCGGCGCTCATTCCGGAACTGGTCGCGCCGGGCGAGCGGGGCCGCTACAGCGGCGTCATGGCGATGCTGCAGGCGCTGGGGCAGCTGCTGGGCGCGGTATCGGCCGTGGTGATCGGCCTGCTGAAGCTGCCGGTGCTGGTGTCGTTCGTGCTGATCGCCCTGCTGCTGATCGGCCCGGCGCTGGTCACGCTGCGCGGCGTGCCGGAGCCGGACACGGTGGTCCCGCGCCCGGCGGGCGGCCCCACGATGTCCTGGCGGCAGCTGTTCGCGCATCAGCCGTTCCTGTGGGTGTTCGTCACGCGGGTGCTGTTCTCGCTGGGGCAGTACAGCGTGCAGCCCTTCTTGCAGTACTACAACAAGGACGTGCTGCGCCAGTCCGACGCGGGCACGAGCACCAGCGTCATGCTGCTGTGCATCATCGTGGGCAGCATCGCGTCGGCCAGTCTGGGCGGGCGGATCAGTGACCGGGTGGGCCGCAAGCCCGTCATCTACGTGGCGGGCACGCTGATGGCGGCGGCGGCGCTGCTGCTGCTGGTCGCGCCGTCGTTCGGGGCGGCGCTGGCACTGGCGGGCGCGTTCGGGCTGGGCTTCGGGGCGTTCACCAGCGTGGACTGGGCGCTGGGCAGTGACGCGATGCCCAGCCAGAGCAGCTACGCGCGGGACATGGGGATCTGGCACGTGGCGTTCGTCGCGCCGCAGATGAGCAGTGCCCCACAGGGCGCGCTGCTCGACTGGGGGAACGCGCAGGGCGGGAACCTGGGGTACACCCTGGTCTTCGGGATCGCCGCCGTGTGCTTCATCCTGGGCGTGATCCTGATCCGGAACGTGCCGGATACCCGCCGGGCCGCCGCCTGAATCACCCGGCACATGGCCCCCACCCTCCAGTCGGAGGTGGGGGCCATGCCGCGGGGCAGTTCAGCCGACGTCGGTGATGATCGGGGAGCGGAAGTTGGTGTCCTCGGTGTACACCCAGCGGCGGCGGCTGAGCAGCGCCACGATCAGGCTGACGAGCGCCACGGCACCCATGCGGCCCATGAACGTCCAGTACTGGCCCTCGAACGCGCCGAACATGGCGTGCCGCAGCGCGTTGATGACGTCGGTGACGGGAATGAAGGTGTGGAGTGCCTGGAAGAACGGCGAGCTGAGTTCCACGGGGTAGCTGCCGCCGCTCGCGGCGAGCTGCACGATGAGCAGCACGAGCGCCAGGATGCGTCCGGCCGGCCCGATCAGGAGGTTCAGGGCCAGGATCACGAGCAGGAAGGTCACGCTGCCCGCGACGGTGGTCAGGAGGACCTGGGCGGGGTTGCCGAACTGCACGCCCATCAGGCGCACGCCGATCACGACGATCAGTGCCTGCCCCAGCACGATCAGCAGCGGCTGCGTGAGTTTGCGGGCCACGCGGGCGGCCTGGCGGGTCTGGCGGCCACTCTCGGGGAGCAGCAGGTACGGGAAGATGAAGGTGGTCATGGTGGCGCCCACCCACAGGGCCAGCGCGATGAAGTACGGCGCGAAGGCGTTGCCGTTGTTGGGGACGTCCGCGAAGTTGGTGGTGCGCACCTGCACGCTCTCGGCGAGGCCGGTGGGGTCGCCGCCCAGCTGCTCGATGCTGGCGGGGACCTTGTCGTGCAGTTCGTTCAGGCCGTCGGTGAGTTGCTGCGCGCCGTCCAGCAGGTCCCCCGCGCCGTTTTTCAGGGTGCGGGTGCCGTCCTCGAGGCGGGCGGCGCCGTCCGCGAGCTGACGGGCGCTGCTGGCGAGGGTCTTGCCGCCACTGTTGAGACTGTTCAGGTCCTTCTGCGCGGGGAGTTTCGTGGTGATCTGGCCCAGCGCGCCCTTGATCTTCTCGTTGCCGTCGGCGAGTGTGTTCACGCCGGCCTGGAGATCCTTCGCGCCGCCGGCGAGGCTCTGGGCGCCCTGCGCGGCCTTGCGGGTGTTGTCCGCCAGCGTCCTGGCGCCACTCTGGAGACTCTGCGCGCCGGTCTGCACCTGCTTGCTGCCCTGCGCGAGCTGCTGCGCGCCGGTCACGGCCTTCTGCGCCCCGGCCTGGGCGCTGGCAGCGCCCTGCGCGAGTTTCTGCGCGCCGCTCTGCACCTGCGCGGCGCCGTCCTGAAGGCTCCTGCTGCCGCTGGTCAGGCCCGCCTGTAACTTGTCGGCACCCGCCTGCAATTGGTTCGCGCCGGTCTGGAGGTCACCCAGGCCGGTCACGAGGCCCGGCAGCTGCGTGGCGAGGGCCTGGGCGCCGCTGCTGGCGGTCTGCGCGGCCGCCTGCGCCTGACCCAGTCCGCCTGCGAGCTGCGTGGCGCCGGTCTGGAGGCTGGCCGCGCCGGGGGCAGCGGGCGTGCCCTTCACGGCGGTGCTCAGCTGCCCGGCGCCCCCGGCGAGGGTCTGCGCCCCGGTCTGGAGCTGGCCGAGGCTGCTGCCCAGTTTCGGCAGTCCGGCGGCGAGCTGTCCGGCGCCGTCGGCGGCCTTCTGCGCCCCCACGCGGGCCTGCCCGAGGCCGCCGCTGAGTTTCTGGGCGCCCGCCTGGAGCTGCGCGGCGCCGTCCACGGCGGGTTTCAGGCCACTGGCGACGCCAGTGCGCAGCTGCGCGGCGCCGCCGCTGAGCTGCTGGGCTCCCTTGTTCAGGTCGCCGAGACCGCCCGCCAGCTGCGGGAGTTGCGTGGCGAGCTGGGCGTTGCCGCCCGCGACCTGGGTGGCCCCGGCGCCCAGTTTCGCGGCGCCGGCGGCGAGCTGGTCGCCCCCGGCGGCGAGTTTGTTCAGGCCGCCCCTCAGACTGGTCGCGCCGGCGGTCAATTTCGCGGCGCCGTCGCGCAGGGGTTGCAGCTGCTGCTTGCCTGGGGCGGCCTGTTCCAGCTGGCGCAGGCCGCTGCTCAGCTGGCTGACGCCGCCGGTCAGGCGGGTGACGCCGCCGCTGAGGGTCCCGGCGCCGCCGGCGAGCTTGTCCGCGCCGCCGGCGAGTGTGCCCGCACCGGTCTGGAGGTCGCCCGCGCCGGTGTTCAGCTTGCGGGTGCCGTCGGTGAGGCGCTGGGCGCCGTCGGCGAGCTTTCGGGTGGCGTCGCGGATGTCCGCAAAACCGTCCTGCACGTCTTTCAGGCTGGTCTGCACGACGTCCCAGCGGTTCTCACCGAGCTTGGCGTTCAGGTTGGTGGCGATGGTGCCCGCCACGCGGTCGGCGACGGTGCTGGCGTAGTAGTTCAGGCCCGGCGCGCGGTACAGCTGAAGCAGTCCGTGCTGGGCGCTGCTGCCTGCCACGGCCTTCTGGCTGAAGTCGGCGGGGATGGTCAGGGCGAAGTACACCTCGCCGTCGCGGACGGCCTGCTGGGCGGCGGCCACGCTGGGGTAGGTGCGGAAGTCCACCGGGGGGTCGTCCCGCAGTTCCTTGACGAGGTCGCGGCCCACGTTGACCGTCTCGCCGCGTGAGACGGTGCCCCGGTCGAGGTTCACGAGCGCGGCGGGCAGCTGGTCGAGGTTGCCGGCGGGGTCCCAGACGCTCATGAGGTACACGCCGACGTAGGTGATGGGAATGAAGAGGAAGGCCAGCGCGGCGGCCCACATGATGGGGTAGCGCCACAGGCCGCGTTCGGCGGGCGTCAGGGCGCGGTAGCTCTCGCGCAGGCTGGGGCGGGGGGGGCGGGGTTGGGTCATGGGTACCTCTGGGACAGGTGGACTGGGGCGGCGCGCTGAGCGCCTGGCCTCGCGGCGCACGGCTCAGCGTGCGGTGGTCATGCCCACAGCATCCGCCTTTGCCGACACTCTGTCAAGTGACAATCTGTCAGCAATTTGCTAGACTGGCGCCATGAGTGTCCCCGCCTCCCCCACGCCCCGGCGCCGCCTGCCCTCCGCCGACCGGAGGCAGCAGATTCTCGACGGCAGCGAACTGCTCTTCACCCGCCAGGGGTTCGAGGCGATCAGCATGGGCGACATCGCCGCGCACCTGAACATCTCGCGGCCCACCGTGTACGCCTACTTCACCTCGACCGCCGACATCCTGGGCGAACTGCTCGACCTGCGCCTGGGCGAGTTCGAGGAGCGGCTCGCGCCGCTGCTGCGCGACCTGCACGCCCAGCCGCGCCCGTTCGCCACCATCCTCTCGCAGCTCATCCAGGAGCGGCCCCTGCTGACCCTGCTCCAGAGCGGCAGCGGCCCGGCCTTCACCGAGCGGCGGCTGGCCGTCTTCCACGACCTCGAACGGCGCCTGCACCAGCACGTGACCCCCCGGCGGGGCGCACGCGCGTGCCGTACCTGCTCACCTGCCTGACCCTGCTGCTCCAGGCGACCGCCACCCACGCGATCACCGCGAACCTGACCGGGGCGCAGACCGCCACGCTGGCCGAGACCCTGGACCGCTTCGTGCAGGCCGGACTGCAGGGCACCGCCGAGTGGCCTTCATGAACTCCGAGCGTGAAGGCCGGCTTCAGGCCGATGTGACACTCCTGTGACCCCGCGCGGCATACACTATGGTCACCAGCGCACAAGTGAATACGCGGGCCGAGTGAAGTCCGCAGCGCGAGAGGCCGGACTCCCAGAGCGAGGCCTCTCTTTCCTGGCCTGCCCCGCCTGAGTCCCGGCGCGCGCCGGTGACGGCTCCACTGTCGTCCGGCACGCCGTTCCCGGCCGCCCCGTGCCTCTATCCTGGGCGCATGACGAACAGCATGCACGGCCGCCGCGTCCTGATCACCGGGGCGACCGGTGGAATCGGCCTGATCACCGCCCGCGAACTCGTGACGCGCGGCGCGCACGTGACCATCGTGGGCCGCAACCCGGACAAGACCGCGCAGGTCGCCCGTGAGATCGGCGCGCAGGCCACGCTGCTGGCCGACCTGAGCGAACTGGCGCAGGTGCGGCGGGCCGCGCAGGAGTTCACGGCGCGCGGCGAGGGGCTGGACGTCCTGATCAACAACGCCGGGGCGTTCTTCACGACCCGGCAGGAGACCCGCGAGGGCATCGAGCAGACCTGGGCGCTCAACCACCTCTCGCCGTTCCTGCTGACCCGCGACCTGCTGCCCCTGCTGCGCGCCGGGCACGCCCCCCGGGTCGTGACGGTCGCGTCCGCCGCGCACATGATGGGCCGCGTGCGTCTGGACGACCCGGAGTTCCGCCGGGGCTACGGCGGGTGGGCGGCGTACTCGCAGAGCAAGCTGGCGAACATCCTGTTCGCGCGGGAACTCGCGCGGCGCGAACAGGGCATCCAGAGCAACAGCCTGCACCCGGGCATGGTCGCCACGGGCTTCGCGCACAACAACGGCGGGTGGGTCAGCCGCGCCTACCGCCTCGTGGACCGCTTCGCGATCACGCCCGAGCAGGGCGCGCAGACGACCATCCACCTCGCCGCCGATCCGGTCAAGGTGTCGGGGCGGTACTTCAGCGAGTCCCGCGAGACCACGCCCGCCCCGCAGGCGCAGGATGACGGCACGGCCCTGCGCCTGTGGGCGCTGAGCGAGGCGACGGTGAACGCGCACCTCTCGTGACCGGCGGCCCGGCCTGTTTTTGCACCGGGTCCAGTTTTCGCGGTGCGTCTCCCGGTTCCCTCTACGCTGAACGGTGATGACCACTCTTGCCTTCCTGGGCCTGGGCGCCATGGGTGACCCGATGGCCGCGCACCTCGCCCCCCACGCCCGCGCGCACGGACACCGCGTCCTGGTCTGGAACCGCACGGCGGCCAAGGCCGAGGCGCACGCCCGCGCGCACGGCACGCAAGCCGCCACGCTGGAAGAGGTGGCGGCGGCCGACGTGATCTTCACCTGCCTGCCCACCAGCGCCGAGGTGGACGAGGTCATGGGCCGGATGCGCCCCCACCTGCGCTCCGGCGCGACCTGGGTGGACTGCACCAGCGGGCACCCGGACGCCGCCACGCGGCAGGCCGCCGAGCTGGCCGCGCGCGGCGTCACCTTCCTGGACGCCCCGGTCAGCGGCGGCACGGTCGGCGCGCAGCAGGGCCGCCTGACCGTCATGGTGGGCGGCGACGCCGCCGCGCTGGAGACCGCGCGGCCCCACCTGGCCTTCGCGGGCAAGGTCGTGCACGTGGGCGGCACTGGCGCAGGCTTCGCGGTGAAGGCCGTGAACAACGCCCTGCTGGGCGTGACCCTCTGGGCCACCGGCGAGGGACTGGCCGTGCTGGGCCGCGCGGGCGTGAACCTGGGCGCGGCGCTGGACGTCATCAACGCCAGCAGTGGCCGCAGCAACGCCAGCGAGAACCTGATCCCGCAGCGCGTCCTGACCCGCGAGTTCCCCGCCACCTTCGCGCTGGGCCTGCTCGCCAAGGACGCCGGGATCGCCGTGGACCTCACGCAGAGCGTGCAGGGCAGCGCGCCGGTACTGGCGCAGGTGGCGGCCCTGCTGCGCGGCGCGCAGCGCGCCGTGGGCGCGCAGGAAGACCACACCGCCGCCCTGAAACTCATCGAGACCATGAACGGCACGGAGCTGCGGTGAGCGCCCCTACCTTCGGCGTCGTCACCGACGGCGGCCTGGACGTCTACCCCACCCTGCGCAACGACGTGCCGGTCGCGCCCTTCGCCGTGAACTTCGGCAGCACCTCCTACCGCATGACCGACATCACGCGTGAGGAGCTGTACCGGCAGCTCCAGACGAACCCCACCCACCCCACGAGCGCCCAGCCTACCCCGCAGGACTGGATGAGCGCCATGCAGACCCCGGGCACGGCCGAGGTGCTGGCGGTCACGACCAGCGCGGGCCTGAGCGGCAGCCACAACTCCGCCGATCAGGCGCGGCAGCTGCTGGCCGGGCCGGGAGCACCGCGCGTGACGCTGCACGACAGCGGTACCCTCAGCGCCGCGATGGCCTTCCAGGTGCACGCCGCTGTCACGGCAGCCGAGCGCGGCCTGAGTACCGAGCAGGCCCGCGAGTGGCTGCGCGCCGTCCACGCCGAGACCGAACTGTACTTCACGATCGAGACGCTGGAATACCTGCGCCGGGGCGGCCGGATCGGGCGCGTGCAGGCGGCGGTCGGCGGCCTGCTGAACCTCAAACCGGTCGTGATGGTGGACAAGGCGGCCGGGACGTACACGAACGCCGCGCGCGCCCGCTCGTACAAGGGCGCGATCCAGGCGCTGACCGAGCAGGTCACCCGCCGTTTCGGTGAAGGCACGCCGCTGCGGGTGGGCCTGCTGTTCGGCGATCATCCCGAGGACGCCGACGCGGCCCTCTCTCAGCTCGCGGCGCGTCACCCGATCGTGTGGGCCGACCGGACCGGTGTGAACCCGGTCCTGAGTGTCCACGTCGGCCCGCGCGCCCTGGGTGTGGCCGCCGCGCCGGGCGCGTGGCCCTGGGAGCGCTGAAGCTCACCCGGACGTGAATGGGTCGGCCTGAGGGGAGGCTCAGCGCCGGCCTCGCGCGGGCCACCGGTGCCGGGCCCCGTCGCCCGGGCCGGACCACCTGGGGCCGACAGGCGCTCAGGGCGGACAGAGGCGCAGCGCGAACACCGTGGGGCGAAGCTCCGGCCCACGCGGAGCCGCCGCGTCCTGTCCGGGTGCCTGGGCCCCACTCCAGACGGTGAGCTGAGCCTCCACACACGGCGCCTCGCCGGTGGCCCTGGTGGTCGGGGTGACGAGTTCAGCCGGCTGCCCGGCGCGCAGCGGGGCGAGCTGACGCGGGTTGCTGCGGGTCAGTTCCTGGCCGTCCCCGTCCACGAGGCGCAGGGTGCCGTTGGCCACGGCGGGCCCGGTCAGGGTCCCCGTCAGGCTGGCGCGGGCCTGCAGGACGTCCCCCTGCCGGACGAGCTGCACGGTGGCGTGGACCTCTCCCGCCGCCTGCCCGGCGAGGGTGCGGGCCGCCTGCGTGACGGTACGCTGGGCGAGGACCTCCGGCGCGGGCGCAGCGGGCACGGCGGACGCGAGCACGCCGCCGCCCAGCAGGGCCCACAGCGCGCGGCGCATCAGTCACCCGCCTGGGGCGCGCGGCCGGACTGCCGCTGGGCGCCGGGGCGGGGGGCGCCGGGCAGGTGCAGGCCCACGCGGGGCAGCTTGTTCCACTGCACGTTGCGGCGGCGCAGGAAGGTCACGCAGGTCATCACCAGGACCAGCGACACGAAGGGCCGCAGGAACAGGCGCTGCGTGGGCGTGATCAGCAGGGGCCGCAGGGACTGCCGCCCGAGGAGCAGCGCGGCGGCGGCCACGGCCACCTCCGTCCCGAGGTTCAGCAGCAGGGGCCGCAGCGCGTCAGCGGCGTGGTGCGTCAGGAGCGCGAGGGCTGCCACGTCGAACAGCGGGCCCGCGCCGCCCAGGGTCAGGCCGTAGAGGAGCACGTAAGGCAGGGTCAGCCAGCCCAGGCGGCCGCCCTGGCGGCTCAGGAGCAGGTGGCGGTACTTGCCCATCACCTGGAAGCTGCCGTACATCCAGCGCAGACGCTGGCGCCACAGGTTGCGCAGGTCGACCGGGGGTTCCGTGAAGCTCAGGGCGGCCGGCTCGAAGCGCACGTCGTACCCGGCGGCGGCGATGGCGACGGTCAGATCCATGTCCTCGGTGATGGTGTCGTGGCTGTAGCGCAGGCGCCGGATCAGCTCGCTGCGGAACGCCCCGGCGGCGCCCGGCACGACACTCACGGCGCCCAGCATGTCCTGGGCGCGCTTTTCCATCTGCTGCCCGACGCTGTATTCGAGGTTCTGCATCTGCGTGAGGGACGTGACCGGACCCGCGACGCGCACGTCGCCGGCCACGGCGCCCACCTGCGGGTCGTGGAAGTGCCGGGCCAGCGCCGCCAGGGTGCCGGGGGCCAGGGCCGAGTCGGCGTCCACGCTGACCGCCACCGGGTGGCGCAGGTGATCGGCCGCGAGGTTCAGGGCGCTGACCTTCCCGCCGTTGGGTTGACGCAGCACGAGCACGCGGGGGTCCTGCGCGGCGAATTCGGCGGCGATCTGGGCGGTGCGGTCGGTCGAGCCGTCGTCCACCACGATGACCTGCACCTCCAGGCCGCGCTGCCCCAGCACGGAGCGCAGGGTGTCGGCGATGCCGACCTCCTCGTTGTAGGCGGCGATCATGACACTGGCCCCGGGCACCGGGAGGCGGTCGAGGCGCCGGGCGCGGCGGCGCTGGGTGCGGGCGTGCGCCAGTGCCAGGGTGACGGTGAGGACGGCCTTGACGAGGAGCAGGCTGACGACGATGAGCAGCACCCACCCGAGCAGGGTGGACGGCAGGAAGACTGGATTGGACATGGTGAGGCCTCCGTCGGGGCGGTCTCACCACTGGCTCCTCCCGTTCCGTAAGGTGACCGGATCAAAAACGGGAATCGGCGCCTCCCGGCATGCAGGGGCGTAGGATGGAGTCATCCGGGCGCGCCCTGTCCGTCACAGGCTAGGCGTCATACGCTGACGCACTGTGAACAACTGCTCTATCGCGCAGTCGTTTAACGTTTAGCTGTTCTACAGGGAAGGGGGGCCGGACCGGGGGCACCGCAGCGCGCCGGCCGGAACGCTGCCATCATCCAGCCAGCATGTCGACTCCCCAGTGCCCGTCCACCCCTGTCCCCCCCGGTCCGGCGCCCCGGCGAGTGCGCCGCCCATGAGACGCCTGCTGCTGACCGTCCTCCTGGGCAGTCTCTGGAGCGGCTCCCACGCCAGCGCGGCCAGCTGCGGGATCTTCGGGCTCACCGTGGACAGCCCCGCCGTGTTGCAGGCCGTGGAACGCAAGGCGGGCTGCACCTTCCGGGCCATCCGCTGGTTTCAGGACTGGGACGCCCCCTACAACCGCGCCTACGCCCGCACCCTGACCGGCCTGAACCGCGAACTGGAGCTGTCCTGGCAGCCCCGGACGCGCACGTCGGCCGGCGTGCGCGGCGTGCCGTACCGGGAGATTGCCGCCGGGCGGCACGACGCGTACCTGCGGCAGTTCGCCCGCGATGTCCGCCGTGAAGGCGTGCCCCTGCGGATCACGTTCGCGCCCGAGATGAACGGCAACTGGGGCGCGTACCAGCTCTCCGCCCGCAACACCCCGGCCGATTTCGTGCGCGCCTGGCGGCGGATCGTGAACGTCTTCCGCGCCGAGGGGGCCCCGGTCCGCTGGGTCTGGACGCCCAACATCCTCTACCCCGGCATGCCCAGCTCGTACCGCGCGCTGTACCCGGGCGGCGAGTGGGTGCACGAGGTCGGCCTGGACGGCTACAACTGGGGCAGCACCAACCCCTGGAACCGCTGGCTGAGTTTCCGGGACACCTTCGCCCCGTCGTACCGTGAACTCAAGCGCGTGGCGGGCACCAAACCCGTGCAGCTGGGCGAACTGGCGAGCGTGGAGCAGGGGGGCAGCAAGGCCGCCTGGATCCGCGAGATGTGCGCCGCGCTGCCGGGCTTCGGGCAGATCCGCCGGGCCTTCTGGTTTCACCTCAAAGACGGCCGGGTGGACTGGCGCCTGACGACCAGCCAGGCGGCACTGGACGCGTTCCGCCGCTGCGTCCGCACGCGCCGCTGATCCGCCCCTGTTCCTTGGGCGGCGCACCCCAGGACAGGTGTGCAGACTGTCCTGTCCAGCCCGCAGCGGCATTCATGTAAGACGTTTGAAGGAGAATTCAGGAGAAACTCACAGTGCAGTCGAGCATCCCGATGCTCAGGGCAAACCCGCCGCAAGACGGGGACGCAAAGCCACGGAACCCCCTGGGTCCGCCGGGCCACCAGAGGGAGAACCACCATGATCACCGCACGAACCGTCTGCACCGCCCTGCTCGGCCTGAGCCTCGTCGCCTGCAGCGGGCTCTCCAGACCCGAGGCCACCGGCGTCACCCTGAACCCTGCCAGCGTCACCTGGAGCGAGACCTTCGACACGCTCGACGGCGCGCGCTGGATCAAGTCCAGCTGGGGTGGCTTCTGGCAGCAGCCCGGCCTGACCGGCACCTTCGACCCGGCCCTGGTCAGCGTAAGGGGCGGCCACCTGCTGCTCACCCTGAACGTGCAGACCTGCGCGGCCGGCCTGTGCGCCCGCGCCGCCGAGGTGAAGAGCGCCCAGACCTTCGGGTTCGGCCGCTACACCTACCGGTTCCGCGCGGCGAGCACCAGCGCCAGCCCCAGCAGGAGCGGCAAGGTGCTCAGCGGCAACGTCAGCGGGGCGTTCAGCTACGTGGACAACAGCGCCACCGAGATCGACCTGGAAATCGAGGGCAACCGCCCCAGGACCCTGAACGCCGCCGTGTGGAACACGCTGAGCAGCAAGGACGCCGGCGCGCTGCCGACCGGCGTGAATTTCGGGCAGACCTTCCAGACCCTGACCTACGAGTGGCGCCCCGACCGCATCACCTACTTCCTGAACGGCGTCAGGGTCTGGGAGACCACCAAGGACGTGCCGCAGCAGCCCGCGCACATCATGCTCAACGTGTGGCCCACGAACAGCGCCGGGTGGGGCGGCCTGGCCACGACGGGCACGGTGTACATGCTCGTGGACTCCGTCCAGTTCGAGGCGTTCTGACCCGTGCGGCCTACCCGGAGAAGGGCAGCGTGCCGGTCGCGCGTCGCTCCCCGCGCAGCCAGGTCAGCACTGCCCGGCGCGCCTCGGGCTGGAATCCGTAGGTGACCAGCGCGGGGGCGTCCACGTCCAGCGCGGCGTAGGGGTTGTACAGCGCGAGGTGCAGGTCGGGCCGGGCGCCGCGCAGCGCGGCGTGGCGGTGGCGCGAGGTGGTCGCCAGGATCACCGGCAGCCCCTGCGCGCGCAGCGACGCCCAGTCCAGCTCCGCCGGGTCCTCGAAGGCATGCAGCTGCACGTCGTACACGCCGCGCAGTTCGGCCGCGAGCGTCTGGGCGTCCACGCTGGCCTCGCTGACGTTCTCGCGCGGCACCCGCGCCTGCGCGACGAGCAGCACCCGCGAGCCGGGCGTGGGGGCCACCGGGCTGCGGTACGCGCTCAGGCCGCGCGCCCAGGCGTCCGCCAGGAGCGCCGCGTCGTCCCTGGCGTTCAGCGCCGGGTCGGCCTGCGCCGGGTACCGCGCGGCCAGGGCCTCCAGACGGCGCACGCTGGCCTGCATCTGCCCGGCGTCCAGCGTGCCCCGGTCCAGCGCGGCCTGAATGGCGTCCAGGGTGGCGTCCTGCGCCTCGCGGCGGCCCAGCGCCATCACCAGATCGGTGCCCGCCTGGAGGGCCATGACGCCCGCCTCACCCCGGCCGTAATGGTCGTCGATGGCCTTCATGCCCATGGAGTCGGTGACGATCACGCCGTCGTACCCCCATTCCTCGCGCAGCAGCCCGGTCAGCACCGCGCGCGACAGCGTGGCGGGGCGGTCCGGGTCCAGCGCCGGGTAGATGATGTGCGCGGTCATCATGGCCGGCGTGCGCGGCAGGAGGGCCCGGAACGGCGCGAACTCCCCGGCGTCCAGCGCCACGCGCGGCTTGTCCACGCGCGGCAGGGCCAGGTGGCTGTCCAGGCTGGTGTCCCCGTGCCCGGGGAAGTGCTTCACGCAGGCCGCCACGCCCGCGCGGTCGTGCCCCGCCAGCGCCGCGCCGCCCATGCGGGTCACCACGCCCACGTCCGCGCCGTAGGCCCGCTCGCCGATCACGGGGTTGGCGGGGTTCACGTTCACGTCCAGCACGGGCGCGAAGTTCCAGTTGATCCCCACGCTGCGCAGCTGCCGCGCCAGGGCGGCATTCACCTCCTCGGTCAGCGCCTCGTCCCCCGCCGCGCCCTGGTTCATGGCGCTGGGCGCGAACGGCCAGAACAGCGGGCGCAGGATCGCGCCGCCCTCGTGATCGAGCGCGATCAGGGCGTGCTCGCCCATCACGGCGCGCAGGTCCGCGCAGAGCCGGCGCAGCTGCGCCTCGGATTCCACGTTCTTGCGGAACAGGCACACGCTGCGGATCCCGCGCCGCCGCAGGTGGGCGGCCGTGTCGTCGTCCAGGGTGGGGCCGGGGATGTCCACCATCACCAGCGCGCCGCTGGACTGGAGGCTATGCAGGGTTGGGCTCACGCCGTCCAGGGTACGCCAGCGCGACCGGCGGCGCCGCCGGAGGTGGCGTGCACCAGTTCGCCGCGCCGGTCCGCTACCCTGGGCGGCGTGAATGACGTGCTATCGCGCCTGCGGGGCGCCCTGATCGTGAGCGTGCAGGCCGACGAGGGCAGTCCCATGCGGGAGACGGGGATCATCGCGGCCATGAGCCGCGCGGCGCTGCTGGGCGGCGCGCGCGGCCTGCGGCTGCGCAGCCCGGAGGATATCCGGGCGGTGCGGGCGCTGACGGACGTGCCGGTCATCGGCCTGACGAAGCAGGCGCAGCCGGGCTCGCCGGTGTACATCACGGCGACACCGCAGGAGGTGCGGGCGGTGGCCCAGGCGGGGGCGGACGTCGTGGCGTTCGACGGGACGGACCTGCCCCGCCCCTACGCGGTGGCGGAGCTGATCGCCGAGGCGCACGCCTGCGGGGCGCTGGCGATGGCGGACGTGAGCACGCTGGCCGAGGCCCGCGCGGCCTACGCGGCGGGTGCCGACATCGTGGGCACGACCATGAGCGGGTATACGCCGCACAGTCCGCAGCAGCTCGAGCCGGATTTCGAGCTGATGCGGGCGCTGGCCGGGGCGGGGCGGCCGTTCATCGCGGAGGGTCGCCTGAACACCCCGGAGCTGGCCGCGCAGGCGCTGGCGAGCGGCGCGCACGCGGTGGTGGTGGGCAGCGCGATCACGCGGCCGGATCACGTGACGCGCTGGTTCTCGCAGGCGCTCGGGACGGCCACTGACCCGGCAAGCTGACCGTGGGGTGAGAGCGGGTCGCTCAGGTTCTCAGACGTGGGGAGCCGAAAACCGCTACATTCGGCGCACATCCTTCTCAAGTTCCCCCGCCGGAGTCCTCCCAGCGCCGCCCGGCGTCCCTCACCCCAGGAGTTCAAGCATGAAACACCGCGTCCTCACCACCCTGATCACCGCCGCGATGCTCGGCGGGGCCGCCCACGCGCAGAAGACCCAGCTGGAATTCTGGACGATCAGCCTCGCGCCGCTGTTCAACGACGAGATGAACCGCCTGGTCGCGCAGTTCGAGAAGGAAAACCCGACCGTGGAACTCAAGTGGGTGGACGTGCCCGCCACCGCCATGGAGCAGAAACTGCTCGCGTCCGTGGCCGCCGGTCGCCCGCCCGCCGCCGTGAACCTCAGCAGCGACATGACCGTGAAACTGGTCCAGCAGGGCGCCATTGAGCCGCTCGACCTGAGCGCCGCGCAGAAGAAACTGTACTTCGCCAGCCCCCTGAACACCTTCACGTACGACGGGAAGGTCATGGGCGTGCCGTGGTACTGGTCGCCGAAGGTCGTGGCGTACAACACCGAGATCTTCCGCAAGGCCGGCCTGGACCCTGCCAACCCGCCCCGCACCATCCAGACGCTGATCGCCGCCGCCAAGCAGATCAAGGACAAGACCGGCATGTACGGCTTCATGCCGAACATCAACGGGATCAACATGCTGTACATGTTCCAGGAGGCGGGGCTGCCCATCCTGGACAAGAGCGGCAGCAAGGCCGTGTTCAACAGCGCCGAGCACGTCAAGCTGCTCCAGACGTACGTGGACCTGTACAAGAAGGGCTACATCCCCGAGGACACCATGCGCCGGGGCTTCACGGCCGCCACCGAGCTGTACTCGGCCGGCAAGCTGGGCATGCTGATCACGGGGCCGCAGTTCATCCTGCGCGTGCAGAACGACAACAAGGCCATCTTCGACCAGACGAAGGTCGCGCCGTACCCGATCAACATCGCCGGGAACGTCATCCACACCGGCCTGATGGGCTTCATGGTGCCCAAGGGCGTGCGCGACAAGGCGCTGGCGCAGAAGCTCGCGCTGTTCCTCACGAACGACGTGAACCAGCTGCAGTTCAGCAAGGTCACGAAGACGACCTTCCCCAGCACCGTGAAGGCCAGCACCGACAAGTTCTTCAAGCAGGGCGGCGCGGACGCCGTCAGCCAGGGCCGCCTCGTGGCGTCCACGGAACTCAAGCGCGCCAAGGACCTGACGCTGGTGTACCCGGACGCCAGCAAACTGAACAAGGTCTTCAAGGACAACATCGAGGCCGCGATGGCCGGGCAGAAGAGCGCCAAGCAGGCGCTGGACGACATCGTGAAGGCCTGGAACGCCAGCCTGTAATCGAGGTGCAGGGAGCGGGAGGCGGCGCGCGGACTGGTGGCGCCCGCCTCCTTGCCCTGTCGGAGGACACATGAAGCAGCGAATGATGGGCCTGGGGGCCCTGATGATCAGCCTGAGCCTGGGCGCGGCGGCGACGCCCGTGACCCTCACCCCGGCGGCGGAGGCGCGCGTGCAGACGCCCTTCGCGGCGCTCGTCCCGCAGCCGAAGGCGGCCACCTTCCCGAACGGCACGCTGCCCCTGAGCGGGCTGGGTGTGCGCGTGGTGGGCAGCGCACCGGAGCTGGGCTGGGCCGCGCGTGACCTGCGCGCCGAGTGGCAGACGCGACTGGGCCTGACACTCGGCGACGCCGCAGCCGGGGCCAGGGGCATCGTGATCGGCACGTTGGCCGACGCCGAGCTGGCCGCCCGCGCGAAGGCGGCGGGCCTGACGCCGGGCGGCGCGGAAGCCTACGCGCTGTGGGTGGACGACGGCGGGGCGTTCGTGGTGGGCGCGGACGCGCGCGGCGCGTACCTGGGCGCGCAGACGCTGCGGCAGCTCCTGACGCCCGCCGGACTGCGCTACGCCCGCATCACCGACGCGCCCGCCCTGCGCCAGCGCGTGGCGATGATCTACCTCGACCAGTACAGCAGGGGCGTGAACGACGCCCTGATTCCCATGCTGGCCGCCCTGAAGTACAACGCGGTGCTCGTCATGAGCAACTACGTGCAGTGGGACACGGCCAAGGCGGGGGGCTTCGCGCACCCCGGCGGGGCCAGCAAGGCCGAGGCGAAACGCGTGGCGGAACTGGCCCGCAGCTACGGCCTGGAGGTCATCCCCCTGATCGAGACGCTGTCGCACGTGGGCTGGATGTTCTACGGCGGGAAGAACCTCGACCTGCGGCAGGACCCGGACAGCCAGAACCTCTGGGCGTACGACACCCTCAACCCCGCCACGTACGACCGCGTGATCCTGCCTGTCCTGAAGGAGGCGGTGGAGGTCTTCGGGCCGAAGGTCATTCACCTGGGGCACGACGAGGTCCGCAACCGCGACCGCTTCCCCGCCCGCGAGAACGGGAAGGCGGTGGGCTTTGAGACGCTGTTCGTGAACGACGTGGTGAAACTCCACGATTACCTCAAGGGACTGGGCGTAGGCAGCATGATCTGGCACGACACCGCCTTCGCCGACGCGGTGATCGGCACGCTGCCCGCCCGCCTGCCGAAGGACCTGCAGGTGGCGTACTGGAACTACGCGCCGGGGAACAGCTTCGGCATGCTGGACACCATCCAGAAACTGGGCTTCCCGACCTTCGGGGCCAGCTGGTCCGACCCGGGCAACGCCGAAGGCCACGCGCAGGCTGCCGCGAGGATCGGCGCGCAGGGCATGATCCAGACCCGCTGGACGGGATACTTCGGGAACCCCAGCATCTGGGACGGGAACGCCGACCAGGGCACGCCGTTCGTGCGCGCGGCGGGCGCCTTCTGGAACCCGGCCGCGCCGCCCGTGAAGGACGCCGAACTCCGCTACCGCGACCTCTACCAGCCCACCCCCTACCGCGCCGAGAGCGGCGCCACGGTGGACCTCTCCCCCGTCGTCACGCGCGCCCTGGCGGACGAGGACGGCAGCGGCTGGATCGGCAAGGGCCGGGACATCGACCTGCGGAACCTCAGGGGCGGCGTGCAGCGCCTGGGCGCGTACCTGTTCGACGTCCGGGGCGCCGTGATGCCGCGCGGCAGCCGCGCCAGCGTCAAGGCCCTGCCCGAGCGCGCCACGGTGGACCTGAACCGCAAGGCCCGCGCCCTGGCGTTCCTGCACGTCACCGGCTGGCCCGCCGCGACCAACCGCGAGAAGGTCGGTCAGTACGAGATCGAGTACGCCGACGGCAGCCGCGTCACGCAGCCGCTGGAGTACGGGCGGCACATCCGCGCCTGGACCGACACCGCGCCCACCAGCATGATCCCCGCCCCAGGCTGGAACGGCGTGACCGGCGAGGGCCTGAACGTCGCCGTGCCCGTCCTCGAATGGGTGAATCCCAGGCCCGATCAGGTCATCCGCTCGGTGACCCTGGTGAGCGCGGGCGGCAACGCCAACCCCGCCCTGCTGGGCCTGACGGTGCTGGGCGACTGACGCTTACCAGTGACGCCCGCGACGGACGGCCTCACGGGCAGTGGTCGCGGGCGCCGAATTGAAAAGCCGTGCGCAGGGTCTCATCTGGCGGGGTGGCCCGCTGGCACACCCGGCGTCCCGTCCCGTCCAGGCGGGTGAAGAGCACCTGCCCCGCCACGCTGGAGATCACGTCCAGACCGCCCCGCTCAGCGGGTACCGCTCCGGCGGTGGTGCGCAGCGGAAAGGCCAGCGCGCGTGCCAGTGGCGTGGTGGGTGTCCACCCTTCGGGGGCCCCCACAGCCTCGGCACACCACACGAGGCGCGTGCGGTGTCCGGCGAGCTGATACGCGGACGCCACACCATAAGAGAAGGTGTACACGCGGTCGGCGCGACCGGTCGGGAACACCACGATCTCGGTATGCCAGTCCGCCTGACCGCCACTGGTACAGCGGTGGCCGGGAAACTGCCGATCATGCTGCTGGGTCAGGGCCAGGGTCTGCTGCCGGGCCGTGACCAGCGGAGCCACCTGTGCGGACGCGCCGCCCAGCAGGGACAGGAGCAGGGACAGCGCTCGCATCCCCCGCAGCCTACTCCGGAGACCCTCTGCCGGATGGCGCATGTGCGCGGGTCAGCGGCCAGGGTAGCCTGACCCGATCCCATGGAGCGTGCCCTGATGCGCCTGCGTTGAACCCGCCCCATACGGCCCGAATCCACATCCGTCCCGTCTGACCTGGGAGGTCAACCATGCCGCATTCACCGTCCTCTTCGTGGGCCGCGCCCTTTTACGACGTTCAGGAGGCCCTGACCGGGTGTTACTCCGCCGAGCCGCATCCCAGTCATGCCGGGCAGGTGCGGAGGCTGCGCGCGCAGTTCCCGCAGGCTTCCACGCTGCTGGAACTCGGGGCGGGTGGGGGTCAGTTCGCGGTGACGGCGGCGCAGTCCGGGCTGGCCGTCACCGCGCTGGAGCTGCGCGCCTCGGCGGCCGGGCACGCCCGGGAGCTGGCCCGGCAGCGCGGCGTCCCGCTGGAGGTCGTGCAGGAGAGCTTCTACACCGCCGACCTGACCGGCCCGTTCGACCTGATCGTGTACTGGGACGGGTTCGGTATCGGTACGGACGACGAGCAGCGGCAGCTGATGCGCCGGGTCGCCGGGTGGCTCGCACCGGGCGGGCACGCGGTGCTGGACGTGTACACGCCGTGGTACTGGGCGCGGCATGCGGGCTTCACCCGCCGCACCGAGACCTACACGCAGGCGTACGGCTTCGACGCGCCCGGCTGCCGCATGACGGACACGTACACCGGGCAGGACGGGGTCGCGCACACGCAGTCGCTGCGCTGCTACTCCCCGCAGGATCTGAGCCTGCTGCTGACCGGAACCGGCCTTCAGCTGGCGGCAGCCGAACCGGGAGGCCTGTTCGATCCGGCTGCCGGTCAGTGGCATCCGCAGGCCGAATGGCACCGCTGCATGACCTTCCAGGCGGTCCTCACGCACGCACACCGGGGCTGAGCTCAGGGCAGGATGACGTGGCGGTCGCCGGACGTCACGCGCGCCCGGTCCTTCCCGCCGTAGGTGTGGCAGCGGGTGAGGACGCTGAACGTCCATGACCCGTCGGGCAGGCGGAACCGGATGTCCACACTCACGTCGTCCCGCTGGGCGGTGACGTGCCCGTCGACCTGCGTCGCGTCCTGGAATCCGGCGGCCAGGACGGCGCCCCGGATGGCGGCCAGCTGGTCTGTCCGGTCGCCCTGGGGTGAGGTCATGACGCCGCCGCCGCTGTAGCGCGATCCGATGCCGCCCGGACAGGTGAACCAGCGGGCGTCGGCCTTCAGGTCGGTGCCCTGCAGGGCGCGGGCACTGGCGGTCATGGCGTCGCGGAGCGTCGCGTTGGCGGCCGCCTGGGTGGCCTCGGCCGAGCGGTCGTCGCGGCCCAGCGAGCAGGCGCTCAGCAGCGTTGCAAGGGTCAGGGCGGCGAGCGTCAGGGCGGCCAGGAGCAACGGGCGGGAGCGGGGGACGGTGGTGGAGTTCACGGAGGGCACCTCCTGGTCACGCTGGATGCTCCGAGTGTAGGGCGCGCAGGTCGTGAGGGCGGTGAGCGCCGGGACAAGACCAAAGGCCGCGCCCCCTCCGGGAAGGGAGGGGGCGCGGCGCGTTCCGGAGTTTACTTGCGGAAGCTGGGGTTGAGGATCTTCTTGCGCAGGCGGATGCTCTGGGGGGTCAGCTCGACGAGTTCGTCCTCGCTGATGTACTCCAGGGCGTCTTCCAGGCTCATGCGCTTGGGGGGGATCAGGGTCAGGGCCTCGTCGGCACCGCTGGAGCGGACGTTCGTGAGCTTCTTGTTCTTGCAGACGTTCACGTTCATGTCCTGCTCGCGGGCGTTCTCGCCGACGATCATGCCGACGTACACGTCCTGGCCGGCGTCGATGAAGAAGCTGCCGCGATCCTGGAGCTTCCAGATGGAGTAGGCGAAGGCGACGCCGTCTTCCATGCTGACCAGGGAGCCGTTCTGGCGGGTCTTGAGGTCACCGGCCCACGGGGCGTACCCGTCGAAGATGTGGCTCATGATGCCTTCGCCCTGGGTCATGCTCAGGAACTGGGTGCGGAAGCCGAACAGGGCGCGGCTGGGGATCTTGAATTCCACGCGGGTGCGGGTGCCCTGGGGTTCCATGTTCACCATCTGGCCCTTGCGGGCGCCGAGGACGCCGATGACGGTGCTGGAGTGCTGCTCGGGCACGTCGATCACGAGGTGCTCGATGGGCTCGTGCTTCTCGCCGTCGATCTCGCGGATGATGACCTGGGGCGCGCCGACCTGCACTTCGTAGCCTTCGCGGCGCATGGTTTCCAGCAGGATCGAGAGGTGCAGTTCGCCGCGGCCGCTGACCTTGAACTCGTCGGGGCGGATCTCCTCGACCTTCAGGGACACGTTGGTCATCACTTCGCGCTTGAGGCGGTCGTTGATGTGACGGCTGGTGACGTACTTGCCTTCCTTGCCGGCAAACGGGCTGGTGTTCGGCTGGAAGATCATGCTCACGGTGGGTTCGTCCACGGTGATGATGGGCAGCGCCTCGGGGTCGGCGAGGTCGGCGACGGTCTCACCGATCTGGGCGTCCTCGATGCCCGCCAGGGCCACGATGTCACCGGCGCCCACCTGGTCGATCTCGATGCGGCGCAGGCCCATGTGGGTGAAGGGCTGCACGACCCTCGTCTTGGTCATGGTGCCGTCTTTGTGCATCAGCTGGACGAATTCGCCCTTCTTGACGGTGCCGCGGTTGACGCGGCCCAGCACGATGCGGCCCAGGTACTCGTTGTAGTCGAGGTTCGTGACGAGCATCTGGAACGGGGCGTCCAGGTCGACCTTCGGCGCTGGGATGTGCTCGAGGACCATGTCGAACAGTTCGTGCATGTCCTCTTTGGGCTCGTTCAGGTCCTTGAACGCCTTGCCGTCGCGGGCGATGGCGTACAGGATCGGGAAGTCCAGCTGGTCGTCGTTCGCGCCGAGTTCGGCCATCAGGTCGAAGGTGAGGTTCACGACCTCTTCGGGGCGGGCGTCGTTGCGGTCGATCTTGTTGATGACCACGATGGGCTTGAGGCCCAGTTCGATGGCCTTGCGCAGCACGAAGCGGGTCTGGGGCATGGGGCCTTCGGCGGCGTCCACGAGCACCAGGCAGCCGTCGACCATGCCGAGGACGCGCTCGACCTCGCCGCCGAAGTCGGCGTGGCCGGGGGTGTCGACGATGTTGATCTTCACGCCGTTGTACTCGACGGCGGTGTTCTTCGCGAGGATGGTGATGCCGCGCTCGCGTTCGAGGTCGTTGCTGTCCATGGCGCGCTCGGCGATTTCCTCACCGTGGCCGAGTTTCAGGGTCTGCTTGAGCAGGCCGTCGACGAGCGTGGTCTTGCCGTGGTCGACGTGGGCGATAATGGCGATGTTGCGGTATTCCATGTGATTCAGCTCCCTTGTTGTCGGAGCGGTTGGCCCTCTGCGCTGCTCGCGCGCCGGCGGCCTTCTGCTCTCGTAGGCATGAAAAAGCCCGCCGCACGTCGCGTGGGCGGGACACCCAAACGTAGATTCTAGCAGATGCGGGACCCTTACGGGCGCCGCCCACCTGCGGGGTCGTCCGGGTCGCCGTCCGGACGCGCTTCCGGTCCGGTGTCGGGGGGGGTGACGTCGGCGGTCAGCGCGGCTTCCAGGTCCAGTTCGCCGTCCTCGAGCTGGCGTTCGAGTTCGGCTTCCTGCACCTCGGCGCGGGCCCTGCGCACGGCCTCTCTCGCCTCTTCCTCGCGTTCGAGCTGGTCTTCGACGACGCCGCTGATCAGGGCCATGGCGACCGCGTCGGGGATGTCCGGGGCTTCGCGCAGGTAGAAGTGCTGGTAGATGGCCTTGATGACGATCAGGAACGGGACGGTCAGGAAAGCGCCGACCAGTCCGAAGACGCCGCCGAACAGCACGACGCCCACGATGACGCTCAGGGGGTGCAGGTTGCCCGCGCCCCCGACCAGCAGGGGGCTCAGCGCGAAGCCGCTGACCTGCTGGAACACCAGGACGAACACGGCGACCCAGACGGCCTTCTGGGGGTCGTCGGCCAGGGTGAACAGCACGGGCGGGATGGTCGCCACGATGGGACCGATGGTGGGCACCAGTTCGCCCAGCGCGGCGAGCAGGCCAAAGACCAGCCAGTTCTGCACGCCCAGCAGGTAGAAGCCCAGCGCGGTGCAGCTGCCCGTGACGAGCATCACGAGGAGCGTGGCGCGGCCCCACGCGCCGGTCTGCTTGAGGATCTGCGCCAGGGCGTAGGTGGCGGCCAGCCGGTGCCTGGGGGGCACGGCGCCCAGCACGCCGTTCACGAGCGGCACGGGGTTGCCGAGCACGTACACGACCATGACCAGGGTGACCAGCCCGGTGAAGACGCCACCCAGGATCAGGGACAGGACGCTGGGAAGCATCTCGGCCGCGCGGCTGCCCAGCCGGCTCAGCTGTGACTGGGCGCGGTCGAAGATGTCGGCGGGCAGCATGGCGTCCAGCTGTGGGTGGGCGCGCAGCCAGGCGTTCAGTTTCGGCTCGACGCGGCTGAGGTCGAAGGTGCTCGTGCCGATGCTGCCCAGCTGAGCGGCGATGGGCGGCACGGCCAGGAACAGGGCCACGCCGATCACCGCGACGACCAGCAGGACGGTCAGGGTGCCGGCGGCGGCGCGCGGCATCCAGCGTTCCAGTCGCCGCGCGACCGGGTTCAGGGCGGTGGCGACGATGATGGCGAGCGTGATCGCCAGCAGGCTGGGGGCGACCTGACTGAAGAAGCTGAGGCTCAGCAGGATGGCGATCACGCCCACTGCGACGGGGAGCAGGTTCACCACGAAGATGCCGGCAGGCGGGCGGGGTGGGCGGGTCACGGCCCGCTCCGGGCCGCGTGGAATGTGCAGTTCATGAGAATACCAGTGTAGGGCGATGCCCTGCGGCGCGTCAGCCGCGCCTCACCGGGGGCGCTTGAGCGTCCCTTTACCCTCCGCGTCCCCCTATGGGCCCACTGCGTAGCGTGCAGTTCATGAGTGACTTCCTGCATGTCCTGAGCACCCCGCAGGGCTGGGTCGCAATCCTGAGTCTCACGCTGCTGGAACTCGTGCTGGGCATCGACAACATCGTGTTCATCACGCTGCTCGCCTCGCGGCTGCCGCAGGCGCAGCAGGCGCTGGCCCGCACGGTCGGGCTGGGACTGGCCGTCGTGACGCGGGTGGCGCTGCTGGCCGGCATCGCGTGGCTCACGCGCCTGCAGGCGCCACTGTTCAGCCTGCTCGGGCAGGACTTCAGCGTCCGCGACCTGATCCTGATCGGCGGCGGCCTGTTCCTGATGGTCAAGAGCGTCCGCGAACTGTCGCGCATGGCGGCCGATCCGCTCGGCAGCGGCGAGGCGCAGGTGGGGCAGGTGTCGCTGCTGAGCGTGATCCTGCAGATTCCACTGATCGACATCGTGTTCAGCCTGGACAGCGTGATCACGGCCATCGGCGTGAGTGGCGACGTGCCGGTCATGATCACGGCGGTCGTGATCGCCATGATCATCATGGTGGCCGCCAGCGGCCCGATCAGCCGCTACCTGGATACCCACCCGCCGCTGAAGCTGCTCGCGGCGGCGTTCCTGCTGCTCGTCGGCACGAATCTGGTCGCGGAGGCCTTCGAGGTGGGCGTGCCCAGCACGTACCTGTACTTCACGATGCTGTTCGCCGGGGTGGTCATGCTGTTCACGGTCCGCGCGGCCCGCACGGTCCGCTCGCAGGCCGTGGACCGCGCCGTGCAGGAGGCGCTCCTCTCCCGTAAGGACGAGGCCGCCACGGATGACCCGCAGCGGCCCTAGGCCGGGGGTCAGCGCAGCGGCGCCCACCACCAGCCGCCCACGTCGTGCCGCCCGGCGCGCGTGGCGGCGTTCAGCGCGCCCCGGTTGCGGCCGTGGATGGTGCCGCTGAGGACCTGGGCGGGATCGGGCAGGTGCCGGGCGAGCAGGGTGCTCAGCGCTGCGCCCAGGCCGCGCCCCCGGGCGTGCGGCGCGAGCAGGAGTTCCTGCACGACCTGCGCGTCCAGACCCAGCTGTGGGGAGGCGAGGGTGCCCGCATACCCGGCCCACCCGCCGCGCCAGTGGACGTCGAACATCGTTCCGGCGTCGATGCACTCCTGAAGGTCCTCGGCGCTCAGAAGGCGGGCCTCGTGCGGGTGGTGGGGGTGGGCGGCGTCCACGGCGTCGTACGCGGCCTGCGCGTCGGCATACCGGCTGGCGTCGGGGGTGGGGCTCAGGGTCAGCCCGTCCGGGACGGGATCCCCGCGCAGGGCCCCCACGGGCGCGGCCAGCACGCGCCGGTCCGGGTCGAGGTCCGGCCAGTCGGTCTGGGGCGCGGCGCTCCAGACGCGCAGGCGCGGCGGGTGGAACGCGGCGTACACGCGGGCCGCGTCCGCCAACGCCGCAAGGTCGGTGCGCGTGACGGGGCGGCTGGTGACGCTGACGTCCACGAAGGGTTTCGTGACGTCCAGCCCCTTGAAACGGATGCTGAGCATGGCGCGCAGGTCAGTGCTCACCGTCACCCAGCGGTTCAGGTAGGCGGGCGCGGCGGGTCCGGCCTTCAGGAATTCGGCGCGCTGCGCAGCGAGGTCGAGGTCGGTGGCGAGTTGCAGGTCGAACTCGTGTTCCTCCGTCAGGTTCCGGAGACGGGCGGCGCGGTCCAGCCACCCGTGCGTGACGGGGTGCTGCGCCGAGAGGCTGAGGGCGGCCAGTTCGGCGGCCGTCGGAAGCTCGGGAGTGCCGGGCAGGGGGTCGGTGGTCGTCACTGCCGGACACGCTAACGCCCTCCAGTCCGGTGGGTTGCCGCACCTGGGGTCCGGGGGTCGGGCGCCCTGCTATCCTGGCAGGAACCTAACGAGCGTTTGTTCCAGCCTCTCCCCCGCCCCGGAGGTCCCCCGATGAAAAGCAAGAACGAGTGGATGCAGAGCGTCTACAGCCCCGCCGCGCAGAAGTTCCCCGAGCGCAAGTACAACTTCAAGAACCTCTCGGACATGGAGCCAGAACCCATCTACACCGAAGGCGACCTGAAAGACTGGGACGCCGAGCGGGACCTGGGCTACCCCGGCGAGTTCCCGTACACGCGTGGCGTGCAGCCCAGCGTGTACCGCGGGAAACTGTGGACCATGCGGATGTTCGCGGGCTTCGGCAGCGCCGAGCAGACCAACGAACGCTTTCACGCCCTGCTGAAGGCCGGGCAGACGGGCCTCTCGACCGCGTTCGACCTGCCCACCCTGATGGGCTACGACAGCGACCACCCCTTCAGCAAGGGCGAGGTCGGCAAGTGCGGCGTGGCGGTCAGCAGCCTCGCGGACATGGAGATCCTCTTCCAGGGGATCGACCCCACGCAGGTCACGACGTCCATGACCATCAACAGCCCCGCGAACGCCATCTGGGCGATGTACATCGCCAACGCGCAGAAGCAGGGCAAGGACCTGGGGCAGGTGGGCGGCACCATCCAGAACGACATCCTGAAGGAATTCATCGCGCAGAAGGAATTCATCTACCCGCCCGCCCCCAGCGTGAAACTGGTCATCGACACCTTCGAGTGGGGCCCGAAGGTCCTGCCCAAGTGGAACTTCATCAGCGTGTCCGGCTACCACATCCGCGAGGCGGGGGCGACCGGCGTGCAGGAACTCGCGTTCACCCTCGCGGACGGCTTCCACTACGTGGAGAAGGCGCTGGAACGCGGTCTGAACATCGACGAGTTCGCGCCGCGCATCAGCTTCTTCTGGGACATCCACAACGACTTCTTCGAGGAGATCGCCAAGCTCCGCGCCGCGCGGCGCATCTGGGCGCGGCAGATGCGGGACCGTTACGGCGCGAAGAACCCCCGCTCGTGGATGCTGCGCACGCACTCCCAGACCGCCGGGGTGTCCCTGCCCGCGCAGCAGCCGCTGAACAACATCGCCCGCGTGGCCATCCAGGCGCTGGCGGCGGTGCTGGGCGGCACGCAGAGCCTCCACACCGACTCCTTCGACGAGGCGCTGGCGCTGCCCACCGAGGAAGCCGCCACCATCGCCCTGCGCACCCAGCAGATCATCGCGTACGAGACCGGCGTGGCGGGCGTCGTGGACCCCCTGGCGGGCAGCTACTACGTCGAGAAACTCACCGACGACATCGAGGCGGCCGCGATGGGCTACATCGAGCAGATCCGCATGATGGGCGGCGTGGAAGCCGGGATCGACAGCGGATTCTTCCAGCTGGAGATGGCCGAGGCCGCCTACCGCTACCAGCGCGAGGTCGAGTCAAAGGACCGCATCGTGGTCGGCGTGAACGAGTTCGTGCAGGACGCCGTCGAGGTGCCCATCCAGCTCATCGACCCGCAGGTCGAGCGGGTGCAGGAGGCCCGGCTGGCGCAGGTGCGCCGCGAACGCGACCCGAATCGGGTGCAGGCCGCGCTGGACGCCCTGCGCGACACCGCCGTGACCGGCGCGAACTCCATGCCCGCCTTCCTGGAGTGCGCGCACGCCTACTGCACGCTGGGCGAGCAGATGGACATCCTGAAGACCGTGTACGGCGAGTACGTGGAACCCGCCATCGTCTGAGCGGACCACAACGCCGCAGAGGGAGCGCCGTCAGGGGCTCCCTCTTCTGTTTGGTGAAGGGACGCTGGTGGCCGCGTGAAGGCGCGCCGCGCGGGGCGGGCGCTAGTGTGCGGCATGATCTCCGACACCGCGATCCGTGCCCGGCTGGGCGAGCAGGCCAGTTCCGACCGCGAGGTGGCCCTGATGCGCGACCTGCTCCAAGCCAGTGGCCGCACCCCGGACGACCTGAGTGACGACGAGTGGCTGCAATTGATCGGGCAGATGGAGGCCCGGAAATTGCAGGACGACCCGAACATGAAGTGAACCGCTCCGGCGGCTGAACCGGGTCAAGGCGGGCCGGTGGGATCAGGCGCAGGCCTTATCCTGCTGGGATCGTGAGTGACGCTTCTCCCCGCCCGGTGGACTTTCCGGAACTGGCTGTGGTCCTGAACCCGAATGCGGGGGGTGGGCTGGCGGCGCGGGAGTGGCCGCGGCTGCACGCCGAACTGGACCGGCGGGGGCTGCGCCACACCCTGATTCAGGAGGAGAATGCCGCGCTGGCCCTGGCGCGGGCGCAGGCCCTCCCGGCGGGCACGGCGCTGATGGCGGTGGGAGGGGACGGCACGGTGGGGGCGCTGCTGCCCGCCGTGGTGGACACCGGGCGGCCCCTGGCGATCCTGCCGCTGGGCACCGGGAACGACTTCGCGGGGCTGCTGGGCCTGAAACCGGGCGCGTTCGGGGAGGCGCTGGACCGGCTGGCGTTCACGCCACGCGCCGTGGACGCCCTGACGGTGCGGGCGTACCACGCGGACGGCCGAGTGACCGAGCGGACGCTGCTGAACGGCCTGGGCATGGGCTTCGACGCGGACGTGACCGCCAACATGGACGGCGTACCGCCGCGCGTGCGGGGGTTCGCGCGCTACGCATGGTCGGCGGTGGCGACCCTGAAGGACCTGGCGCTGGCCGACGTGACCGTGGACGCGGACGGCGTGACGCTGTACGCGGGGCCCAGCCCGATCGTGGCGGTCATGAACGGTACCCGTTACGGCGGTGGGTTCCTGATCAGCCCCCAGTCGGACGTGCGCGACGGTCTGCTGAACGTGGTCGTGGGCGGCCCCATGACCCGCCTGCAACTGAGCGGACTGCTGGCGCGGGTGCTGCGCGGCACGCACCTGGGCCACCCGCTGGCGCACCACGCGGCGGCGCGGCAGGTCTCGGTCCGCTGGAGCCGCCCCATCCGCGTGCACCTCGACGGTGACCTGAGCGCTCCCGTCACCCGACTGGAGGCCGAGGTGCGGCCCGGCGCGGTGCGGCTCCTGAACGCCTGAACCCAGGCGGTCAGTCCTCGCCTGTCAGTCCTCTTCGGGCCAGTCCGGTTCGTCGCCGGGTTCCTCGACCGGGCGGCCCGCCATGAACTCGCGCAGGGCGGGCCAGATGACGTTCCCGGTGTACCCGCGCCGGGCCAGGAACGCGAACGCACTGGCCTGTGGGTCGCGCTTGCGGGCCAGGGACGACCAGCGGCGCTCCAGCAGGGTCAGGACCTCGGCGTGCTCGCGGTCGGGGTCGCGGGCCTCGACGACCTCCTGGATCAGGCTGTCCTGCACGCCGCGCCGCTTGAGGGTCTGCCGGACCCGCATGGTGCCCACGCCCCGGCGGGCGCCCTCGCTGCGGGCCACCTGCTCGTCGTTCTGGTAGCCGAGTTCCTGCACGCGCCTGAGGACCTCCTCGATCAGGTCCGGGTTCTCGCTGCGGCGTTCCAGACGGCCGCGCAGTTCGGCGGCGCTCAGGGCCCGCTGGCCCAGCGCGCGGAAGGCGTACGCGAGCAGCGCGTCGCGTTCCTCCTGCGGGTCACGGGGCCGCGCGGGGCGGGCCTCGGGCCCGGCGTCCGGAGTGGCGGGGCGGGGTCGGCGGGCTCTCACCCGCGCAGTATGCCGCGTGGGCCAGGAGGTGAAGGTGCCCCGGCACCGCGCCCGCACCTGGCCCGCACTTGCCGCGCGGCGCCTCAGGCCGCTATAGTGCGCAGGTTGCCCACCGCGCGCGGTGAGCGGCCCGGGTCACGGCACCGTGCCCGGCGCGCCGGAACCCCCGTGGTCCGGACGCTCGCGTTCCCGCCATGGGAACCGCCCCGACCCGCCAGACAGGCGGCGGGAGAACAAGGAGAACCACCATGGCCCTTCGTCACAAGTCCGCCCAGAAACGTCACCGCCAGAGCCTCAAGCGCCGCCTGCTGAACCGCAGCCGCAAGAGCACCATCAAGACCTTCAGCAAGAAGGCCCTGGTGGCCGCCCAGACCGGCGCCGAGGACAGCGCCGCCGTGCAGGCCCGCGCCGAGAGCCTGATCGACAAGGCCGCCAAGGGCAGCACCCTGCACAAGAACGCCGCGGCCCGCAAGAAGAGCCGCCTGGCCAAGGCCATCAACAAGGCCAAGGCCGCTCAGCAGGGCTGATCTCCAGTCCAGGGGGGCGCGTCGGCTGCGGCTGGCGCGCCCCCCTCCCGTTGCCCACCCCAGTACAGAGGCCGTCCCCCATCACCAGCGCGGTGTGGGGGACGTCGGCTGCGTGGGCCCGGTGGTCAGCGCACCACGGCGCGGACAGCGCAGCGGCCGGTCGTCCCGGCCTTCAGGGTGGCAAACTCCCAGCGGACGCTGCGGTACTCGCTGGGCCTGACCTCCACCTGCTTCTGCACCTGCTTGCCGTTCTCGGTGACCGTCACGGTTTTCATCAGCGGCGCCTGGGCAAAGGTCTTGCCGTCCACGGAGTACAGCGTCGTGACGCCGGCAACCGTGCAGGACGCACTCTGGAAGGTGACGGCCTTGTCGAGTGGCAGATTCAGTTTCAGGCCGCTGAGGTTCTGGGCGCTGACATTCTGGAAGGTCTGCGCGAGTTCCAGCACGGTGCCGGGGACCACGCCGACCCGGCTGGCGTCCGTGAGGGTCTCGGTGGTCTTGCCGTCCTTGGTGGTCTTCGTGACGACTGAGGTGCTGGCGGTCAGCTTGACCGGACTCGGGGTGGTGGGCGCGGCGGCCAGCGCGGCGCCGGGCAGCAGGATCAGGAACAGGGGCAGCAGATTCATGGGCGTCCTCCGGGGCGGAATGCGATCTCGGGACTCATTCTGAGCGTGGGCGTATGACGCACGTCTGACGCCCCCCCCAGGTGTACCCCGGGGGCGCATGAGGGTGCTGTGGCATTGTTCGCCCGGGTCACCTGCGGGTCAGACCGTGCGCGCGCCGCGCGCCTCGACCACACCGGCCAGCTCACGGGCGATCTCGTGGATCTCCGCCTCGTCCTGTCCCTCGACCATCACGCGGATGAGATTCTCGGTGCCGCTGGGGCGCAGGTTCACGCGGCCCTTGCCGTGCAGCCGCTCCTGGGCGCGGTCGACGGCGGCGCGCACCTCGGCGTCCAGGGCAATGGCCTTCTTGTCGGCCACGCGGACGTTCACGAGCGTCTGGGGGAACATCACGAGGTCGTCATGCAGGGCGTCCAGGGTGGTGCCGAGCTGCTGCATGCTCTTCAGGGTCAGCAGGGCGGTCAGGACGCCGTCCCCGGTGGGCGACACGTCCAGGAACAGAATGTGGCCGCTCTGCTCGCCGCCCAGGTGCAGCCCGCCGCTGTGCAGGCGTTCGTGCACGTAGCGGTCGCCCACGGCGGTGCGTTCGAGCGGGATGCCCGCGTCGCGGAGTTTCACCTCCAGGCCCATGTTCGCCATGATGGTGGTCACGACAGCGGTCTCGCCGCGCGCGCGGGCGTTCAGCAGCAGCATGTGGTCGCCGTGGACGACGTTCCCGCGGCTGTCCACGAACAGGGCGCGGTCGGCGTCCCCGTCGAAGGCGACTCCCAGGTCATACTTCCCTTCGCGCACGATGCGCTGGAGGTGGTCCATGTGGGTGCTGCCGCAGCCGCGGTTGATGTTGCGGCCGTCCGGGGTGGTATACACCGCGAACACGTCCGCCCCGGCCGCCTGGAAGACCTTGGGGCCCACGCGGTACGCGGCGCCGTTGGCACAGTCCATGGCGATGCGCAGGCCGCTCAGGTCCGGGGCGAGGGCCTTGAGGTAGTTCACGTACAGCCGCTCGGCCTCGGAGTAGTTCGTGACCCCGCCCAGGTCCACGCCGGTCACGGGGGACAGGTCGGGCACGCGGTCGATGGCGGCCTCGATCTCGTGTTCGGTCGCGTCGCTGAGCTTCTGGCCGTCCGCGCCGAAGAACTTGATGCCGTTGTCCTCGTAGGGGTTGTGCGAGGCGCTGATGACCACGCCCGCGTCGGCCTTCAGGTGGCGGGTCAGGTAGCTCACGCCGGGGGTGGGCAGCACGCCCAGGTGGATGACGTTCACGCCGCGGCTGGTCAGTCCGGCGGCCAGCGCGGCTTCCAGCATGTCGCCGCTCTGGCGGGTGTCCTTGCCGATGACCACGGTGGCGCGCGGGTTGCTGCCCCTCAGGACCTCCCCGGCGGCCGCGCCGAGGGTCATGACCCAGCTGGCCGTGAGGGGATGGGTGCCTGCGACGGCGCGCACGCCGTCCGTTCCGAAGTACTTCCGTTCCGTCATGATCGCGCCCATCATACGCGCCGGCGTGTTCCCCGGAGGCCGCGCTTGGCTGGACGCGGCCTGGGCCCCGCAACTTTCGGGCTGCGGGCCGCGTAGTGCAGGGCATGAGTGGATTCTCGATCGGATCGTTTTCCTTCAGTCGCAGCGGGCACGGGCACCGGGGCGGGTTCCTGGGGCACCACAGCCGCTCGTCGTTCAGTCACGGGCACCGGCACCACTACGGGCAGGGCGGGCATTTCCGCGCGCGCCGCCGGGGGCCGCTGGGCTGCCTGGGCGTGTTCGTGGTGGGAGCGGCGCTGGCGGGCGGGTCGCTGCTGGGCCTCGTGTCCCTGTTGAGCTGATGGGGCTGGGCGCGCTGCTGCGAGACGCCCTGCGCGCCCCGTCCGGCGAGGTGGCGGTGGACGCCCGCGTGTGGCCTCGCACGCTGCGGGCGCAGTTTCCCGGCGCGCGGCTGCGGGAATCGTGGGTGGGTGAGGGCGCGGCCTTTGCCCGTTACGCGTCGGCGGGTGGGCCGCTGTTCCTGAAGTACCTCCCGGCCGGGTGGCGGGACGCGCGGGCCGCCGTGCGCCTGGAGCGGGAGGCAACCTACCTGCGCGACCTCGCACCGGGCTGCCCGGTGCCGTACGCGCCGCTGCTGCACGCGGCCCGCAGCCCCGAGCGGCCGCTGGCGCATCTGCTCATGCGGGACCTGACGGACGCGACGACCGGCTGGGGGTTCTTCACGGACGACGCGGCGCGTCAGGAGGGCCTGCGGGACGTGGTGCGGCTGCTGGCGGCCCTGCACGCCTACTGGGCCGGGCCGGGCCGCGCGGCGCTGAGCGGGGAATGGGTGTGGCGCCCTGAGCACGTCGCGAACCGCCATCACGTCCGGGGCCTGCTGGACGATTCCCGGGTGCTGGCCCTGCCTGCCGCGCAGCGGGACGCCCTGCTGGACGCCGCGCAGGCCCTTCCGGCGCTGCTGCGCGGCGCCCCGGTCTGGACGCTGGTGCACGGGGATATTCACGCGGGGCAGGTGCTGTGGTCGCGCGCAGATGGGACGCCAGTCCTGATCGATTACGGGCAGGTGCATCCCAGCGTGCCGGGCGAGGATCTGGCACACCTGCTGGCGCTGCGGCTGGATGCCGGTGAACGCGCGCGGCTGGGTGATGACCTGCGGGCGGTCTACGCGGACGCGCTGGCCCAGGCGGGGCTTCCCCTGTCCCCGGCGGCGCTGCGGGCGCAGGAACGGGCGGGGCTGGCCCTGAATCTGCTGTCCACCGCCCGGCAGACCCTGCGGCGCAAGTCTGCGGGGGCGGGTGGCGTGGCGGAGGCGCTGGAGCGCGCCGCTCAGGCGTGGTCGAACGACACCGCGACCTGAGCGGCGTTCAGGAACGCGCGGTGGCGGTCCAGTTCGCGGTCCAGCGCGGCCGCGAACGTGGCGGTGCGCCGCACGCCGGGCCGCAGACCGATCTCGGCATTCAGGATGCCGCTGCCCACACTCAGGCCGCCGACGCTCAGGTTCGCCCAGCCGACCGCGCGGCCCGCGTGCAGCAGCGGCAGCGCGTAGTACCCCATGGTGCGCTTCGGGGCGGGCGTGTAGGCCTCGAAGCGGTACGCCCAGCCGTGCAGGTGCTCGAAGCGGCGGCGGTCCCACACCAGCGGATCGAAGGGGTTCACGATCCGCACGCCGCGCGGGGCCACGGCGTCACCGGGATGCCCGCCCGGTGCCCACACGTAGGGCACGCCGTCCACGCGGGCGCCCTCCAGTTCGCCCTTCAGGGCGTCCCGCAGTGAGCTGCGCAGGTCCGCGCGCAGGTGCGGGAGGCCGTAGCCGGACAGACTGGTCAGGTAGCGCAGGCTGGCCTCCGGCAGCGGACCGTACAGCCGCGCGAGCAGGTGCACGACCCCACGCAGGCGGTCCGGGGTGGGGAGCGGATCGGCCCGCAGGGCGTCCAGGTGCGGGACCAGCCCGTACACGCGCACGCCACCGTCGCGGCGCACGATCCGCGCCTCGCCCCGGTAGTGCAGGGCGTCGAGCGCGCGGGTGGTCGCCTGACTGTTCCCGCCCCAGTAGTTCGAGGCGCGCCGGGCGCCCAGCGCGGCGATCACGTCGCGGGGGTGCACCTCACCCCGCTCGTGCAGCACGGCGCGGACGTCCGCGATCAGGCCGGGATGTTCGCGTTCCACGCGCGTTTCGGGCACCTCGCGCGGGTGCAGGAGGCGCTGCACGTCCCGCGTCACGAACCCGTAGTTGGGGATGATGTCCTCCTCGGCGTCCAGCGTGGGGTACAGCCGCTCGAGGTCCCCGGCGCGGTAGTCCTTCACGCGGGCCATCAGGGTCAGGTCCTGCGCGCGGGCGGGCGCGCGGATCGGGTCGGCCTGCACGAAGCCCAGGCGGCTCAGGGCGGCCTGCACGTCCGGCGCGGGGGCCAGGGTGCGCAGCGCGGCGGCGCGCAGGTCGGCGGGCGTGAGGCTCATGCGGTCAGGCTAGCGCAGGACACAGGTGGCGGGACGCCCCGACTGGACCGTCCCGCCACCCGAGGACCGCCTTCAGCTCAGGGTCGGCCCTTGCCGGGGGTGGTGCTGGGTTTCCCGCCCTTCTCACCCTGGTCGTCCTTGCCCTTGCCCTTGTCGCCAGCGCCCTTGTCGTCGCCGCTCTCGTCGGTGTCGCCGCTGTCCTCACCGGCAGGCGCGGCGGCCTTCAGGCGGTTCACGACCGCCGGGAGCGGCAGGGACTGGGTGCGGCCGCGGGCGTCGGTGTACTCGATCTTGATCGCGCCGGGTCGGCTGAGGTCACGGGTGACGTTCACGGTGATGGCCTCGCCGGTGGCGGGGGTCAGGCGGACGCTCCGGACGTCCCCGAGGGTCGCCGTGCCGGTCAGGCTGACGGTGCCGTCCGCGTTCAGGGTGCCGAGGACGCTGCCGTCCGCGCCGAGCAGTTCGGCCGTCCCGCCGGCCGTGGCGAAGGCGGCCCAGGCGTCCTTCACGCTGGTGGTGACGGTGCCGGGCAGGGTCACGGTCGTCGCGGCGTCCTCGGCAAGGGCGGCGGTGCCCGGGGTTGCGGTGCCCAGGGTCAGGGCGGTCAGGGTGACGATCAGGGTACGGTTCATGGAGCCTCCTCTGGCAGTGGCGGCAGGGTCACCGTGAATTGGAACAACGTCCGCAGTGTGCGCCGCGAACCTGACTGGAAGCTGTGAACACGAAAAAGTTCGCGCCTGTCCCACCAATCGGGGGCAGTCCCGCCGGAGGCTGGTGCCCGCCGGCCAGAGGGGACGCGCCGCCTCTCCCGCAGGGCCGGCTGGACACCGCGCGCCGGGGCGTGACGGGGGGGTGGTACGCTGGAAAACCGTGATTGACCGTTACCTGACCCCGGAGATGAAGGCGCTGTGGAGCGAGGCCAGCAAGTACCGCGCGTGGCTGCGCGTGGAACTGGCCGCCATGCAGGCGCAGGCGCGGCACGGCGAGGTGCCCCAGGACGCCTTCGACACCCTGCTCGCCAAGAGCGCGGCCGACCCGCTCGACGAGGCGTTCGCGCACAAGGTGGCGGAGATCGAGGCGGTGACGCGGCACGACATCGTGGCGTTCACGCGCGCCCTGACCGACCGCTACGGCGACGAGGCGCGCTTCATCCACCACGGCCTGACGAGCACGGACGTGGTGGATACGGCCCAGAACCTCGTGCTGGACGAGGCGCTGGGCGTGATCATCACGGACGTGGAGGCGCTGCGCGAGGTGTGCCGCATCCAGGCGGCGGCGCACAAGCACACGCCCACGGTGGGCCGCACACACGGCATCCACGCCGAACCGATGACCTTCGGCCTGAAGTTCCTGAACTGGATGGCGACCCTGGACCGCGACCTGGAGCGCCTGCACGCCGCCCGCAAGCGCATTCAGGTGGTCATGCTGTCGGGTTCGGTGGGGACGTTCGCGCACGTCTCGCCGCGCATCGAGGAGGAGGTCGCGCAGGCCTGGGGCTGGCAGGCGGCGCCCGTCACGAACCAGACGCTCGCCCGTGACCGTCACGCCGAGGTCCTGAGCGCCCTGGCGATCTACGGCACCACCGTCGAGAAGATCGCCGTGGAGATCCGCCACCTCCAGCGAAGCGAGGTGCGCGAGGCGATGGAACCCTTCGGGAAGGGCCAGACCGGCAGTTCCTCCATGCCGCACAAGAAAAACCCGATCCTGACCGAGAACGTGACCGGTCTGGCGCGGCTGCTGCGCGGCTACCTGCTGACGGGCCTGGAGAACGTACCGCTGTGGCACGAGCGGGACATCAGCCACTCCAGCGCCGAGCGGGTCATCCTGCCCGACGCGACCGCCGCGACGAGCTACGCCACGCGCCGCCTGACGGGCGTGCTGCGCGACCTCGTGGTGTTCCCCGAGCGGATGCTGCGCAACCTGAACGACCTGGGCGGTCTGGTGTTCAGCCAGCGGGTGCTGCACGCCCTGATCGACGAGAAGGGCATGACCCGCGAGGACGCGTACACCCTGGTGCAGCGGGGCGCCCTGCGTTCCTGGGAGACCGGCGAGGGGCTGCGCGACCTGCTGAAGGCCGACCCGGAGAACCCCCTGAGCGACGCGGAACTGGACGCCGCGTTCGACCTGGGCTGGTACCTGCGGCACGTCGACGACATCTACGCCCGCTTCGGGATGTAACCAGCCGGGCGGGGCGGGTGGAGGCGCAGGTCTCCCCCGCCCCGCCTGCTTGACGCCGTCCCACACGGGGCGCAGGTGCCCCCGGCGGGGGCATTTGCATGATTTTTCTCGTTCCAGCCGCACTTCAGATGATACCTTCGCGGCCCAATGGCCCGGAAACGTCGTGTGAAACGCAAAGCAGCGCGGCGGGCGACCGCAGGTGTCGACGGCGGGTGGGTGGTGCCGCTCTCGAACATCCTGCTGTGCCTCAACGTGCTGCTGCTGGCGGCCGTGCTGCACGAACTGCACTGAGGCGCGCCCACCCGGGCTGCACCCCCTAGCGGCGCTCGGCCGGGGCCGTCACAGGCGCGCCGATCAACGTGACCCGGCCAGGGTGGACTGCAGGTCGTCCATCCTGGCCGGGCCGGGGGAGTGGTCAGGCAGCGGCGGTCACGGGTTCAGCAGGGCGCTCCGGGCCCGCTCGCCCATGGCGAGGCCCAGCTGGTGCTCGCCGTACAGGACCTCGCTGGCCCCCAGTTCGTGCAGGGCGTCCCGGGTGTGCTCGTCGTGGGTGCGGACGATCACGTGGACGTCCGGGTTCAGGGCGCGCACCTGTTCCATGATCAGCGTGGTCTGGATGGCGTCCGGCGTGGCGATCACGACCACGCTGGCGTGTTCGGCGGCCGCCTGCCGGAGCGTGTCGGGGCGGGTGGCGTCCCCCTGGATGACGGGGGTGCCCTGGGCGCGCAGGGCGGCGGCGCGGTCCTCGTCCTGCTCGATCACGGCGAGGGGGGTGCTCTGGCCGCGCAGCGCCTGCGCGGTCAGCTGTCCCACGCGGCCGTGCCCGATCAGCAGGGCGTGCTCCCGCAGCGGCAGGGGCGTGGCGTCGGGGGCCGCGGGGACCGGATCAGCCCCCAGCCAGCGCTGCAGGGTTGGAATGGCGCGGAACAGGAAGGGGTTGAGGGTGATCGAGATGATCGCGCCGGCCAGGATCAGGTTCTGCCCCTGCGCGGTGAGCAGGTTCAGGTCGCGGCCCAGCGTGGCGAGGATGAACGAGAATTCCCCGATCTGCGCCAGCGAGAAGGCGACGGTCAGCGCGGTCGTGACCGGGTAGCGGAGCAGGCGGACGATCAGGAACGCCGCCAGGGTCTTGCCGAGCATGATGATCAGCGCGGTGCCGATGACGAGCAGGGGCGCGTCGAGCAGCACGGCCGGGTTGAACAGCATGCCCACCGCCACGAAGAACAGCACCGCGAAGGCGTCCTGGAAGGGCAGGGCGTCCTCGGCGGCCTGCTGGCTGAACTTGCTCTCGCTGGCGACCACCCCGGCCAGGAACGCGCCCAGGGCGAAGGACACGTCGAACAGGACGCCGGCGCCGTAGGCGATACCCAGCGCGGTGCCCAGGACCGCCAGCGTGAACAGTTCCCGCGAGCCGAGCCGGGCGACGCGGGTCAGGAGCCAGGGCACGAAGCGGCGGCCCGCGATCATCATCAGCGCGACGAACAGCGCGACCTTGCCGAGCGTGACACCCAGGGACAGGGCGATCTCGCCGACGTCCAGCGGGCCGCCGCCCCGCAGCAGGGGCGCCAGGGCCGGCAGCAGCACCAGGGCCAGCACCATCACGAGGTCCTCCACGACCAGCCAGCCCACCGCGATCTGTCCGCTGGGCGTGCCGAGCGTGCCGCGTTCCTCCAGGGCGCGCAGGAGCACGACGGTGCTGGCGACCGACAGCGCCAGACCGAACACGAGGCCCTGGCCGAGGGGCCAGCCCCACAGGTGCGCGGCGCCCAGACCCAGCAGCGTGGCGACCACGATCTGCACGAGCGCGCCGGGAATGGCGATGCGGCGCACGGCGAGCAGGTCCTGGATCGAGAAGTGCAGGCCGACGCCGAACATCAGCAGGATCACGCCGATCTCCGAGAGCTGCGCGGCGATGTGGGCGTCGGCGACGAAGCCGGGGGTGAAGGGCCCGACGGCGATCCCGGCGAGCAGGTAGCCCACCAGGGGGGCAGGCGCAGGCGGGTGGCGAGGAGCCCGCCGAAGAAGGCCAGGGTGAGGCCGATGGCCAGGGCGGCGATGAGTTCGGTGTGGTGGGGCATGGTGACCTCCGGTCAGGGGTGATGGGGCGGCGAGGTCTCGTGCGGGAATTCCTGGTCCAGGAAGGCCCGGAAGGCGTCCTGGAAGTCGTCACCCTCGGTGGGGAGGCCGGCGGCCTCGGCGGCGTCGCGGATGGCGGCCGAGAGGAGCTGGGAGGCGGCGCGGGTGCGGCTGCCGTCCATCAGTTCGGCCAGCTGGGTCAGCCAGTAGTAGTCGACCGCCTGGAGGCGCAGCGTGACCTTGCCTTCGGGCAGGTCGCCCTGATGGCCGCGCGCGGAGTGTTCCTCCAGCGCGTGGCGGATCAGGGCGTGTATTCGGGATAGGTTCTTCGTTGGCATATCGCCAGATCATTCTGGCAGAAAATGGCATTTTGCCATTCTGATTTTCCTCAAGAGGACATGAAGACCCGGTCAGGTCACGTCGGGATCCGCTGACAGGCCCGTGGATTGGCGCCCACATGCCCCTGCCGCCTGACGGTGCAGGACATCCAGATGCAGCGCACCGTCCAGGGTGACCCGCGCGCCCACCAGTCCACTGCCCTCCGGCAGACGGAGCAGCGTGGCGGGCCGGCCCAGCGCCGCCTCCAGCACCCTCAGGATCGTCCGGGCCTGCGCGGCGGGCAGGCCGGTGGGCAGGTCGATCACGCCGGCCTGCCGCGCACTCAGTCTCACCGGGCGCCGGGTGTCCGGCGCAGGCGTCAGGCGCAGGACGAGCGGCACCTCCAGCGTGACCGGGGGCCCGGCCGGGCCCGTGAACACCACCGCGTAGCGCAGCGGCGATCCGGGCGCCGGTGGACACACCCGCACCTGCCCGCCCGGCGGCAGCTGCGCCCGCAGGTGCCGCCCGAGCGCCCGGGCGAGCCGCGCGGCGCGGACGTGTACGGTGCGGGTGGGCACGCGGGCGCGGGTTTCCTCGTCGGTCACGAGGGTGCCGCGCTGGCAGGGCGTGAGGGTCAGCCCCCGTGCGGCGAGCGGCGCCGTGTCCCCCGTGGGAGCGCCCAGACGGGCCCGCGCGGAAGACCACGCGGCCCAGACGTGGCGCGGCAGCAGCGCCGTCCCCCCCGGACGGTGCAGGAGGTCGTGCGCGCGGAAGGGAACGTGCCAGCGCTCCGGGATCAGGGCGCTGCCGGCCGGCAGGCCCAGCGGTCCGGCCGGGCCGCCCCTGGAACGGTAGGCGCGGTCGGCGGCGGCGTGCAGGGCGCAGACACGCTGACCGTCGTGGTACAGGGTGCCGCTGGGGGTGCGCAGCTCATACCCGCCGGCGATGACCCGGGCGGTGGGCGGCGCATCCGGCGGCGCCCACCCCAGCGTGACGGCCTGGGCCCGCAGCGCCGCCGGGGGGGCAGGGCTGCCGGTCATGAGGCCGGACGTGACGGTCAGGCGCGCGTAGGGCTGCGGGTCGGCCGGCAGGTGCAGGTCCAGGGTCTGCCGCTGCCCCGGGGCCAGCCGGAGGTGCCGGGTGGCCGTGACCGCCACCGGACGGCCCTCGCTCAGGTCGGCCCGGACGTGCAGGAGCGGCGCTGGCCGGTCACCTGCGCCCGGCGCGACCTGCATGGACAGGCGCAGGTGACGGCTCCCGCCCAGCCGCAGGAACTGCTCATGGGGCGCGGCGCCGGCGAGGCACAGGATATGGTGCAGCCACCATTCGGTCACGTCGGCCGAGGTGAAGGCCTCGTCGCCCAGGACGTTCAGGTGCAGCGTGACGTCCACCCGGGCGGGCGGCTGGGCAGGAACGGGCAGGGCACTGGGTCTGGGCATGCGGCCTCCGCGGCGTACGGGTGTTGTAGCGGGCGGGGCGTGATCGGCTCATGATCGGGGCAGCGTGGTCGGAGCGGCTGGACACGGGAGGCGACACCCGCGTGGGAACAGCTGCGGGCCGGCGCCGCCCCTGATAAGATTGAACCCAGTACAATCCCCCCCCATTCTGGCGTCACCGCGCGCCCCGAGGAGTGACCATGGACTTCACCCTGAACGACGAACAACGCCAGCTGCAGCAGCTCGCCCGCGACTTCACCCGCAAGGAGATCATCCCGATCGCCTCCGAATACGACCAGAAGGAGGAGCTGCCCTGGCAGGTCGTCGAGAAGGCCTTCGAGGTCGGCCTGCTCAACCCAAGCATCCCCGAGCACGCCGGCGGCCTGGGCCTGGGCATGTTCGACGAGTGCCTGATCGGCGAGGAGATCGCCTACGGCTGCATGGGCATCTACACCGTCCTGATGGCCAGTGAGCTGGGCATCGCCCCCATCCTGATCGGCGGCACCGAGGAGCAGCACAGGCGCTTCCTGACGCCGCTGACCGAGAAGGCCGGACTGGCCGCGTTCGCCCTGAGCGAACCGAACAACGGCTCCGACGCCGCCGCGATGGGCACGACTGCCGTGCTGGACGGCGACGAGTGGGTCATCAACGGCACGAAGATGTGGATCAGCAACGGTGGTCTGGCCGAGGTGACGGTCGTGTTCGCCACCACCGACAAGCAGGGCGGCCACAAGGCGACCGTCGCGCTGGTCGTGCCCAAGGACGCGCCGGGCTTCTCGTACAACAAGATCAAGCACAAGCTGGGCCAGCGCGCCAGCCTGACGAGCGAACTGGTGTTCGAGAACGTCCGCGTGCCGAAGGAGAATCAACTGGGCGGCCTGGGTGACGGCTTCAAGATCGCCATGAAGACGCTCGACAAGACCCGCATTCCGGTCGCGGCGGGCTCGGTGGGCATCGCGCGGCGCGCCATGGAAGAGAGCATCAAGTACGCCAAGGACCGCGCCGCGTTCGGCCGGCCCATCGCGGAATTCCAGGCGATCCAGTTCAAGCTGGCCGAGATGGCGATCGGCATCGAGACCGGCCGCCTGATGTACCAGAAGGCCGCGTGGCTGGTCGATCAGGGGCAGCCGCACGGTTTCGAGAGCGCCATCGCCAAGGCGTACTGCAGTGAGATGGCCTTCAACGCCGCGAACGAGGGCATCCAGATTCACGGCGGGTACGGCTACGTGGCCGAGTACCCGGTCGAGAAGCTGCTGCGCGACGTGAAGCTGAACATGATCTACGAGGGCACCAACGAGATCCAGCGCGTCGTGATCAGCCGCAACCTCCTGAAATAACTGCGACCGGCGCAGGGGCGGACAGCGTGCAGGGCTGTCCGCCCCTGCGCCGTCTCTCCTGGCCTGGCTCACCTGCACCGTCACCTCTGCGCCGCTTCTTCTGCGACTTCTTCTGCGGCCCGCGCGAGGGGCGCCTCCCCGGGCCGCTATCCTGCACGCATGAAACTTGTTCGGTTCTCGGTGGAAGGCGCGGCAGACGGCGCGGCGCAGTGGGGCATCCTGGACGGCACGCAGGTGCAGGTCACGCGCGGCATGGGGGGCTCGCCCACAGGCGAGACGCTGGACGCCGCCGGCGTGACGTTCCTGGCCCCGGCCGAGCCCAGCAAGATCGTCTGCGTGGGCCGTAACTACCTCGACCACATCCGCGAACTGGGCAACGATACGGGCGACCTGCCCAGGGAGCCCGGCATCTTCCTGAAGGGCCCGAACGCCCTGGCCGAGCCGGGCGGCGCGGTGCAGCGCCCCGACTGGACGCAGAACTTCCACTTCGAGGGGGAACTGGCCCTGGTGATCGGGCGCCGGGCGCAGCAGCTCACGCCGGAGAACGCCCTGGACGCCGTGGCCGGGTACACCTGCGGGCTGGACCTGACGGCCCGCGACCTGCAGAAGACCGACCTGCAGTGGTTCCGCGCCAAGGCCGCCGACCGCTTCTGCCCCCTGGGCCCCTGGCTGGAGACCGAGTTCGACCCCCGCGACGTGCGCGTGCAGACCCGCGTCAACGGCGAGACCCGCCAGGACGGCCGCACCTCGCAGATGATCTTCCCGGTCGTGGACATCCTGGTGTACCTGACGCGCTTCGTGACCCTGGAACCCGGCGACGTGGTGCTGACCGGCACGCCCGAGGGGGTGGGCGCCCTGCACGCCGGGGACACGGTCGAGGTGGAGGTCGAGGGCCTGGGCGTCCTGAGCACCCCGATCGTCTGACCGGTGCGTCCCGCGAGGGCGCCCCGCTGACGCGCCGGTCAGCGGGGCGAGCTTGACACCCCCGGGGGTGGCCCATACCCTGAACGAACGTTTTTCCTTTCATCGTCCGGCTGCCACAGACTCATGCGCCCCACGCGGGCCCTGACGTCATGACGGTCCGGACCGGAGGTTCCATGAAGAAAGTGCTTCTGACCGCCCTGCTTTCCACCCTGAGCGCCGCCTCGGCGGCCACCCTTGTCTTCGGCGGCAACGGCGAACCCGTCAGCCTGGAATCCGGCAACATCACCGACGGGATCAGCATCCTGGTGCAGCGCCAGATCTACGACACCCTGGTCGACTTCGAGGACGGCACCACCAACCTCAAGCCCGGCCTGGCCACCAAGTGGACCGCCAATGCGAACAACACCGCCTGGACGTTCACGCTGCGTAAGGGCGTGCGCTTCCACGACGGCACCCCCATGAACGCCGACGCCGTGATCTTCAACCTGAGCCGCTGGTGGGACAAGAGCCACCCCTACGGCTTCCGTGACCAGGGCCGCACCTTCGAGATCGTCGGCGAGCTGCTCGGCGGGTACAAGGGCGACGCCACGGCCGTCATCAAGAACATCGTCAAGGTCAACGACTCCACGGTGCGCGTCGACCTGAACAAGCCCTCCAGCGTCCTGCCGGACGTGCTGGCCGCCGGATACTTCGGGATCGCCAGCCCGGCCGCCATCAAGAAGGACGGCGCGAAGTACGGCACGCCCGCCAGCAAACCCGTCGGCACCGGCCCGTTCATCTTCCAGAGCTGGCGCACCGGTGACCGCGTCACCCTGCTGCCCAACAAGCTGTACTGGGGCGAGAAGGCCAAGGTCGATCAGCTGGTCATCCGGTCCATCAAGGACGCCAGCCAGCGCCTGAACGAACTCAAGGCCGGCACCATCGACTTCGCCAACGACCTGACTCCCGACAGCCTCAAGAGCGTCCAGAGCGACAAGAACCTCGTGGCGGTCAAGCGCCCCAGCTTCAACGTGGGCTTCCTGAGCCTGAACAACCGCAACCAGTACCTCAAGAACGACAAGGTGCGTCAGGCGATCAGCATGGCCATCAACAAGAAGGAGATCGCCAACGCCTTCTGGAACGGCCTGGGCACCAGCAACGCCAGCTTCCTGCCCCCGGTGCTCGCCTGGGCGAACAGCCCCAAGGTGCCGGCCGACTACAAGTTCGACCCCGCCGCCGCCAAGAAGATGCTCGCCGACGCCGGCTACCCCAACGGCTTCTCCATCGACCTGTGGTACATGCCCGTCAGCCGCCCGTACTTCCCCACGCCCAAGCCCATCGCCGAAGCCATCGCCGCTGACCTGAGCGCCATCGGCGTGAAGGTCAACCTGAAGACCGAGGACTGGGCCAAGTACCTGGACGACCGCAACAAGGAACCCGGCTTCGACATGTACATGATCGGCTGGACCGGCGACTACGGCGACCCGGACAACTTCTACGGCGCGTACTACGGCGCCAACGCCTCGGACGACATCAACTGGAACCCCGCGAACGTCGAGACCCTGCTCCAGCAGGGCCGCGCCGCCGCCACCCAGGCCGCCAAGGCCAAGGTGTACCAGCAGCTGCACGAGATCACCTACAACGCCGCGTACCGCATTCCCATGGTGCACAGCAACCCGCTGGCCGCCGCCCGCAGCTACGTGAAGGGCTGGACGCCCAGCCCGCTGGGCAGCGAACCCTTCAACACCATCAGCGTGCCCGGCAAGAAGTAACCCCCGGTCAAGCGTGAGGGCCGGAGCAGCGCCTTGCACGGGCCTGCTCCGGCCCTCACCGTTGGCGCCCACCCCCCGCCCCGCACGGTTGTCTGACACGCCAGTGCGCCGCCGACCCTCTCACACCTCTGGAGATTCACCTTGGGCAGTTACCTGATCCGCCGACTGGCACGCACCCTGCTGGTCATGCTGGGCATCAGCCTGGTCGTGTTCGTGTTCGTCCGTTCCATTCCCGGCGACCCGGCCGTCGCCATGCTGGGCGAGCGCGCCACGCCCGAAGCGGCCGCCGCGCTGCGCGAGCAGCTGGGCCTGAACAAACCGTGGTTCTTCAACCCGGCCAACCCGCTGGACGCGCAGTACCCGAAGTACATCACGGCGCTGGTGCGCGGTGACCTGGGCACCGGCCTGAAGAGCAACATTCCCGTGCTGGACGACCTGAAGGCCCGCTTCCCCGCCACCGCCGAACTGAGCGTCGCGGCGCTGCTGGTCGCGCTGCTGATCGGCATGCCCGCCGGGATCCTGGCGGCGCTGCGGCGCAACAGCATCTGGGACAACCTCGCCACGACCATCTCGCTGCTGGGCGTGAGCATGCCCGTGTTCTGGCTGGGCCTGCTGCTGTCGTACTTCTTCGGCGTGAAGCTGGGCATCCTGCCCCCCAGCGGCCGCCTGGGCACCGAGTTCGACATTGCGCCCCTCACGGGCTTCAACGTCCTCGACGCGCTGCTGCGCGGCCAGCCGGGCGCCGCGTGGGACGCCGTGCGGCACCTGATCCTGCCAGCCATCGCGCTGGGCAGCATTCCGCTGGCCATCGTGGCGCGCATCACGCGCTCCTCCATGCTGGACGTCCTGAACCAGGACTACGTGCGCACCGCCCGCGCCAAGGGCCTTGCGGAGCGCACCGTGACCACCAAGCACGCCCTGCGCAACGCCCTGCTACCGGTCGTGACCGTGATCGGCCTGCAGGCGGGCGCGCTGCTGGGCGGCGCCGTGCTGACCGAGACGATCTTCTCCTGGCCGGGGCTGGGCTCCTGGGTGTACGACGCGATCAGCCAGCGCGACTACCCGATCATCCAGGGCGGCGTGATCTTCGCGGCGCTCGTGGTGAGCGTGGTGAACCTGCTCGTGGACCTGAGTTACGCCGCCCTCGACCCCCGCATCCAGTACAGCTGAAAGGAACAGTGACCCATGACGACAACGACTGTTCCCCAGTCCACACCGAAACAGGACAGCATCTTCTGGCGGCGTTTCCGCCGCAGCACGCCCGGCAAGGTCGGCGCCGTGATCGTGCTGGCCTTCGTGCTGCTGGCCGTGTTCGCCAGCGTCCTGAAACCCTACGACCCGCGCAACGAACCCAACCGCTACACCCTGCGCCTGAAACCGCCGTCCATCACGGCCCTCTGGAACGAGGAAGCAAAGCAGACGTACACCGATCCGGTCAGCGGGAAGGTGAACGTGTTCGCCGCGCCCTTCGGCACCGACAACCTGGGCCGCGACCTGATGACCCGCGTGCTGCACGGCACCCGCATCAGCCTGAAAGTCGGCGTGGTCAGCACCCTGCTGGCCCTGGTGCTGGGCTCGCTGCTGGGGGTCCTGGCCGGGTATTTCGGCGGGTGGCTCGACAGCGTGCTGGGGTATGTCACGGACGTGATGCTGGCCTTCCCCGGCATACTGCTCGCCATCGGCTTCGCCAGCATCTTCAGCGCCGACAATCCACCGCTGCTCATCGCGGGCCTCGACCGGCTCTTCGCGCTGAACAGCCCGCAGCTCGTCACGGCCATGATCGCCGTGTCGCTCGTGCAGATCCCGGTGTACCTGCGCCTGGCGCGCGGCGTGGTGCTCTCGGTGCGCGAGCGTGAATTCGTGGCGGCTGCCGGAGCGCTGGGGGCCTCGCAGGGACGCATGGTGTTCCGCCACGTGCTGCCCAACAGCCTCTCACCGCTGATCGTGCAGGGCGCCCTGAGCATCGCCACCGCGACCATCGAGGTCGCCGCGCTGGGCTTCCTGGGGATCGGCGCGCAGCCGCCCCTGCCCGAGTGGGGCACCATGATCAGCGACAGCCGCCAGTACTACCTCGACGCCCCCTGGACGATGATCTTCCCGGGGCTGGCGATCTTCCTGACCGTGCTGGGCTTCAACCTGCTCGGTGACGGGCTGCGCGACGTCCTGGACCCCCGCAGCACCCAGTAACCGCCACACCCAGTCACTGCTGCGTGCAGAGGCGGCCCCCAGTGTGAACCGGGGGCCGCCTCTGCCGCTGGATCACTCGCGGGGAATGTTCACGTCGAACAGCGCCCGCACGAACTCGCGGCTGTCGAAGGGTTGCAGGTCACCGGGCTGCTCGCCCACCCCGATGAACTTGATGGGCACGCCCAGTTCCCGCACGATCGGCACCAGGATGCCGCCCTTGGCGGTACCGTCCAGTTTCGTGACGATCACGCCGGTCAGCGGGGTCGCCTCGTGGAACTTCTTGGCCTGCTGCAGGCCGTTCTGGCCGGTCACGGCGTCGAGCACCAGCCAGACCTCGGCGGGTTCGCCCGGGTCGGCCTTGTCGATCACGCGCCGCACCTTCTTGAGTTCCTCCATGAGGTTGTGCTTGTTGTGCAGGCGCCCGGCGGTATCCACGAACAGCAGGTCGGTGCCGCGCGCCACGCGGGCGGCGGCGCCGTCGAACGCCACGGCGGCCGGGTCGCCTCCGTCGGCGCCCTGCACGACCTGGATGCCCAGCCGCTCGCCCCAGACCCCCAGCTGCGTCCCGGCGGCGGCGCGGAAGGTGTCACCGGCCGCGAACATGACGCTCTGGCCGCGGTTCATGTAGTACTGGCCCAGCTTGGCGATGGTGGTGGTCTTGCCCACGCCGTTCACGCCGATCACCATGACGACGTGGCCCCTGGGATCGACGCTGCTGCGCCGCGCGTCGGGGCTGAAGCCCAGCTTTCGGAACTCGGCGCGTTTCGCGTCGGGCTCCAGTTGCAGGGTCAGGGCGTCCATCAGCGCCTCCTGCAGGTTCTTGCCCTCGCTGCGGCGGATATCCTCCAGGATCTCCTCGGTGGCGGCCCGGCCCACGTCGGCGGCGATCAGGGCGTACTCGAGATCCTCGATGGTCTCGAGGCGGTTGGTGAGGACGTCGCGGACGTCGGTGCCCAGGAATCCGGCGGTGTCGTTGATCTGCTTGCGGGTCTTGGAGAGCCCGTCGCGGAGGCGTTCGAGCCAGCTCACGCGGGCACTCCGGCGGGGTGGAAGGACTGAGGCGTCATGGGCCTCACCATAGCGTCCCCGGGGGCGGTCGGGCGTCCCGCATGGCGGTCGCCGCGCGGCGCTCAGGACGGCGCGGCGCGCAGAAGCAGCAGTTTCAGCTGGCTCAGGCGCGCGCGGCTGAACGCGCCCTTGCCCAGGACCTGTTCAGGTCCGCCGGGCGGCGTCCAGGCGAGCACCGGCACGTGGTCCGTCCAGCGGGCGCGCAGCTGTGGGTCACGGTCTATGTCGACGGCCTGGACCGTGAACTCCAGCGCGGCGAGGTGCTCGGCGGCCAGGTCGCACAGGTGGCAGCCGGCGCGGGTGTACAGAGTCAGGGTGGGCAGCGGCATGGTCAGGCGGGCTGCAGGACGTGTGGGCGCTGCAACAGGGACATGGCCTGCACCGGCGCGTACATGTCGTTCGAGGACAGCAGGTCGCCCACGCTGGAGTAGGTGCGCAGTACCTGTCCGCCCTGGCGCACCGCGTACATCTGGCCCTCCGGGCTGACCTGGATGAGCCAGGGGGCGTCGGTGGGTTCACCGACCAGCGTTTCCATGGAGAAGGTCAGGCCCGGGGTGCCGTCCGCCTCGATCTTGCGCACCTTGCGGGCCACGCTGTCGACGATGTACACCGCGCCGAACTGATCCACGCCCAGCCCTTCCAGGGGCCGCAGGGCGTCGCTGTTGCGGTCCAGGCGGAACGCGAAGCGGCTGAGGTACTCGCCCTGCGCGCTGAAACGCTGCACCTCGTTGGTGCCGGTATCGAGCACGTAGACGTGGCCGTCGGGCGCCGCGACGATCGAGCGGGGTTTCTCGAAGCGGCCCTGCCCCTGTCCCCTCCCGCCGAAACGCCGGATGAACTGGCCGTTCAGGTCGTACGTGACGACATGCTGCGCCTCGGCGTCCAGCACGTGCACGAGGCCCCTGGCGACAGCCACTCCCACGGGCTGGAGCAGTTCACCGTCGCCGAGGCCGTAGGGCCCGAACGAGAGGAGTTCCTTGCCTTCCGGGTCGAGTTTGCGCACCATCGCGCCGCGCTGGCCCTGGCGGTAGTCGAGCAGGGTCACGAACAGGTGGCCTTCAGGATCGCTGGCCATGGCGTTCGGGGCGCCCGGGAGACCCAGCGCGCCGCCGGTCTGGTCGCGCAGGCTGGCGCGCAGCTTGCCCTTGAGATCCAGCAGGCGCAGCGTGCCGCGTTTTTCCTGCACGCTCAGCGCCAGCGCGACCGGATCGTTGAACACGTCGTCACTGAGGACCCCGGCGTCCACGCGGGCGATCACGTCGTCCAGGGTGGGGCGCGAGGCCGGGTCCTTCTCGATCATGTTCAGGATCAGGTCGTTCAGTTTGCCCGGCACCTCCAGCCGCACCTGCTTGGGTGGTTTGGGCGACTCGAAGACCTGCTGGTGCACCACGGCCTCGTAGCTGCCCTTGAAGGCGGTCTGCCCGGTGACCATCTCGTAGGCCAGCAGGCCCAGGGAGTACACGTCGCTGCGGGCGTCCACGCGGTTGCCCTTGGCCTGCTCGGGCGCCATGTAGATGGGCGTGCCGACGCGGGCGCCGGTCATGGTCAGCCGGGTCAGCACCTTGCCCACCGCGATGCCGAAGTCCATGAGTTTCACGCCGCCGTCACGCAGCTGGCCGTCCGCGAAGGCGTTCTTGAGCACCATGACGTTGGCGGGCTTGATGTCGCGGTGCACAACGTTCTGCATGTGGATGTGGCGCAGGGCGTCGGCCAGGGCGCGGATGATCTGTGTGCTTTCCGTGAAGGTCAGCGTGCGGTTTTCGAGCAGGTCTTCGAGGCTCTCGCCGTCCAGGAACTCCATGGCGATGTAGTGCTCGGGGTCCTGCATGCGGTAGTCGTAGACCCGCACGATGTTGGGGTGGTTGAAGCGCTTGAGCACCTCCGCCTCGCGGTAGAAGCGCTTGACGAATTTCGCGTCGGCGAGGTACTTGTCCTGCGGCACCTTCAGCGCGACCGTGCGCCCGTCCTGACGGCGCCGGGCGCGGTACACGCTGCCCATGCCGCCCACCCCGATCCGGTCGAGCACCTCGTACTCCTGGAAGCGCAGGTCGTGCGTCACCTGCGTCTGGGTCAGGCTGGTGCGGCGCTGCACCTGGGTGGGCGAGGCGGTGCGCTGGACCTTCACCGGCTTGCGGCCCGGGCGGTCCAGGCTGGGCAGCAGCATGCGGCCCATGTGGAACGCGGCCGTGGCGATCAGGAAGGCCGCGACGACCAGCGCGCCCTGCGCGCGCCCGAGATCCGCCAGCCGCAGCCCGCCGTCGTCCGGGCGGCCGAGTCCCAGCGCCAGCGCGCCCAGCAGCGCGACGAGCAGGCCCACCACGACCGCCAGCACAATGCTCAGGATGCGCTCGCCGACCCGCACGGACAGCAGCACACCCACCACGAACAGGGCGGTCAGCAGCACTGGGGTCACGCCGGACTCCGGTCAGCGCGCGGGAAAGGAGGAGTGTGGCGCGTCATTGACTCCTGTTATACAGGGCGTGGCTGTCACCCGCCTTACAGACGCGGGCCAGCTCGCATAGACGCCGCGCGGCAGGCCGGAGCCGTCATACTGCAGGGGATGCCTGCGTCACTGCTGCGAGTGGAGGTTCCCGGTGGAATTCTGGCTTGAGCTCGTCGAACTGTATGAGTACAAGGTGCAGGATCTGATGGAGGGGCGCGTGCCCCGTGGCGGGCGGCGCGGCCTGGCCCTGCTGCGCGACGAGCTGCTGCGCGCGCCGCTGGAGCCGCCGCTGCAGCGGCGCCTGATGGAGGCGGACCGCGCCTACCGCCTGCATCAGGGCGCGCCGGCGCAGCACCCCCGGCCCGGGCACGGGGGGCAGAGCACCTGGACGGCGCCGCCCACGGCCGATTCGGACGAGTCGCGCGCCTGGGAGGAACTGCAACTCCTCCAGTGGCATCAGCGGGCGTCGGTGCAGACGCGCGAACTCACGCTGCGCTGGCAGCGCGAACCGGAATTCGCGCACCTGCGGGTGCTGTACACCGTGATCGAGAATGCCGAGCGGCTGGCGCGGCCCGGCACGCAGCCGCTGGCGGTGCCGCCCGCCCACGACGCCCTGATGGATCTGCACGACCCGGAGGTCACCGGGCGGCTCGCGGCGGCCCTGTCGCTGCTCCTGCTCACCGAGGATGGCCGGGCGCGGGTCCGCGCGGCACTCTCGGCCGTGCACGCCGAGCCGTTCCCGCGGCATCCCGACGAGGACGTGCTGGCCGCGCGGATCACGGCGGCCGAGCGCGAACCGCTGTCCTTCGAGGCGCGTGAGGCCCTCATCCGGGCCCTGCGGGCCGAGTACCCCCTGCCGCGTGACCCGCGGGAACGGCCCGCCATCCGCGCGGCCGCGCGGCACGTCGCGCAGCTGCTCGACCCCATTCTGGACGCCCTGCCCAAACCCACCCTGAACGGCGCGCCGCAGGGCAGCATCCTCTTCGCGCAGCATCCGGGGAGCGCCATGCGCGTGCCGGACGACGGCGCCGAACGCCTGACCGTGTACCTGCGCGGGGGTGGCAGCACCCGCTGGCGCGGCCTGAACATCGAGTGGCAGCCCATCGGCCCGAACTGGCAGGTGCAGGTGGGGCCGCAGCTGACCCTGCTGCGGCCCGGCGCGCCCCTGCCCGACCGGGCGCAGCTCCTGAAACTGCCGGATCAGCAGCTGCGCGCCCTGATCAGCGGGGCGCACATGACGCTGGTGGTGGAAAGCCAGACGGCGCTGGAACTCGGGCGCCGGGCCTCCACCGCGCGGGCCACGGCGCTGCTGCTGAATCCGGCGGTGGATTTTGCCGTCCTGCGCCTGGCGCGCGCGGCGGCGCAGGTCATGCGGGGCGGCGCGTTGCAGCTGGACAAGCTCACGCCGGACAGCGCCCGCAAGTACGGGGACGCCACGCCGGACGTGCTGCTGTCGTTCGCCCGCAAGGGCGTCGAGACCCTGTTGGCGCGGCTGGCCCGCCTGTCCACCGACGAGGCGGCGCAGGCCTTCCGCCGGGCGGCGCAGGCGCTGGGGCTGCACCGCGTGGTGGCCGACCGGCTACACGCGGCGCTGCACATCGCGCTGCACGACCCGGAGACCCTGCCGCCCGGGAAGCCCGGCACGCAGCTGGAGCTGACCGAGACCGGAACATTTTCCAGCGTGGTGTTGCAGGACGAACCGCTGTTCATTCAGGTGGGGGCGCGGGGCGTGACGGTCCGCTGGGACTACAAGGGCGAACTGGTCGTCATGATGCCGGGCCTGGCGCCCATGGTGCTGCACGATCTGCTGGTGGCCCGCCTGCCGGTCGGCAACCTGCTGCTCGTGCGGCATGGGTCGTGGCTGGGCGCGGCCCTGACCGGGGACCTGCCGGTGGTCACGCTGGAAGCGGCCGAGCTGTCGACCGAGGACATCCGGGTCACGAACTGACGGCGCGCCCCGGCCGGCGAGGGGGCGCCGCGCCCTGGATAGTTGGTGGGAGGGGCGCGGGCAGGTAGCATGGGCGGCATGTCGGTCAGTGCGTCTTCTCCTGCGGTTGTGATTGCGGCCTTCAATGAGGAGGACACCGTCGCCGAGGTGGTACGCGTGGCGCGAACCTTCACGGCGGAGGTGGTCGTGGCCTCGGACGGCAGCGTGGACGACACGGCGCGCGTGGCGCGCGAGGCGGGCGCCGTCGTCGTGGACCTGCCGCAGAACGTGGGCAAGGGCGGGGCGCTGCACGCGGCGCTGCTGGCCACCCACGCGGAGGTGGTGGTGCTGCTGGACGCCGACCTGACGGGCCTGAGCGCCGAGCATCTGCGCATGCTGAGCGACCCAGTGCTGCGCGGCGAGCTGGACATGAGCATCGGGGTGTTCGAGGGGGGCGGTTTCGTGACCGACTGGGGCAACAAGCTCACGCCGCACCTGAGCGGGCAGCGGTCCTGCCGCCGCGAGTGGCTGCTGGCCGTGCCGGATCTGGCGGCCGAGCGCTGGCCGGAACCGGCGATCACGCGGCACCTGAAGGCGACCGGGGCGCGCTGGGCGTACGTGGAGCTGCCGAACGTGGCGCAGGTGGTCAAGGAGAAGAAGCGGGGCTTCTGGGGCGGCGCGAAGGCCCGCACGAAGATGTACGTCTCGCTGCTGACCTACCGGGCCCGCCGCCGCAAGAACGGCGCCTGAGGCCTAGCGGCGCAGGTCGATGCGGCTGCCGTCGGCCGTCTCGTAGCGCACGATGCCCAGGGCCGGCACGAAATACGAGAGCTGCACGCTGGTGTTCCCCCCGTGACCGTCTCGCTGCGCAGGATCAGGGTGTTGAAGTTCCCGGCCGGGAGTTTGAGGGGGGCCGTGCCGGTCACGCGGACGGTCATGCTCAGGCCCCCGCTGGCGGACTGCCACGTCTGGCCCGTTCTGAGCGGCCCGGCGGGATAGACCAGCAGCGGCGGGGTGTACCAGCTGAGGCGCCCGGCGGCGTTGACGCCGCGCAGCCAGACGCTGCCGTCGGCGCGGTATTCGAGCAGATCCTGGCTGAAGGTGGTGCCGCCGTACTGGTGGCTGACCGGCACGACGCCCACCCCCCGGTGGGTGACGGGCGCCCCGACGAGCTGGGTTTCGCCGCTGGTGTACGTCCAGCGGGTGCCGGGGCGGTGGGGATAGTAGTGGGGGTCGAGCCCGGCCGCCTGGACGGGAGGCAGGGCGCACAGGAGCAGCCAGAGGGGCAGGAGAGCACGCATGGATGGCCAGGGTAGCGCGGCCGGGCTGGCGGGGGCGCTCAGGGCTGCGCGGCGCTCAGGGTGAAGCCGCCTTTCGGGTTCGGGTGCAGCTGCGCGAAGGCGGTGTCGGGGTCGTGGGGGGTGCAGATGATGGCGCCCTCCTCAAACCACTGGCCCAGGTACCGTTTGCGGGTTTCCAGGGTGGTGACGGGGTAGAGGTCGTAACCCATGATGTACGCGGTGGGCGCGTGGGCCAGGGTGGGAATCAGGTCGGCGACGTACACCAGGGTCTGTCCGTCCTGGCGCAGCACGACGCCCTGCTGGCCGAGGTTGTGACCGGGCAGCGGCAGGACGCTCAGGCCGGGGCGCAGTTCGTGTTCGCCGTCCACGACTTCGAACAGGCCCGCGTGCTCGATGGGGTCGATGTACGCGGGGAGGTAGCTGGCGCGGCTGCGTTCGTGGGTGTGGCGGGCGTCGTGGAGTTCCTGTTTCTGCACGACGTAGCGGGCGTTCGGGAAGGTGGGGTCGCCGAGCGTGGTGACGTTGCGGCCGGCGTGGTCGAAGTGCAGGTGCGTGTTGATCACGAGGTGGATGTCCCCGGGGCTCAGGCCCAGGGCGTCCAGACCCCGGAACACGGTCTCGTCGCGGTCCAGGGCGTACATGGCCTCGAATTTCTCGCCGCCCTGGTCCCACATGCCGGTCTCGACGAGGATGTTCTCGCCGCCGAGCTGGATCAGCAGGGGGTTGATGCGCAGCCGGATGCGGTTCAGTTCGTCGGGGGTCGTGGCGCGTTCCCACAGGACGCGGGGCACGCTGCCGAACATCGCGCCGCCGTCCAGGCGGAACTGGCCGTCGGTCAGGGAGTGGACGGCAGCGGGGCCGATCTGGCGGGACTGGATCCAGGTGCTCACGCGCCCGAGCCTACCAGACCACGCCTAACGCACGTTCGTTCGCACCGGCAGAGCCGGCGGGTACAGCTCGGGATGCCGCGCCGGCGCCAGGGCCAGCGCGAGCGCCTGCGCCCACACGCCCGGCCGGGTCACCAGTCCGCCGGTCAGGGCCCCCACCGTGCCCGCCCCGCGTTTCAGGTCGTGGGTGCCCAGCAGCTCGTCCATCACGCCGCCCAGTTCCTCGCCGGCCAGCACGCGCGGCAGGACGGCCGGGGGCACGGGCAGCTCGGCGGTGCGGGCGCTCAGGAGCAGGCCGTCCCCGGCGCGCGCGGCGGCCACCACGCCGAACAGCCAGCCCTGTCCCCGCTCGACCCGCACGCCGCCCTCCAGGCCCACGCCCCAGGTCGCGCCGGGCAGGCGGGCGGCGCGCCGAGCGCGGTTCAGGGCGCCCCGGCGGGTCTCCCCCACCCCGAGCGGCTGGTCGCGCACGCCGCTGGGCACCGCCGCGCCACGCACCGCCAGGTCCGGCCACAGGGCGGCGAACACCTCCTGGACGGGCTGCACCTTGCCGGGATTCAGGGACCCGACGATGACCGTCACGCGCGCTCCGGCGCGGGCAGCGTGCCGTGCAGGCGGCGGATCAGCGCCACCTGCCCCCAGTGATATGCGCTGTGCGCCGCCAGATCGGTCAGGACGTCCCGGGCGCGGCTGCTGGGACCGGCGGCCAGCGCCTGCGCCTCGGCCAGCCCGGTCTGGAGGTCGGCCAGCAGGGCGACCAGTTCGGCGTCACTGGCAGGGGCACCGGGCCAGACATCCAGTCCATCGGGCCAGCGGTCGGTGCGGCCCGACGCGAGATCCAGGCTGGCCCGCTGCGTGACCTGAAGGTGCGCGAGGAGCTCCGCGAGCGTGTACGGCACTCCCGGCGCGGCGCGGGTGGCCTCCGCCAGCGTCAGGCCGCCCAGCAGGTCACCGGGCGAGCGGAAGGCCGCGCCACCCGCCAGAGCGTATTGCAGGACGTTCATGCCGCCAGACTAGTGCAGGGCGCCGGCTCCCTGCGCCCGGTCAGGCGGCCGGTCAGCGGCCCGGCTCAGGTCAAGGGAGCCATAAGGAAGCGTGCGGGGGCCGTAAACGCGCGCTGCACGGCCGGACCATGCGGGCCTGCCAGACTGGGCAGCAGTGGCCCCGCGGGGGCCGGAGGCACCGTCATGACCCAGACCCACACGCCTATACCCATCCACCTGCTGCTGGTCGAGGACAGTGAGGCCGACATCATCCTGACCCAGGAGGCCTTCCAGGAAGCCGGGATCCACACCCACCTGCACGTGGCGCGCGACGGCGTTGAGGCGCTGGACTTTCTGCGCGACCCGGCGCAGCCCCGCCCGGACGTGATCCTGCTCGACATCAACATGCCGCGCATGAACGGCCTGGAGGTGCTGCGCGAGGTCAAGCAGGATCCGCAGCTGATGACCATTCCGGTGATCATGCTGACCACCAGCCGCGCCGAGGAGGACATCCTGCGCTCGTATCAGGCCTACGCCGCCAGTTACGTCGTGAAACCCGTCGAGTTCGGCAAGTTCTACGAGGCGATCCAGGCGCTCGGCCGGTACATGCTGACCATCGTGCGCCTGCCGCCGCGGGCCAGCTGAGGAGACACCGGCGAAGGGGCCGCCGAACCCATACCGGCGGCCCCTTCGCCGGTGTTCACTCGGCGCTCTGGTACCAGTTGCGGTCCCAGCGGTGCGCGCGCAGGCGCTCCACCTGATCCTGCGGCAGGCCGCGCCCGTCGGCCAGCGCGGCGTTGCGTTCCACGTTGCGCACCGAGCGCATCCCGACGATCACGGTGGACACGGCGGGGTGCGACAGCACGAAGCGCAGGCTGGTCTCGGCGAGCTGGTCGGTGTGGATGCCGAGGTCCTGTTCGATGGCGCGCAGGCGGGGTTGCAGCTGGCTCAGGCGGTCGCCGCCGAAGTAGCCGTTGCGCCAGTCGCCCTCGGGGAAGGTGGAGTCCTGGGTGAGGGTGCCGGTCAGGCTTCCCTCGTCGAGCGCCACGCGCACGATGACGCCCACGCCGTGCTCGCGGCAGGCGTCGAGCAGGCGGTCCTGTGGGGACTGGTCGAACACGTTGTAGATGACCTGCACGGAGTCCACGGCGCCCGCCTCGACGGCCCTGACGGCGTTGTCCGGCTGGTGGTCGTTGACGCTGATGCCGAACGCGCGGATCAGCCCGTCGCGCTTGAGCTGCGCGACGGCGTCCTGCCAGTCGCCCTGGCCCAGCCAGCTGTCGTTCCAGACGTGCAGCTGCTGCACGTCGATGGTCGGCAGGCCCAGGCGCTCCAGGCTGGCGCGGGTCATGTCGGTGATGTACTGGCCCGGGAAGGCCTCGTCGGCGGTGGTGCCGGGCGTGGCGGGCCACTCCATGTTCTTCGGGCTGATCTTCGTGGCGACGAGCGTACCGGGGTGCTCGCGCGCGACCTGCCCCACGAGGCGTTCGCTGTGGCCGCTGCCGTAGCCCATGGCGGTATCGATGAAGTTGCCGCCCAGTTCGACGTAGCGGCGCAGGGCGTCCAGGCTGTGGTCGTCCTGCGCGCCCTTCCACATGTCCGCGCCGATGCCCCAGGCGCCGTAGCCGATCTCGGTGACGTTCAGGCCGGTGCGGCCCAGCGGACGCTGATGCATGCTCATGAGCAGACTGTAACGATTCAGATCGTGTGAATCCAGCTCCACCCTTGACGGGGCCTTCACAGGAGTACGCTGCGCAGGTGAATGCCCTCCCCAACCTGAGCCCCCAGGCCCGGCAGCTGGCCACCACCGGTCTGGTCGTGGGTGTGTTCCTGGCCGCGCTGGAAGCCAGCGTGGTCGCCACCGCCATGCCCAGCGTCATCCGCGACCTGGGCGGCGAGACCCTGTACGCCCTGCCCTTCGCGGTCTACCTGCTGACCAGCACGGTCAGCAGCCCCCTGTGGGGCCGCGCCAGCGACGTGGTCGGCCGGCGACGCCTGTACCTCGCCGCGGTCCTGATCTTCCTGATCGGCTCGGCCCTGTGCGGCCAGAGCCACTCCATGGCCATGCTGATCGCCGCGCGGGTCGTGCAGGGCGTCGGCGCGGGCGGCCTGCTGCCCCTGACCCTCACCATGGTCGGGGAACTGTACTCGCTTCAGGAACGCAGCCGCGTGCAGTCGTTCATCTCCGGCGTGTGGGGCGTGTCCGGGCTGGTGGGGCCGCTGCTGGGCGGCTGGCTCACCGAGACGCTCTCGTGGCGCTGGACGTTCTACGCCAGCCTGCCCTTCGGCGCGGCGGCGCTGCTGCTGGCCCTGCGCTTCCTGCCGGAAACCGGGCGGCCCCGCCCCGCCAGACTCGACTGGGCGGGCGCGGCGCTGTTCACGCTGGGCAGCGGGCTGGTCGTGTGGGGACTGGAACAGCGGCAGTGGCTGCTCGTGATCCTGGGCGCCGTGACGCTGGCGGGCGCGGTGGTCCTCGAACGCCGCCACCCGGACCCGCTGCTGCCCATGCGCGCCCTGCGCGAGCGGCTGCCGCGCGTGGCGTTCGCCGGGAACCTGCTCGGCGGCGCGGCGTACTTCGGCGTGATCGCGTACCTGCCGCTGTACGCGCAGGGCGTCACGGGCGGCGGGGCCACGGCGGGCGGGGCGATCCTGACCCCCATGCTGGTGGGCTGGACCCTGACGGCCATCGTGACGGCGCGGCTGGTGAAGACCGTCCCGCTGGCCCGCATCGCGCAGGTGGGCTTCGCGGTGCTCGTCGTGATGTTCGGCGCGCTGATCTTCGCGGTGCACGCGCCGCTGTGGGTCACGAGCGCACTGGGCTTCGCGGTGGGCACCGGCATGGGCTTTTCCATGCTGAGCCTGCTGCTGGCCGCGCAGGAGACGTCCAGCCGCGAGGAACTGGGCGCCGTTACGAGCGGCGTGCTGTTCGCCCGGCAGATGGGCGGCGCGCTGGGCACCGCGCTGATGGCGCTGCTGATCGGCTCGGCCGCTATCCAGAGCGGCGGCTTCGAGCTGGCCGAGGGCCTGCGCCGCGCCTACCTGCTGGCGCTGGGGCTGGTCGCCGTGGCCCTGGCGCTGAGCCTGCGCCTGCGTGTCACGCACCCCGCCCAGGCGCCCGCACCCGCCAGCAACGATTGACGACCACAGAAAGGCCGCCACCCCAGTCGGAGGTGGCGGCCTGTTGTGTCTGCGGTCAGGCGGGGGTGAGGCAGCCCTGGAGGAACAGGTCGTGCAGGCGGTCGTCGCCGGTGAGTTCCGGGTGGAACGCCGTGGCGAGCACGCGGCCCTGCCGCACCGCGACGGCCTGCCCGTCGTATTCGGCGAGGACCTCCACGCCCTCACCGACGCGGGCGAAGGCGGGCGCGCGGATGAACACGGCGGGGAACGCGCCAGTCAGGCCGCGCACGTCCAGCCCGGTCGTGAACGAGTCGATCTGGCGGCCGAAGGCGTTGCGCTGCACGGTCACGTCCAGCAGGCCCAGGCTGTCCTGCCGCCCGAACTGCGGTGGGGCGCCCTGCACCTCACGGGACAGCAGGATCGCGCCCGCGCAGGTGCCCCACAGCTGCCCGCCGCGCGCGTGGAAGGCCCGCAGGGGCTCCCACAGCGCGTACTCGCTCATCAGGCGGGCCATGGTGGTGCTCTCCCCGCCGGGCAGGATCAGGCCGTGCAGGCCGTCCAGGTCCGCGGCGAGGCGCACCTCGGTCACCTGGGCGCCCAGGCGGTCCAGGGCGGCGCGGTGCTCGCGGAACGCGCCCTGGAGGGCCAGCACGCCGATGCGGGCCATGTTTACCAGCCGCGCGCGGCGAGGCGCTCGGCGGGAATCAGGTCGTCGATGTTGATGCCGGTCATGGGCGCGCCCAGGTCCTCGCTGATCTCGGCGAGCACGTCGGCGTTCTGGAAGTGCGTGACGGCCTTCACGATGGCCTGCGCGCGGCGCTCGGGGTTGTCGCTCTTGAAGATGCCGCTGCCGACGAACACGCCGTCGAGGCCCAGCAGCATCATCAGGGCGGCGTCGGCGGGCGTGGCGACGCCACCGGCGGCGAAGTTCACGACGGGCAGCTTGCCGTGCTCGTGCACGTAGCGGACCAGTTCGTAGGGCGCCTGGAGGTCGCGGGAGACGGTCATGAGTTCCTCGGCCGGGCGGGCCTGAATGTGCTTGATCTCGCCGAGCACGGTGCGGGCGTGGCGGACGGCCTCGATGACGTTGCCGGTGCCGGCCTCACCCTTGGTGCGGATCATGCTGGCGCCCTCGCCCACGCGGCGCAGGGCCTCGCCGAGGTTCTTGGCGCCGCACACGAAGGGCACCTTGAAGTCGTGCTTGAGTATGTGGTACTGGTCGTCGGCGGGGGTCAGGACCTCGGACTCGTCGATGAAGTCTACGCCGAGCGCCTGGAGGATCTGCGCCTCGACGATGTGCCCGATGCGGACTTTCGCCATGACGGGGATGCTGACGGCGCCGATGATCTCCTTGATCATCTTGGGGTCGCTCATGCGGGCCACGCCGCCGTCCTTGCGGATGTCGGCGGGGACGCGCTCGAGGGCCATGACGGCGGTCGCGCCGGCGGCCTCGGCGATGCGGGCCTGGTCGGCGGTGACGACGTCCATGATGACGCCGCCCTTGAACATCTCAGCGAAGCCCTGCTTCAGGGCGGGGGTACCGGTGGTCGCTTCGGTCATGCCCGCAGGGTAAACGAGAACTGACCCCACCGGGAGGGTCACTTTCAGGTAGCCGGTGGGGTCAGTTTCTGGGGGGTGGGGCTAGCTGGACGGCCTGCGGCGGCGGGCCTCCTCAATCCGCTCGACCAGCTGCGACGGGCGGAACGGCTTGACCAGGTACTCCTGCACCACGTCCGGCCCCAGCTCCGGCATCACGGCCGGCCGCGCCAGCCCGGACAGGAAGACCACCGGCGGCAGCGCCGGGCCGTGCTGGGCCGCCATGCGCCGCACCGTCTCGAACCCGTCCCAGGGCGCCATCAGCACGTCCATCACGATCACGTCGATGGCCTCGTGGGCCAGCAGCTCCAGCGCCCGTGGGCCGCTGCTGGCCGTGCAGACCTCGTAACCGTGAATCGCCAGGGTCAGATCGAGCAGTTCCAGGATCTGCTCCTCGTCGTCCACAACCAGCAAGCGCACCGCGCCGCCGGTCATGGCAGCAGGCCCAGCGGATCCACGGTCTGCCCGCCCAGCCGCACCTCGAAGTGCAGGTGCGGCCCGGTGCAGATCCCGGTGCAGCCGATGTACCCCAGCAGCTGCCCCTGCGCCACGTTCTGCCCGGCCGTGACGGCCGCGCGGCTCATATGGCCGTAGACCAGCGTGCTGTCTCCACTCTGCGTGTACACGTTCAGACCATACGCCCCGTAGCCGCTCTGCGTGACGCGACCTGCCGACGCCGCGTAGATCGGCGTGCCGTAGGGAGCAGCCAGATCGATCCCGCCGTGGAACACCTGCTGGTGGAAGGCGATGTCCCGCTCGGCGTAGCGGCTGGTCAGGCGGTAACTGCGCATGGGCCACACCAGCCCGCTGCGGCCCGGCGCGAGGCTGACGGTGGCCACGGCGGCGCGCTGCGCGGTCTGCCGCGCGCGGGCCTGGGCGGCCGCCTGCGCGGCCTCGAACTGCTGCTGGCGTTCCAGCGCGGCGATGGCGGCCTTGCGCTCGGGGCTGTTCTTCCAGGCCAGGAACTTCTCGTACTGCTCCTGCGCGGCGTACTTGGCTTCCAGCCGGGCCTTCTCGCGGCCTTGCTTCCAGGTCAGGAACTTCTCGTACTGGGCCTGACGCTGCGCGGCGATGGCGGCGCGGCGCTCGGCCTCGCGCTTCTCGGCCAGCTGCTGCGCGAAGCCCTCGGCGCGGATGCCGGGCAGCAGCAGCTCGTCACCCACGTCCAGCTCGGTGGGCAACACGTCGTTGGCGCGCGCGGTGGTCAGCAGGTCCGCGCCGTACCCGGCGATCAGCGACAGGGCCGACTGCCCCGGCTTGATCCGCACCAGCAGCCCGCGCGCCCCGGTGGGGACGTTCAGGGTGCTGCCCACCGGCAGGCGGTCGAGGCTGGTGCGGTCGAGGTTCACGCCCAGCAGATCGACCACCGTGAGGCCGAAGCGGCTGGCGACCCGGGCCATGGTGTCGCCGGGCCTCACGCGGTACGTGACGACGGACTGGGGCCGCTGCGGCTGGCGTTCCTGCACGCGGCCGGGCAGGCTGAGCTGCACGACCTGGGTGGCGCCGCGCGCCGAGGCCAGCTTCACGGCGCCCGGCGTCAGGCCGTAGCGCCGCGCGACGTTCGGCAGCGGCGTGTTGCGGGAGGTGACGAGTTCCAGCACGCGCTCGCCGCTGTCACGGCTGAGCACCACGTCCGCCGGGGCGTCCAGCTGCAGTTGCAGTGGGGCCAGCAGGCGCTCTTCGGGGGTGGCTTGTTGCGCGTGGGCGAGGCCCAGCAGCGCGCCGAGGGTCAGAAGCCGCGTCGCGCGGCGAAGGGAAGGCAAAGACAAGTGTGAGCTCCGAATCGGGGGATCGAGTAGACGAACGTCAGCCGCCGGCCAGGGCCGCCAGGAATTCGACGTTGTTCCGGGTTTTACCCATGCGGGAGAGCAGCATCTCCATCGCGTCCGCCGGGTCCATGTCGCTGATGACCTTGCGCAGCAGCCACATCTTCTTCAGGACTTCAGGCTGTAGCAGCAGTTCCTCGCGGCGCGTGCCGGACTTCAGGATGTCCAGCGCCGGGAAGATGCGGCGTTCCTCGAGGCGGCGCGACAGCACGAGTTCCGCGTTGCCGGTGCCCTTGAATTCCTCGAAGATCACGTCGTCCATGCGGCTGCCGGTCTCGACGAGGGCGGTGGCCAGGATGGTCAGGCTGCCGCCCTCGCGGATGTTGCGCGCCGCGCCCAGGAAGCGCTTGGGCCAGTGCAGGGCGTTGGAGTCCAGACCGCCGGACAGGGTGCGCCCGGTGGGTGGGGTCACGAGGTTGTTCGCGCGGGCCAGTCGCGTGATGGAATCGAGCAGGATCACCACGTGGCCGCCTTCCTCCACGATGCGCCGGGCGCGTTCGTGCACGAACTCCGCCACGCGCACGTGGTGCTGGGGCGGCTCGTCGAAGGTGCTGGCGATGACCTGCGCGCCCTGCACGCTCTCGCGGAAGTCCGTGACCTCCTCGGGGCGCTCGTCGACGAGCAGCACCATGACGGTCACGTCCGGGTAGTTCTTGACGATGGAGTTCGCGACCTTCTTCAGCAGGCTGGTCTTCCCGGCCTTGGGCGGCGCGACGATCAGGGCGCGCTGCCCGCGCCCGATGGGCACGAGCAGGTCCACGACGCGCAGGCTCAGGCCGTCGTCCATGCTGGGGTCTTCCAGCACGAGCTGCGCGTCCGGGAAGGTGGGGGTCAGGTCGTCGAAGCGCGGGCGGCGGCGGGCCGTCTCGGGATCCACGCCGTTGACGGCTTCCACCTGCACGAGCGAGCCGAAGCGCTCGTTCTCGCGGGGCTTGCGGGCGCGGCCGATGATCTCGTCCCCGGTGCGCAGGTGGTACTGCTTGATCACGCCGGCGCTGATGAGCACCGTGCGGCTGTTCGGGTCGAGCAGGTCGGCCTGCAGGAAGCCGTACCCGTCGGGGCTGATCTCCAGGAAGCCGCGCGCGAGCAGCTGGCCCTCGCTGGCGGCCTGCCGCTCCATGATGGCCAGGGCCAGGGCGTCTTTTTTCAGCTTGCGGTAGTTCTCGATGCCGTACCCGGCGGCGATCAGGTGCAGTTCGGGCAGGATCTTCTGTTGCAGTTCGTGGAAGGGGAGGCTCTGGTGGGCGTCGGTCACAGCGGGGCCTCCGGCAGGGGGGGCAGGTGCGGAACGCCGGCCGACCGGCCCGCCGCGCGCGGGGCGGGGCAGGCAGTCGGGCAGGCGGGATGGGTGGGGCAGGTCATTCGTGTTACTCCTGAGGCCGATTCTAAACACGCGCTGACGCTTTTCACACGTATCGCGCCGGGGGCAGGGGGTGGGGGCAGCGGAAGAGACTGCCCTCCAGCATACCCGCAAGCGCGGCTCCCGGGGGAGCCACGTTGACCGTTCCCAGCCTGCCGCCCTACCATGAGGGGCACCCCAAACCGGGGTGAGACATCAGGGCGACCGAGAGGACAGTACGCGGGCACCAGCGGAACGCACGAGCGAGTCAGGGAGGGTGAGAGCCTGACGCGGACCCAGCCAGCCGAAGATCACCTCCCGCGCCGACGGAAGAACCGCTCCCCCGGGGGCGCACTAGACCCGTCCGGACACCCCCCGTCAGAGGGCCAATGGAGACCGGCACGCGCCGGTGAAGTTGGGTGGTACCACGCACCAGCTCCCCCAGGGGGCGGCGCGTCCCAGCACCGTCCCCCCACATGGGGGCGTGACCGCTGAGACCCGCCGTCCCCTTTCCCGCTTCACTCCTGCCCCGCTTCGCCCGTGTTCTGTCCCCGGAGGCCCGAACCATGCACCTGACCGACATTCCCTTCGGGGTGACCACCTGGGCCGACGTGCCTGCCACCGAGCACCCCGGCGAGCGCGGCGCGGCCGTGTGGCGCACCCGGCAGTTCGGCTTGGTCCGCGTGCGGATGGTCGAGTACTCCCCCGGGTATCTGGCCGACCACTGGTGCGAGAAGGGGCACATCCTGCTCGTGCTGGCCGGTCAGCTGGACACCGAACTGGCCGACGGGCGCACCTTCACGCTGCGGCCCGGCGAGTCGTATCAGGTGGCCGACCATACCGAGCCGCACCGGTCGAGCACCGACGTGGGGGCCACGCTGTTCATCGTCGACTAGTCCGGCCCCCGCCCACCCTCTCCCCTGACCCGCACCCCCCGGAGGTGACCATGCCCCGCACCCGACCGGTCCGCACCCGACTGGCCCGCCCACTTCCCCTCTGCTCCGCCCGGCCCAGGCGGCCGATTCGGACGCGGGTGACCCCCGCCTCCGACGCCCGACCCACACAGCCCCTCACAACCCACCCGGAGATCACATGACCGACAAGAAGACCCTCTTCACGCCCGTGCAGGGCAACCCGAACTTTCCCGCACTGGAACAGGGGATCCTCGACTTCTGGAAGCGCGAACGCGTGTTCGAACGCTCGCTGGAACAGACCCAGGGCGGTCCCGTCTTCACGTTCTTCGAGGGCCCGCCCACCGCGAACGGTCAGCCCGGCGTGCACCACGTCCAGGCGCGCTCGTTCAAGGACCTCTTCCCGCGCTTCCGGACCATGCAGGGCTTCCACGTGCCCCGCAAGGCCGGCTGGGACACGCACGGCCTGCCGGTCGAGCTGGGCGTCGAGAAGAAACTCGGCCTGAACAGCAAACGCGAGGTCGAGGCGTACGGCATCGACCGGTTCAACGCGGAGTGCCGCGCCAGCGTCTTCGAGTACGAGGCCGAGTGGCGCAGGTTCACCGAGCGCATGGGCTACTGGGTGGACCTGGACGACGCGTACATGACGCTGCACAAGGACTACATCGAGAGCATCTGGTGGAGCGTCAAGAACCTCAGCGAGAAGGGCCTGCTGTACAAGGGCTTCCGCGTGGCGCCGTACTGCCCCAAGGACGGCACGACCCTCAGCAACGCCGAGGTCAGCGAGGGCTACAAGGACATCCAGGATCCCAGCGTGTACGTGCCGTTCCGCCTGACCGACCCGGCCAGCCTGGGCCTGGAGGACGGCGCGGCGTTCCTGGTGTGGACGACCACCCCCTGGACGCTGCCGTACAACGTGGGCGTCGCCATCCACCCGGACTTCGAGTACGTGGCGGCGCGCGACAAGGACGGCCACGTGCTGATCCTGGCCGCCAGCCTGAAGACCGAGGTGCTGGGCGAGGAGGCCGAGGTCGTCAGGACCTTCAAGGGGAGCGAACTGGAGCGCGTGGCGTACCAGCCCCTCTTCACGGAAGCGTACGAGGCCGAGGGTGAGGGCAAACCCGTGTGGATGTCGGGCCTGGACACCTACGTGTCCGACAGTGACGGCACCGGCATCGTGCACACCGCGCCCGCCTTCGGTGAGGACGACATGCGTCTGGCCCGCAACTACGGCTTCCCGGTGATCGTGGGGGTGGACGGCGAGGGCAAGCACCGCTTCGGCCCGTGGAAGGGCGTGTTCTTCCGCGACGCGAACACCGAGATCGTCCGCGACCTGCGCGCGCGCGGCCTGATGTGGCGCGAGAAGAACTTCCTGCACGCCTACCCGCACTGCTGGCGCTGCGGCACCCCGCTGATGTACTACGCCACCGAGAGCTGGTACCTGAACAACACCCGCCTGAAAGAGCGCCTGATCGAACTGAACCAGACCATCGACTGGCACCCGCCGCACATCAGGAACGGCCGCTACGGCGGGTGGCTGGAGAACCTGATCGACTGGAACCTCTCGCGCAACCGCTACTGGGGCACGCCGCTGCCCGTGTGGGAGGCCGAGGACGGCGAGTACCGCGTGATTGGCAGCTACGCCGAACTGGCCGAACTGAGCGGCCGTCCCGAACTGACCGGCCCGGACTTCGACCCGCACCGGCCCTTCGTGGACGACATCACCTTCGAGGACGGCGGGAAGACCTTCCGGCGCGTGCCGTACGTGATGGACGTCTGGTACGACAGCGGCTCCATGCCGTTCGCGCAGCACCACTACCCCTTCGAGAACAGGGAGAAGTTCGAGAACGGGGGCTTCCCCGCCGACTTCATCGCGGAGGCCATCGACCAGACGCGCGGCTGGTTCAACTCGCTGCATCAGATCGGCACGATGGTGTTCGATTCCGTGGCGTACAAGAGCGTCATCTGCTCCGGGCACATCCTCGACGAGAAGGGCGCGAAGATGAGCAAGAGCAAGGGGAACGTCGTGAACCCCTGGGACGTGTTCGAGCAGTACGGCGCGGACGCCGCCCGCTGGTACATGTACGTCAGCGCGCCGCCCGAACTCAGCCGCCGCTTCGGCATGAACCTCGTCGGTGAGGCGTTCCGCTCCTACTTCCTGACGCTGTGGAACACCTACTCGTTCTTCGTGCTGTACGCAAACCTCGACCAGCCGGACCTGACGGCCGCCGCGCCCGCCGCCGAGCGCCCCGAGGTGGACCGCTGGCTGCTCGCCAAGGTGCAGGCCCTGATCGGCACGGTCACGGCCGCGCTGGAGAACTACGACCCGACCGGGGCCAGCCGCGCCCTGCAGGACTTCGTGGTGGAGGACCTGAGCAACTGGTACGTGCGCCGCAACCGCCGCCGCTTCTGGGCCGGGGACGACGGCGCGGACCACAACGCGTACGCCACGCTGCACTACGCGCTGGTGACCGTCACGCAGCTCACGGCCCCGTTCACGCCGTTCCTGGCCGAGACGCTGTACGGGAACCTCGTGCGCTCGCTGGTGCCGGACGCACCCGACAGCGTGCACCTCACCCCCTGGCCCAAGGTGGACGAGGCGCTGGCCGCGCCGACCCTGGTGGGCGAGATGGACGCCGTGCTGCGTGTCGTCAGCTTGGGCCGCGCCGTGCGCGGACAGACCGGCATGCGCCAGCGTCAGCCCCTGCCGAAGGTCATGGTCCGCGCCCGCACCGCCGACCAGACCCAGGCGCTGGGCCGCTTCGCCGAGCAGCTCAAGGAGGAACTGAACGTCAAGGAGGTCGAACTGATCGACCAGTTCACCGAACTCGTCAGCTACGTGCTGCGCCCCAACCTCCCGGTGCTGGGCAAGAAGTTCGGGAAGGCCGTCCCGCAGGTCCGCGCCGCGCTGGCCGCCGCCGACGCCAGCGAGGTCGCCCGCTTCGTGCGCGACGGCAAGCAGTTCGAGGTCGTGGCACCGACCGGTGAACGCTTCGAACTCGGGCCAGACGAGGTCCTCGTGGACGCCAAGTCCCCCGAAGGCTTCGCCGCGCAGGAGGAAGCCGGGTACCTCGTGGCCTTCGACACCACCCTCACCCGCGAACTGGAACTTGAGGGTCTCGCCCGCGACCTCGTGCGCGGCGTGCAGGACGCCCGCAAGAAAGCCGGATTCGAGGTGCAGGACCGCATCGCCCTCCACCTGGACCTCAGCGGCGACGCCCGCGAGGCCGCCGAGGCGTGGCAGGAATACCTGATGAGCGAAACGCTGGCCGAGACCCTGGTGTTCGCCGCCGCCGACGGCTTCGAGGCCGAACTCGAGGGCGGAAAGGCGTACCTGCAGAAACTGGACACCGCCAGCCACAACTGACAGCAGAATTCAGAGGTATTGAAGGGCTTCTTCAATATCTCTGAATCGAGCGGAGCGAGCACCTGCGAAGGACAGCGGTTGGAAGTGGAGTTGAGGGGCGTGCCCTTGGCCCCTCAATGGAACTGGAAACCGCTGTGAGCGGGCATCAAGAGAGGCGCACCCGGATTACTGGGTGCGCCTCTTCCCTTTTTCCTTTACACGAGGGCCTGGAGGGCTCCTTCGAGTTCCTGCGGGTGGAAGCGCTGCCCGGTGGCGTGTTCCAGTTGCCGCGCGAGGCGGCGCAGGGGCAGGTCGCGTAGGTCGAGGGTGCTGGCGCCGCTCCCGGTGACGCTGGCGCGGCCGGTCAGGTCAATGACGGTGTGGTACGGCTGCGTGAGTCCGCTGGGAAGCGGGCCGGCGGTGAGGATGATCAGGTCGGCGCGGGCGGCGAAGTCGCCGACGCTGGGGTCGCGGCGGCTCAGGGGTAGGCGCGGCGGCCGGCGGGGAGGTCGCGGGCGGCGCGTTCCGCTTCGGGGGTGCTCTCGGCGGCGATGCCGATCTCGGTGAAGCCCAGCCGGGCGAGGGGCAGGGCCAGGGCGAGGTCGTGGGCGTCCACGCCAAGGATCAGGGCGCTCGCGCCGCGTGAGGCGTACCCGCTGGCGTCCAGCGCGTCGGTCAGCGCGTCGCTCAGGGCGAAGGTGCCGTGGAATTCGCCGCTCAGGGCAACGGCGTCCACGCGGCCCACGCGGCGGGCGACAGCGTCGGGCGTGACGGCGTCCAGCACGTGCGTCTCCTGGCTGGGGTGGACGAGCGCCCCGGTGAAGTGCAGCGTGCGGCTGGCGTCCAGCACGGCGCGCAGGTCGTCGGTGGGGACGTTCACGGCGATCAGGCCGAGGTCGCGCAGGGCGCGGGCGGCCGGGGCGGGGTAGCCGATCAGGGCCAGGGGCGAGTCGGGATGCATGTGAGGTTCAGTGTAGCGACCGCAGATGGGCCGCTGCCGGTCATGCCCGCAGCGGCCCATCCGGGGGGTGAGATTACAGCGCGGTGCGGCGGGTGCGCAGGCTGAGCAGGGCGCCCAGCACGACGAGCACGGCGGCGATGGCGACGCCGGTCACGACGGTCGCGGCGTCCGGGCGGGCGACATACACGCCGTAGAAGGCCCACAGGAGGACGAGGGCGAAGGCGTAGTCGTGGAAGCGGGCCAGGAAGAACACGCCGATGGCGGCGGCGATCACGACGAGCACGGCGGACCAGACGGGCGCGCTGAGGCCCAGCGCGCCGGTTGTCACGCCGACGCTGACGAGGTACGCGGTGATGTTGGCGATGGTGGCGACGCTGATCCAGCCCAGGTACAGGGAGGTGGGCAGCGCGAGCGTCCAGCGTTCCGCGCCCTGGGGCGGCAGGCCGCGCACGGTGAGGTACAGCCAGATCAGGCTGGCGAGCAGGGCCAGCATGATGATGACGCTGGGGCCGAAGTTCAGGCTCTGGAAGGCCAGCAGCCAGGAGACGTTCAGCAGGTTGCCCAGCAGGAACGGCCAGAACAGCCGGTCGTAGCGGGGGCCGCGCTGGGCGGGCAGCGCCTGGTACACGGCGAAGGCCAGCAGGCCCAGGAAGATGGGTCCCCACACGGCGAACGTGAGTCCGGCGGGCGTGAAGGCGTTCGGGAGGGCGTCGCTGACCTCCTTGTTCGAGTTGCCGAAGAGCGGGAGGGCGTTGCTGAGGTAGTTCATCACGAGTGTGAGGATCGTGGCGAGCAGCAGCGTGATCTGCCTGGGAAGTCCGGTCATGCGTGCAGCGTAGGAGGCGACCCTTCGTGGAGCTGTCGCCGGGCGCCCAGTCTGACTGGGGGGGTCTTCAGGTGTTCTTGAGGTTCGCGCCGGCCCGGCGGGCCGCGACGGTCAGGCACGCGGCGGCCAGCGGCAGCAGCCCCCGCGACTGCCGCGTGAGCAGCCCGGCGGCCAGCGCCAGCGCGGCGACCTGCCGGGCGCGGCGGACCTCCCCGGCCCGCACGGCGCGGGGGGCGCGGTCGCAGGCGCTCTGCACGGGTTCCGGGGCGGTCAGGTCACGGGCCAGCGGCAGGGCGGCCGCCGACAGCAGTGCACCCGTCCACGATCCGCCGCGCGCCGGGGCCAGCGGGGGCAACAGCGCCCCCATCAGCGGGGTCACGCTCCGCCCGCCTTCGGCCAGGAGGGGGGCCGCACCGGCCACGAGCGCCCCCACGGCGCCGCCTGTCCCGGCCGCCGCGAGCGACTGCGCCAGCAGACCCAGGTGATCGGTGCGGGTCAGGGTCTCCCCCGTCGTCCCGGCGATCCCCCGCAGGCCCGACAGGACGGCCACCGCCGGGAGCAGCGGGGCCAGCCCAACGCCGCGGCTGACCAGTCCGGCCACTGCCGCCACGGGCAGGGCCGCGTTCGCCGTGCCCGTGAAGTCCGGGTCGAGTTCGCGCGCCGTCGCCCAGGCCAGAAAGGCCGTACCTCCTGCTCCTATCGCGTCCGCCCAGCCGCGCCCGCGCAGGCGGGCCAGCGCCACCGTCCCCAGCAGGCCCAGCGCCGCCACGCGGTTCGACGGGTAAGTGAAGTCCAGCGGGCGCGCCAGCGCCGAACGGGAGGCAGCCGGGCGGGGGCAGAGGGAGCACGCATGCCCGCACCCTACCCCCCGTTCCGGATCGTGTCGGCCAGTGACAAGGAAGCCTCAAGCTCCTCAGGTCAGGTCGTGTAGTCGGCGTTGATGCTGACGTACTCGGCGCTGAGGTCGCAGCCCCAGGCCTCGCCGCGCGCGTCGCCCACGCCGAGGTCGATGGTGAAGACGACCTCCTCGGCCTTCATGCTCTCGCTGACCTGCGCGTCGTCGTACGGGAGGGGTTTGCCCTGGAAGACCGGGTGACCCTGCACGGTGACGCGGAGTTTCTCGATGTTCACGCCCGCGCCGCTGCGGCCGACGGCCATGATGACGCGGCCCCAGTTGGGGTCGTTGCCGTGCACGGCGCTTTTCAGCAGGGGGCTGACGCAGCAGGTGCGGGCGGCGGCCAGCGCCTCGGCCTCGCTGCGGGCGCCGCTGACCTGCACGGTCAGGAGTTTGGTGGCGCCCTCGCCGTCGGCGGCGATCTGCCGGGCAAGGTCGCGCATGACGCCTTCGAGCGCGGTCAGGAATTCAGCGAGGTCGGTGGGTCCGGCCTGTCCGTTGCACAGGACGACAGCCATGTCGTTGGTGCTCGTGTCGCCGTCCACGGTCACGGCGTTGAAGGTGCGGTTCACGATGGCGGGGAACGCCTCGCGCAGCGCCATCTGGTCGATCTGGGCGTCGGTGAACGCGAAGGCGAACATGGTCGCCATGTCGGGATGGATCATGCCGCTGCCCTTGGCGGTCCCGACGATGCGCGCGCCGCTGCTCAAGGTCGCTTCCGCGGTCTTGGGGCGGGTGTCGGTGGTCATGATGGCGCTGGCGAAGGCGTCCGCGCCGCTCTCCAGTTCGTCGGGCAGGTGCTCAATGCCGCTGAGGACCCTGTCCATGGGGAGCAGGTGCCCGATGATGCCGGTGCTGGCGGTCAGGACCGCGTCGGGCTGCACGTTCAGGACGCTGCCGAACGCGTCGGCCATGTCGGCGTTGTCGCCCGCGCCGCGGGTGCCGGTGGCAGCGTTGGCGTTCCCGGCGTTCACGAGCAGCGCGCGGATGGGCGCGCCCTGCGCGTACAGGTCGCGGTTGCGGGTGACGCACGCGGCGGCGGTGGTGCTGCGCGTCCCCGCGAACGCCCAGGTGCAGTCCGCGGCGCTCGTGACGCCGCTCAGGTCGGTCTTGCCGCTGGGCTTGATGCCGGCGGCCATGGCGGCGGCGGTGAAGCCGGTGGGAAAGGTGAGGCTCATGTAGGGGAGTGTAGCGGGCGGCCCGCCCGGGCTGGGAGGGCGCGCGGGGTGGGCGTCTATACTCGGGGTACATGACAAGCCGGGACGCAGGGCAGGGGCGCGTGGATTTCATCGTGGTGGGGGCCGGGTCAGGCGGCTGCGTGGCGGCGCGGCGGCTGCTGGACGCGGGCGCGCGGGTGCTGCTGCTGGAGGCGGGCGGGCCGGACTCGCACCCCTTGATCCGCGCGCCGGGGGCGTTCAACAAGCTGTTCCGCACGGCAGTGGACTGGAACCTGACGACGGTGCCGCAGCCGCGCGCGGCGGGGCGGTCGTTCTACTGGCCGCGCGGGAAGGTGCTGGGCGGCAGCAGCGCGATCAACGCGACCATCTGGATTCGCGGATCGAAACGGGATTTCGACAGCTGGGGCGAGGGCTGGACCTGGGAGGACGTCCTGCCGGAGTTACGCGCGCTGGAATCGTACCGGGGCCCGGCGTCGGAAACGCGCGGCACGGACGGCCCGATGCCCGCCGGGGCGCGCGGCGCGTCGCACGAACTGAGTCACGCGTTCGTGAAGGCGGCGGCGGTGGGGCTGGGGCTGCCGGTCGTCGAGTCCTTCAATGACGGCGTGCTGGACGGCGCGGGCCTGCTGGAGAGCAACCACCAGGGGGGCGAGCGCTTCAGCGCGTTCCGGGCGTTCCTGAGGCCGGTGCTGGATCACCCGAACCTGACGGTCCTGACGGGCGCGCACGTGCTGGAACTGCTATGGGAGGGCCAGCGCGCGGCGGGCGTGCGGCTGCGCTGGCGGGGCCGGACGCTGGACGCCCCGGCGGGCGGGGTGATCCTCACGGCGGGCGCGGTGCAGACGCCGCAGCTGCTCATGCTGTCGGGGATCGGGCCGCGCGCGGAACTGGAGCGGCACGGCCTCCCGGTGCGCGTGGCGCTGGAGGGCGTGGGTGGGGGGCTACAGGATCACCTCGCGGTGCCGGTGATCAGCCGCTCGCGGATTACCAGCCTGGACCGGGTGCCGCAGGGTGAGGCGCTGGCGCGGTACCTGTGGAACCGCAGCGGCCCGCTGAGCAGCAACGTCGCGGAGGCCAGTGCGTTCACGCACGCCCGCCCCGGCCTGAGCGCGCAGGACGACCCGGACATCCAGTTCCATTTCGGTCCGGCGTACTTCCGGGATCACGGGTTCCGCACCGAGCCGGGGAACCACTTCACGGTGGGGCCGGTGCTCGTGGACGTGCACAGCCGGGGCCGCCTGACGCTGGCGTCGCGTGACCCGCACGCCGCGCCGGTCATCGACCCGGGGTACCTGACGGACGACCGGGACGTGCAGAGTCTCGTGGCGGGCGTGCGGCAGGCGCGCGAGATCGCCTCCAGCCCTCCCCTGTCCGAACTGCGCGGCGCGGAGGTCCTGCCGGGCGAGGGGCACCGCAGTGACGCGGCGCTGCGCCAGCACGTGGCGCGCGAGTGCGCGACCCTGTACCACCCGGTCGGCACGGCGGCCCTGGGCGACGGTGAGGCCGCCGTGGTGAACCGTGAGCTGGCGGTGCGGGACGTGCGGGGCCTGTGGGTGGGGGACGCGAGCGTGATGCCGCGCATCATTCACGCGAATACGAACGCGACGAGCATGATGATCGGCGCGCGGGCCGCGACGTTCGCGCTGCGCGCCGCCGGGAGGGACTGACCCGAAATTGATGGATTCCGCACAGTCCTCATGCTCGGTTCACGAGCGTTCTCACCTCTCACGCTAGGGTGGCAGGGACATGAAGCCCCGCTCCCTTCTCCTGACGCTCGCCGCCGCCCTGACCCTGGGCGCTGCCAGCGCGGTGCCCGTGAAGCTGGGCAACGTGCCGGTGACCGTCGAACCGAACGCCAAACTCCTGACCCTCAGCGCCGCCGGGATCCGCACTGCGTTCCCCAGCGCCGCCGGCCGCCCCGACGCCGTCTTCATGACCGAGGACCGCAAGGTGAGCGTGGCCTTCGAGTGGCGCGCCAGCAAACTGAACAAGACCGAGGTGGGCACGCTGGTCGAGCAGTTCCCCAGCGTGATCCGCGCGCAGGTCCCCAACGTGAAGACCCTCAAGGCCAACCTGCTGCAGGTCAGCGGCACGCCCTGGGCGCAGTTCATCTTCACCACCCCCAGCCAGGGCGACGAGTTGCGCCGCGAGTTGCTGGTCACCAGTGCCGGGGGCCGCATGCTGGTCGTGACCATCGCGGGGAACCTGAAGGACTACGCCAGGAACGAGGCCATCGTCCGCACCCTGACGAATAGCGTCCGCGTGAACTGACCCTGGACCCTGAACGGGCGGCCCGCACCATCAGGTGAGGCCGCCCGTTCCCGTGGACTCATTTCTGCTGCGAGCGGCGGTACTCGGCCAGGGCGCGTTCCTCGGCGGGAATGCGGATGCCGAGCAGCAGCGCGGCGTTCAGCAGCGTGTAGGCCAGCGCGGTGCGCCACGCGCCGACCGCCAGCGGGGCTGCCGCGATCTCTAGCGCCACCACCACGTAGTTCGGGTGTTTCAGGTAGCGGAAGGGGCCGCCCGTGACCCGCTGCCCGCCGGGCACGATCAGGATGCGGGTGTTCCAGTAGCGGCCCAGCGTGCGGATCACCCAGTAGCGCAGCGGCTGGGCCACGATGAACAGCGCCAGCGCCCACGGGTTCACGCGGCCCCGGCTGGCGCGGCCCTCGAGCAGCGTCAGGAGCATCCAGGTGGGGTGCAGCACGAAAAACAGCGGGTAGTGCGACTGGCCGTACTCCTGCGCGCCGTGCTCGCGCGCCCAGCGTTCGTTCGAGCGGGCGACGCGCAGTTCCAGCAGGCGCTGCACGACCAAGAAGGCGAACAGCCACCCGGCCACGGCGCTGGCCTTCGTGGGGAGGTGGGCCTTCACAGGTTCCCCCGCAGCAGCGTGTCGGCAGCGTCGTCGGCGTCCAGGTCGCCCCGGGCGACGCGGGCGTACAGGTCGCGGCCCAGTTCACGCGCGCGCCTCAGCAGGCGCTCCTGCACCAGGGTGCGGACCTCCAGCGCCGCTCTCGCCTCGCGGCGGCGTTGCAGGCCCTCCGCGCCCAGGTGCGCGCGGTGCGCCTCGACGGCCGCCACGATGGCCCCTATGCCCTCGCCCTTCGCGGCGACCGTACGGCGAATCGGAGCGAACCAGGTGTGCTGGTCGTGCGCGCCGAGGCCCTGCGCGGCCATCAGTTCGCGGATGGTGCGGTCCGCGCCGGGCAGGTCGGCCTTGTTCACGGCGATCACGTCCGCGATCTCCATGATCCCGGCCTTGAAGGCCTGCACGCCGTCCCCCCCGGCGGGCGTGAGGACGAGCAGGGTGTGGTCGCAGGCGGCCGCGACGTCCACCTCGGACTGCCCGACACCCACCGTTTCGAGGATCACCCAGTCGAAACCCGCGCCCTCCATCAGGGCCAGGACGCCCAGGGTGCGTTCGGACAGGCCGCCCAGCGCGCCCCGGCTGGCCAGCGAGCGCACGAACACGCCCTCGTCGGCGTGGTGACGCAGCATGCGGATGCGGTCCCCGAGGATCGCGCCGCCACTGTAGGGACTGCTGGGGTCCACGGCGAGCACCGCGACGCGCTGCCCCCGTTGGCGCAGGAACGCGATCAGGGCGTCGGTCAGGGTGCTCTTGCCGCTGCCGGGGCTGCCGGTCACGCCCAGCACGACCGCGCGCGCGCCGCGTTCGCGGGCAGCGCGCAGCAGGGGACGCGCGGCGGGCAGTCCGGCCTCGGCCAGGGTGACGGCGCGGGCCAGGGCGCGCAGGTCCCCGGCGCGGTAGCGGTCGAGCAGCGGACCCGGTGGGGGCGCGGAGGGAGCGCTCACGGGCTCCCCCAGTCAGGCGTGGGCAGGTGCGGATGCATGTGCCCTCACCCTAGCGCACCCACCCCGGGCGCGCCGGGCGGCATTCACACGTTCAGGACGCGCAGCACGTCCGCCGCGCCGTAGCCGGGCGTCCAGTCGCGCAGGGCGCCCAGTCCGTCCCCGCTCGTCAGCAGGCCGGGTTCGGTGAGCCCGCCGCGCTGCACCTGGGCGTACCCGGCGTCGGCCATCAGGGCGTTGCACAGGCACTTGCGACCCGGCGTGTCGGCCGCCGCTCCACCTTTGGATTCGTAGGCCGCGACCGGTTCGGCGGGGCAGCGCCAGCCCACCCGGCCAGCGCCAGTGCGGTAGGCCTCGCGCAGGTACCCCAGGTCGCATACGCGCTCGCGGGCGGCGTACACGTCGGGCTGTGAGAGGGTACCGGGCAGCGTGACCACCTTGAACGGAAAGCCCGTGGGCGACGCGAGGGGATCGGTGAACACGTCCAGCGCCCCGGACTGCGCGCGGGTCAGGACGTCGGCTTTCAGGTCGTCGCGCAAGCCCGATTCCTGCGCGAAGGCGAACAGGGTGCCCACCTGAATCCCGGCCGCGCCCGCCGCCAGGGCGTCCCGCAGGGCCCCTGGGGTGCCGCAGCCGCCCGCCAGCCAGAACGGCAGACCCAGGGCGCGCATCGCCGGCAGGTCCACCTCGTCCCGCTCGCCGTACACGGGCTGCCCCCGGTCATCCAGGGTCAGCGGGCCGCGCGGGGGCGCGTTGTGCCCGCCCGCCGCAGGCCCCTCCACGATGAAGCCCTGCACCGGCCCGCTGGCCTTGCGTGCCAGCACACCGGCCAGCACGTGCGAGGACACGATCGGGTAGAAGTCCGGGCGGACCAGCGGGGCGGGTGGCAGGCCGAAGTCGGCCGGGTCGAAGGTCAGGGTCAGCCCTTCGCCGCCCCTCACGTCCACGCGCAGGCTGGCGGGCCGCCCGGCCGCGAACGCGTCGAGGACGCCGGGAATGTCGCGGGGAATCCCGGCGCCCATGATCACGGTGCCCACCCCGGCCAGCATCGCGCCGTACAGCGCCGGGAGCGTGTGCAGCTGCAACTTCGTCAGGAGGTTCAGCCCCACCGGGCGGTCGTGCCCCTCGCGGGCCAGCGTGACCTCGACGAACGCACCCAGCAGCGTCATCTCCCAGGCGTCACGGTACCGTTCGGCGGTCGGGAGGGGCAGGCGGGCGTACGCCTCGCCGGGCGCGCGGCCCTCGGGGCGGAAATACCGCTCCAGGCAGGCCTGTGCCAGCGCCGGGTTCGGGAAACGTGCCAGTGCGCGGCGCACCTCTCCCCCACCGTCCCCGTCCTGAAGGCGGCGCAGCAGCACCGTGTCGATCCCAGTGCCGGACACCACGCCCAGCCCACCCGTCATGGAGACGGTGCGGGCCAGTCGCCAGTCGGACACGGCGATGCCCATGCCCCCCTGGATGACGCGCGGCCGCTCCGGGACGGGAGGGCTGGGTTCAGTCGGGTGGGCGGTGGTCGGCTGGTCGGTCATGCGCGGTCTCCCTGCCGCAGCGGTCCCGTGGGCCAGCCCGTCCGGCCCCTCCCGCGCTGCAGCATTCCTGCTTTCAGCCTGCGCCCATCCGGCGGGCCTCCGGGCGACCCTGGAACGCCGTGCAGGTTTACACCGCGTCCCGTTCCTGTACCTGCTCCGTATGGAAGGCGCTGCATGGACGGCCAGCGCGCACGGGCGGAATGCGCGGCGTCAACCGTGGCGAACGCTGGTTCGGACCTCTTCTCATGTGTTTTCTGGCAGTCGGTCTTTTTCTCATCCCTCAGAGGGATGAATGCCGTGGTGGTGGGCTGCCGGGCATCGGGGGCATCCGTGTTTCCTGCACAATCACGTGATTTTCGACGTCTCTTCGCACCTGATTCAAAGATGAGCCCAGAGACGACGCAGAGTTTATTTTTTTCACATTTATTTGGCTTTCTTCAGTTGTGCAACACGCAGGACTCATTCCGCGATCAGAACTAAAGCCCGACTGAATGTCATTTGAAGCTCCAATGTGGATGGGCCTCACAGAAAGGTTGGAGGCGGATGAATAAATGAAACAGTCAACCGCTCCACGCCGTTCCTATGTGCAACACCCTGCCGCCCGACCGGCGTCAGGTGGGTTGATTCCTGTCTCGGAGGCACTCATGAAGAACCAGATGAAACTCGGTATCGCGGCCCTCACCAGCGTCCTCCTGCTCGCGTCCTGCGGCGGCGGCAGCACCACCACGCCCACCACGCCCGTCGTGACCACCGGCAGCGTCAACCTGCCCGCCAACCCTAACGGCTACACCCTGACCATCCGTGACAGCAGCGGCAACGTCGTGCCCGCCAGCAGCTACGCCCAGCTGGCGCCCGGCAGCTACACCGCCACCTACAGCAAGGACGGCTTCCAGCCCAGCACCCAGTCCTTCACCATCACCGCCGGCGGCAGCACCAACCTCGCCTACCCCACCCTGGCCGCCAACACCGTGTCCGGCGCGTACTACATGGACGCCAGCGGCAAGATGGTCGCCATCACCAAGGACGACCTGAACAACGCCGGCACCAAGTTCGTGTTCTACGCCTGGCTGGAGAATGAGGCCGGCGGCGTCGACCCCGCCAACCTGGGCGCCGCCGCCCCCACTGCCGGCGAGCAGGACGAAGTCGCGCCCCTGAACAGCCAGAACGTCGCGGGCGGCTTTGTGGGCTACAAGGCCGCAGACGGCAAGGTGTACCCCATCATCGGCGCGAACGTCCGCTGGGACATCCTCGAACAGACCGGCAACGTCCGCTTCTCCGCCGCCGACGACGGCGGCCAGCCCTCCGGCGCCCCCATCACCGGTCAGGACATCAACGACAACGCCCTGAGCGCCAACACCTACACCAACAGCGCCACCGGCACCAACGCCCGCTTCCCCAGCAGCACCCAGTACCCGCTGTACAACGTCACGGGCGTGAACACCCCGGACACCAACGGCTTCACCTGGACGGCCCTGAACCACGATCCTGCCGTCACCACCCAGGCCACCGCCCGCGTCCGCGCCGTCGCCTACGTCAACGGCACGGAAATCACCAAGCAGTTCCTGAACAAGACCTTCGCGCCCAGCGCCCGCCTGACCATCACCAAGACCCCCGACGACAACCGCGCCGGGATCAACCAGGCGCGTGACTTCACCATCACGGTGTCCAACACCGGCGCCGGCCCCGCCACGAACATCCGCCTGAACGACGTGCTGCGCTCCGGGAACGCCGCCGCCTACAGCATCACCGCGCCCACCGGCACCACCGCGAACGCCACCGACGGCTTCGACACGACCTTCGACCTCGCCCCCGGCGCCAGCCGCACCTTCACGTTCCCCGCGCAGGCCAGCGCCGTCGGCGTGTACTGCGACGTGGCGACCATCGTGTCCTACACCAACGGCGCGTTCGGCAACGTCACCCCCACCCTCAGCGACGAGGCCTGCCTGACCGTCACCGCCCCCACGCTGAACATCGTCAAGACGCTCGGCACGGTCGACGCCGCCGGCGCGTTCACCCCCATCGCCAGCGGCGTGACCGTCGCGCCGAACGCCCCGGTGTACGCCCGCATCACCGTCAGCAACAACGGCAACGCCGACGCCACCAACGTGGTCGTGACCGACGCGCTGGCGCAGAACACCGTGGCCGCCAACTACGCCCTGAGCGGCAACGTGACCGCCGCGCCGCAGACCGTGGCCGTCACGAAGAACGGCGACGACGGCTTCACCACCGCCGCCTTCAACCTCGCGGCCGGCGCCTCGCAGACCTTCACGTTCGCCGCAACCGGCAGCGTGGACGGCACCTACTGCGACCAGGGTACCTTCACCGCCACCAGCAACAACGGCGCGGCCCTCACCAGCACCTCCGACATTCCCTGCTTCAAGGTGGCCTCCCCGCTGCTGGCGATCACCAAGCAGAACAGCCAGATCGCCGGTCAGGCCCCCATCAACCAGCTCACCCCCGGCAGCAGCTACCAGAGCGTCATCACGGTCACGAACACCGGCACCGCCGCCGCCACCGACGTCGCCGTGAAGGACCTGCTGGGCAACCTGAACAACGTGTACATGAACTACGGCAGCGGCAGCTACGTGCTGTCCGGTACCGCCCAGACCGGCAGCGTCACCTTCGACGCCGCCACCCGCACCGTCAGCACCGTGCCCGCCGCGCTGACCCTGAACCCCGGTCAGAGCCTGACCCTCACGCTGACCAGCACCGTGCCCGCCGGCACCCCCCGCGGCGATTACTGCGACACCGGCAGCTACACCAGCACCAACGGCGGCGCCGGTCAGGCCCGCGCCTGCGTGACCGTCACCTCGTTCATCTCCGAGCAGACGCAGCTGACCGACACGGTCGACCCGATCCGCGCGGGCGACACCACCGGCACGATCGTGGCCAGCGCGGCCAGCGTCGAACCCGCCTCGAACGAAGGCGCCATCAACAACGTGCTGATCTACAACTTCGGCGCGCTCGACCCGATCCAGCAGACGCCCGGCATCTTCAACTTCACGAACACCCAGGTCTACTACGATCCCGCCCCCACCCGTGACGCGCAGACCGGCGCGATCACCAGCGACTACACCAACGGCACCAGCACCCTGCTGACCGCCGGGAACCAGTACACCGCGAGCGCCGCGAGCGGCCTGGGCCAGCAGACGCTGACCTTCGCCCCCACCTTCCGCGTCGCCCCCGGCGCCGTCATCTGGGTGCGCACGCAGGTCACGGCGCCCGCCGGCACCGCCGCCCGTCAGTACCAGCAGACCATGCGCTGGAACAACACGGCCGAAAGCAGCGGTCAGGCCCAGACGAACTTCAAGGCCGAATCCACCACCGTCATCCCCTGAGTCCAGCTCACACGAGGCGTCCCCCCTGAAGGCCAGGGGGGACGCTTCTGTGGCCGCTGTCAGGCGGACCGGGTGACTCAGCAGTCGGCAGTCGGCAGGGAGCCGCGCGGCGCCTGATCGCTCAGGGCACCTAGGGGGCCTGCCCCAGCACGTCGTCGGCCTCGGTGGCCTCGAGGAGGTTCTCGAGGTGGGCGTCGTCGTTGAAGCCGAGCAGCATGCCGCTGCCCTCGCCCAGCAGGACGCGGGTGATGCTGGTGTTCGCGACGCTCAGACGCGCCCAGGCGTTGGCGGGCACGCCACCCAGCGCGAGGCCCACGGCGACGCGCACCACACCGCCGTGCGTGAACACCAGCACGCGCTGGCCCGGGTGGCGTTCGCGCAGGGCGCCGAAGGCCGCGCCGCTGCGGGCGTACAGGTCCTCCATGCTCTCGCCGCCGGGTCGGCGGGTGCTCCAGGGTTCGCTGCCCAGCGCGTCCAGGTAGTCGGGGTAGCGTTCGCGGATCTGGCTGATGACCAGTCCCGAGAGTTCACCGACGTCGATCTCACGCAGGCCCGGGTCGCGCTGCGCGGGCGGCGCCCCGGTGAGGCGTTCGGCGACGATCTCGGCGGTGCGGGCGGCGCGCGCGAGGTCGCTGGTGTACACCGCGTCGAAGTGCTGTCCGGTCAGGCGTTCGGCGAGGCTGGCGGCCTGGAGAATGCCGATGTGGCTGAGCGGCACGTCGGCCTGCCCCTGGTAGCGGCCGTCGGCGTTCCAGGTGCTCTCGCCGTGCCGCACCACCCAGAATTCGGTGGCGGTGGCGCGGTCGGGCGCGGCGAATCCGGTGGGGGCGAGTCGCTTCGTCAAACGGCTCCCGTGAACGTGACGCCCTGGCCTTCCACCATCTGCCCGATCACCCAGGGCTTCTCCCCGGCCGTCTTCAGGGTGTCCAGCGCGGCCCCTGCCTGCGCGGCGGGCAGGATGAACAGGAAGCCCACGCCCATGTTCAGTGCGCGGAACGCCTCGTGGCGGGCGACCTGGGCGCGCTGCACGATCAGTTCGAAGACGGGCGGGACGGTCCAGCTGGCGGTGTCGATCTGCATCCCGATGCCCTGGGGGAACACGCGGGGCGGGTTGTCGATCAGGCCGCCGCCGGTGATGTGGGCCATGCCGCGCACGTCGATCCCGGCGCGTTCCAGGGCGTCGAAGGCGTGCAGGTACGCACGGTGCGGCACCGGCAGGACCTGCGCGAGGGTCTGACCATTCAGGTCGTCGCGGGCTTCATTCCAGTCGAGGTCGTCCAGGGCCATACGGGCCAGCGAGAAGCCGTTGGTGTGCAGGCCGCTGCTGGGCAGCGCGATGACGGTGTCCCCGGCCTGGATTCGGCTGCCGTTGATGAGTTTAGGTCGGTCGACGACGCCCACGATGGTCCCCACGATGTCCAGTTCGCCGTCCACGTACACGCCGGGCATCTCGGCGGTCTCGCCGCCCAGCAGGGCGACGCCCAGCGCCTCGCACGCCTGCGCGGCCCCGGTGACGACCTCGGCCACGCGTTCGGGCAGCAGTTTGCCCATGGCGACGTAATCCAGGAAGAACAGCGGGCGGGCGCCCTGCACCAGGATGTCGTTCACGCAGTGGTTGACGATGTCGCCGCCCAGCCCGGTGAAGGTGCCGCTGCGCACCGCGACCTTCGTCTTGGTGCCCACGCCGTCGGTGCTGGCGACGAGCACCGGGTCGTCCATATGCCCGAAGGCGGCGCGGAACAGCCCGCCGAAGCCGCCCAGGCCGCCCAGGACGTTGGGGGTGTGGGTGCGCGCCACGGCGCCTTTCATGAGTTCCACCGCGCGGTGTCCCGCGTCGATGCTGACGCCCGCCCGTTCGTATGCCGACGCCTGGGCGCCCTGGTCTTGCTTGGTCATGAGCCTCCTGCATCCACCGTGCGGTGGACTTCGGGCGTTCAGTTTACCCGAGTCCGCGCGCCGCGCGCCTGCGCCGGATCAGGGCGCGTCCAGCCGCGACGCCCGCCACGACTGCGGAGAGGATCACCATGCCCCACAGCAGCCGCTCGCCGCTCTCGGAGAGCCACACCACGAGCGCCGTGACCGGCAGCGCCCCGGCGGCAGTGGCGAGCATGAACGGCCGGAACTCCATGCGCGCCGCGCCCGCCACGAGGTTCATCACGTCGGCGGACAGGATCGGCATGAGGCGGATCATCAGGACGCCCTGCGTGCCGTGCCGCTCGGTGAACTCGTGGACCTTCAGGCGGGTGCGTTCGCCGACCAGCGTGCGGATCAGCGCGTTGCCAAGCGCGCGGCCCAGCCAGTACCCGGCGGCGGCGCCCAGCAGGGTGCCCAGGTACACGATGAGGAATCCCTCGTAGGGACCGTAGGCGCGGGCGGTCACAGCGGTCAGCACGAGCGCGGGCAGCACCGGCAGGACCGCCTGCAGGACGAACCCGGCGATCAGCGCCAGCGGGCCCGCCCAGCCCAGCCCGTCCACGAACGCGCGGGTGACAGCCGGGTCGCGGCTGGTCAGCGCGGCGAACGCCGTGGTCAGGAACGCCCGCACGTCCGGCAGCAGGCCCACCCCGATCAGCAGGGCCAGGGCGGCGCCCAGGATCAGCCAGCGCAGGGAACGGGGGGGTTGGCGGGCGGCGGTCATCGGGCCACAGTGTAGGGGCGGCGGGGGTGAGTTTCGCCCTGCCAAAGTTGGAGTGCGTTCACACTCGCGCGGGGCCCGCGAGGGGCAGCCGCAATCCATCGTGCGCGAACGACCAGCCCGGCGGCAGGAGGTGGGTGCGGCGCACGTCCACCCCGTGCGACAGGTGCGTGAGAATCACCTGCCGCGCCGAGCGCGCCCACGGGAGCGCCAGCGCCTCGCGGACGTCGTACACGCTGCGCCCGCTGTGCGGGACGTCACCCTCGTCCTCGAAGGAGGTGCCCAGCGCCAGGAGGTCCAGCCCCGTCAGCCACGCCTGCGCGGTCTCTGTGGGGACGTCGATGGCGTCGGTGATCACGGCGGCCCGCCAGTCCGGGGCGTCCAGGCGGACCGCGTGGCTGTGGCCGTTCGCGCCGTGCGGCACGCGCAAGAGGCGCAGGGTCACGTCCCCCACCGGTACACCCGCGTCGGGCATGGGCTGCACCGGGGCCTGGGCGCGGAAGGCATACGAGAAGCGGTCGGCCAGGGCGGGTACCACCTCGGATGGAGCGTAGATCCGCAACCTGCCGCCCGCGTAGCGCACGTAGTCGAGCAGGTCGCCCAGGCCCAGGATGTGGTCGTTGTGCGCGTGCGTGATGAGCACCACGTCCGGCACGAGTGGGCCCGGCAGGCGCGCCAGCGCGGCGTGCGTGTCCGGCCCGGCGTCGAGCAGCGCGGTGCCCTCACCGCCGCCGGGCCGGGGTACGCGCAGCAGCGTGGCGGTGCGGCCCCGGCGGTTCACGCCGCCCGCGCGGGCCTCCTGGCACACGGAGCAGGCGCACCAGAAGCGCGGCACGCCCTTGCTGTCGCCGGTGCCCAGGAACGTCAGGGCAGGCAGGGGCAGGGTCACACCTGCATCAGGTCACGGGCCGCGCGGGTCAGGTCCCCGCTGCCCGCCAGGCTGCTACCCACCAGCACGGCGTCCGCCAGATCCCGCACGCTGGCAAGGTCCTGCGGGGTGCGGTAGCCGCTCTCGGCGACGAGCACGCCCGTGAACCCCGCGTCGCGGGCGCGGCGGATCAGGCGCGGGCTGACCTCCAGGTCGATGTGCAGGGTGGTCAGGTCGCGGTTGTTCACCCCGATGATCGGCGCGCCCGCCGCGAGGGCGATGTCCAGTTCACGCTCGTCGTGCACCTCCACCAGGGCGTCCAGGCCCAGGTGGTGCGCCATGTGCAGGTACTCGGCGGTGGCCTCGTGGAGCACGCTGACCATCAGCAGCGCCGCCGACGCGCCCCACTCGGCCGCCTCGCGCAGCATGGCGGGATGCACCACGAAATCCTTGCGCAGCGCGGGCACCGCGACGCCGCCCACCACGTCCCGCAGGGCCTGCGCGGTCCCGTCGAAGTGGCGCGGTTCGGTCAGGACGCTGATCGCGCGCGCGCCGCCCGCCTCGTAGGCCCGCGCGGCCTCCAGCGGCTCCAGCGGCGCGATGGCGCCCTGGCTGGGGCTGGCGCGCTTGACCTCCGCGATCAGGGACAGGCCCGGCTGGCTCAGGGCCGTCTCGAAGCGGTGGGGGCGCGCGCGGGCCGGGCCCAGGGCCGGGTCGGCGCCCGCGTAGTCGGCGGCGCGTTCGTGCACGATGCGGCCCAGCACGCCGGGCACACGGTCAAGGTGGAGCGTCACGGGAGCGGTGTCGTCACGGGCTGACATCCGCGTGAGCATAGCGCGGGGTTGGTGAAGTGGGGCGCGGGCGTGTTAGCCTGCGGGTCTATGAGTCTCGCCCCCGGCAACGGCCCCGTTCAGATCACCGAGCAGCAGGTTCAGGCCCGCATTCAGGAAATCGCCGCGAAAATCCGCGAGGACTACCGGGGGATGGAACCGCACCTGATCTGCGTTCTGAACGGCGCGTTCATGTTCCACACCGACCTCGTGCGCGCCCTGGACATGCCCTGCACCATCGACTTCCTGCAGGCCAGTTCCTACGGGAACGCCAAGCAGAGCAGCGGCGAGGTGCGCATCGTCAAAGACCTGCAGTTCCCCATCAGCGACCGGCACGTGATCCTCGTGGAGGACATCGTGGACACCGGCATCACCATGAACTACCTGCTGCACTACCTCGAAGGCCGCGGGCCGAAGACCCTGAAGATCGCGGCGCTGCTCAGCAAGCCCAGCCGCCGCAAGGTCGAGATTCCCGTGGAGTACCTGGGTTTCACGATTCCCGACGCGTTCGTGTACGGCTACGGCCTGGACCGCGCGCAGTTCGACCGCAACCTGCCGTTCATCACCAGCCAGGAGTAAGGCGGGCCGCTGCGGGGACGGAGCCTGCGGGTGCCCGTCCCTTCTGCCGGGTGCGTGAATGGGGGCATGAAAAGAGGCACCCCGCTTCCGGAGTGCCTGCCTACTGGAGGGGAGTGCTTACCAGCGGTCGTTGCGACGGGCGCCGGCGCCGCCGCCGTAATCGCTGACCGGAGCGGCCTTCGTCACGACGATGTTCTTGGCCTGGGGGCCCTTGCCGCGCTGGCCTTCTTCAATTTCGAATTCGACTTCGTCGCCTTCGTTCAGCTTCTTGAAGCCGCTGGCCTGGATCGCGCTGAAGTGCGCGAACACGTCGGGGCTACCTTCGGTCTGAATGAAGCCGTAGCCTTTTTCCGCGTTGAACCATTTCACTTTACCTACTGCCATAATGCACTCCTTAGTTTCCAGATGTAGGCGTGGGCGCACGGTGAAGACCCTGTGCGCCCACCCTCGTCAAGTCGTTGTGCGAACTCGGGAAACTATGCGGGCAGTGTAGAGGTCACTTCTGGCGCCAAACGTGCCTCGCGCCACATTGTAGGCCAGCTGGCGGAGGCCCCACCAGACAGGTGCGCCGCCCCCGCAGAAGCCACGTGAAGAAACGCCGTTTGTACGCGCCTGGCGCTCCTCCGTAGGGTCAGGGCATGGACTGGATCGACCCCCTGGCGCAGCTGCGCCTGCTGATCGGGCTGGGCGTGGCCGCCCTGCTGACCGGACTGATCGGCTGGGAGCGGGAAGCGCACCGCGCCGGGGCAGGCCTGCGCACCCACATGCTCGTCGGCATCAGCGCGGCGCTGTTCGTGGTCCTCGCCGAGCAGCTCATCCGGCAGTTCGGCAGTGAAAATCCGGCCGTGCGTTTCGATCTGGTGGGCGTGCTGGCCGCCGTGGTCAGCGGCGTGAGTTTCCTGGGGGCAGGCACCATCTTCTCTACCCGCAGGGGCGGCGAGACGCGCGGCCTGACCACCGCCGCGAGCCTGCTGGCCAGTTCGGGCGTGGGCGTGGCCTGCGGCCTGCACCTCTATATCTTCGCGCTGGGCGCGACCCTGCTGTTCCTGTTCGTCCTGCGGCCCCTGCATTCCCTGGAACGCGGCCGGCGCGACGGGGAAACCTGAACGCTCCGGGGCCCGTACCTGGCTGGGATGAGCCGTCTCCCCCACCCGGATTCAGGCTGGGCCGACTGCCCCCGCTGCCGTCACCGTCTGCTGCGCTGGCGGGTCTACCGCGCGTCGCGGGAAAGGCCCTGGATCGACTGGGACGAGGACCGCTGGCTGGTGCCGGTCCCACTGGTGGGTGTGGGGCTGACACTCCTGCTCGTGACGCAGGCGCCACTGCTGCTGGCCGTGCTGGGCGGGAGCCGTGGGCGGGTGCTGGTTCTGACCGTCGGTGGACTGGGGTTCCTGTGGTCGGCGGGCGTCGCAGCCGCGCGGCACCGGTGGCGGTTGAAGCGGCGGCGGGTGCTGTCGGACCGGCTGTCCCCTGACGACTGGGTGTGTCCGTCGTGCCTGCACAGCGTGTCGGCGTGACCTGCGCGCCGCCTGCCTGAACAGGTGTGGGGAACAGATGACCGGGGGGGCTGGTCAGATCGCCAGGATTGTATACAATATCCACAATGACCTCCTTCGAGCGCCCCACCCTGGTCCGCGACGGCGTGTACGAACACCTGCGCCGCGCCGTACTGGACGGCGACCTCGCCCCCGGCGAACGCCTGGGCGAGGTGGAACTCGGCGCGCAGCTCGGCGTGTCCCGCACCCCCATCCGCGAGGCCCTGATGCGCCTCACGCAGGACGGCCTCCTGATCGCCGAGGCGAACAAGGGCGTGCGCGTCCGCACCCTGAGTGCCGCCGAGGCCCGCGACACCTACGTCGTCCGCGAGGAACTCGACGGACTGGCCGCCGCCCTCGCCGCGCAGCACCACACCCCCGCCGACGCGGCCGCCCTGCGCGCCGCCCTGGCCGACCTGCACGCCGCGCCCGGCAGCGACTACCGCGCCCAGACCCGCCTAGACCTCGCGTTCCACCGCGCCATCACGCACGCCGCGCACAACGCCGCGCTGAGCGACCTGAACCGCGACCTCGAACAGCGCGTGGCGCTCATCAAACACCAGACCCGCACGTACAACGCCCACCCGCAGACCGACGCCCAGCACGCCGCCCTGCTGGGCGCGATCCTCGCCCGTGACCACGACGCCGCGCGGGACGCCGCCCGCACGCACGTCCGCACCTTCGCCGCCCTCGTCCTGAACGACCTTCAACCCAGGAGCACCCCATGATCGACCAGATGTACCGCAAAGCCGTCCTGACCGTCGCCGGGCAGAAAGCCATCGAGAACGCCGTCCGTGCCCGGGGCTGGGGCATGGCCCAGCGTTTCGTCGCCGGCGAAACCCCCCAGACCGCCATCCAGGCCGTCCACGACCTGAAAAAAGACGGCATCATGGCGAACCTCGACCTGCTGGGCGAATTCATCGAGAGCCCCGCGCAGTGCACGCAGTTCGCCGACAACGTCATTACCATGCTGGACGCCGCGCACGCCGCCGGGATCACGCCCTACGTCAGCATCAAGCTGTCCAGCGTCGGCCAGGGCAAGACGGTGGATGGGGAGGACCTGGGCCTCACGAACGCCCGGCGCATCATCCGCCGCGCCAAGGAGTACGGCGGCTTCGTGTGCCTCGACATGGAAGACCACCCCCGCGTGGACCAGACCCTCGTGCAGTTCCGCACCCTGCACGGTGAATTCGGCGGGCAGCACGTCGGCACCGTCCTCCAGAGCTACCTGTACCGCACCGAGAAGGACCGCGCCAGCCTGGACGACCTGAGCCCCAACCTCCGCATCGTGAAGGGCGCGTACCTGGAACCCGAAACGGTCGCGTACCCGCAGAAGGCCGACGTGGACGCCGCGTACCGCCGCCTCGTGTACGCCCACATGAGCGCCGGGAACTACGTGAACGTCGCCACGCACGACGAATCGATCATCCACGACGTGCAGATGTACGCCCTGGCGCACGGCGTCAGCAAGGACGCCTTCGAATTCCAGATGCTGTACGGCATCCGCCGCGACCTACAACGCAACCTCGCCGCCGCCGGGTACCGCGTCCGCGCGTACATCCCCTACGGCCGCGACTGGTACCCCTACTTCAGCCGCCGCATCGCCGAGACGCCCCGCAACGCCATGTTCGTGCTGCGCGGCATGCTCAAGGGCTGAACCTTCCAGTCCCCCCCACCCGTCCGCCTTTCAACCCAGTCCAGAGCAGACCACACGAATCAGGAGATCCCATGATCAAAATTCAGGAGTACCGCCCGCAGAGCTTCATCGATTTCACAAAGGAAGAGAACGTCCAGGCCTACCAGGACGCGCTGAAGAAGGTGCGTGCGGAACTGGTCGGGAGGCACTATCCGATGGTCATCAATGGTGAGCGGGTGGACACGGCGGAGAAGCTGACCAGCCTGAACCCCTGCGACACGAATGAAGTGGTGGGCACGACCGCCAAGGCCACCATCGAGGATGCCGAGCGCGCCTTGCAGGGCGCGTGGACGGCGTTCGAGAGCTGGAAGAAATGGGACATGGACGCCCGCGCGCGCGTGCTGCTGAAAGCGGCCGCGATCCTGAAGCGCCGCCGCCTGGAGGCGTGCGCCCTGATGAGCATCGAGGTCGGGAAGAACTACGCGGAGGCCGACGTGGAGGTGGCGGAGGCGATCGATTTCCTGGAGTACTACGCGCGCAGCGCCATGAAGTACTCGGGCTTCGGGAGCAGCGAGACGACGTGGTTCGAGGGTGAGGAGAACGGCCTGATGAGCATCCCGCTGGGCGTGGGCGTGAGCATCAGCCCGTGGAACTTCCCGTGCGCGATCTTCATCGGCATGGCGGCCGCGCCGATCGTGGTGGGAAACTGCGTGATCGTGAAACCCGCCGAGGACGCGGGATTGATCGCAGGGTTCATGGTGGACATCATGCTGGAGGCCGGGCTGCCCGCCGGCGTGCTGCAGTTCCTGCCCGGCGTGGGCAAGGAGATCGGCGAGTACCTGACGACGCACGCGAAGACGCGTTTCATCACGTTCACGGGGAGCCGCGCGGTGGGCCTGCACATCAACGAGGTGGCGGCGAAGGTGCAGCCCGGCCAGAAGTGGATCAAGCGCGTGATCATGGAGCTGGGCGGCAAGGACGGCATGATCGTGGACGAGACCGCCGATCTGGACGTGGCAGTGACGGCGGCGGTGCAGGGCGCGTTCGGGTTCAACGGGCAGAAGTGCAGCGCCATGAGCCGCCTGATCGTGGTGGACAGCGTGTACGACGACGTGGTGAATGCCTTCGTGAAGCGCGCGGGTGCCCTGAAGGTCGGGACGGGCGAGGAGAACGCGAACGTCACGGCGGTCGTGAACCAGATGAGCTTCGACAAGATCAAGAGCTACCTGGAGATTGCCCCCGATGAGGGCAAGGTGCTGCTGGGCGGCAACGCGACCGGCGAGGCGAACGGGAAGCAGGGCTACTACGTGCAGCCGACCATCGTGGGCGACGTGAAGCGCGAGTCGCGTCTGGCGCAGGAGGAGATCTTCGGGCCGGTCGTGTCGGTCATCCGCGCGCGGGACTGGCAGGACGCGCTGGATATCGCGAACAGCACCGAGTACGGCCTGACGGGCGGCGTGTGCAGCGCCAGTCGTGAGCGGCTGGAGCAGGCCCGCGCGGAGTTCGAGGTCGGGAACCTGTACTTCAACCGCAAGATCACGGGCGCGATCGTGGGCGTGCAGCCCTTCGGCGGCTACAACATGAGCGGCACGGACAGCAAGGCGGGGGGCCCGGATTACCTGGCGAACTTCATGCAGCTCAAGACCGTCACCGAACGCTGGTAAGCCAGCACCGACCACCCGAATGGGGGGCGCCCAGCCAAAGCTGGACGCCCTTTTCTGCTGGCAGTCAACCAGACACAGGGTAGACAGGCGCCATTCAGAACAATCAGGTCATTTCCGTTTGTAAATACGATGACTGGTTTTATTGCCACATGACAATTCTTGATCGCGAACTGACTGAAGAATGAGAAACATAACTCTACCTCAGAACCGCCGGGCGGGGTGCCTCAAATGAAGCGGCGGATGCCGCCCGAGACACCATTCAGGCCCTGTCACACGATAAATGTCCGGCATTCTGAACCCACTCCAGAGCAACCTAGACATGCGGTTCATTGTGATCCCACTGGGCACTAACATCCCCCTCAACTTCAACACACCGAGCGACGCTCACTGCCCGCCCTGACGCAGCCCCCGGCCGCGCCAGACCGCCGTTCCCACCCGCGTTCGGCTGCGAGCCGGAAGCCCGTCTTCCGCCGCACACTGGAGATCCCATGAAGCACACCCGTTCCATCCTGGCCGCCACCCTCGCCCTGAGCCTCGCCGCCTGCAGCCAGCAGACGGCCACCCCGGTCGCCACGGCCCCCGAGGCCAGCGCCCCCACCGCCGCCGACGCCATTCCCGGCGCGTACCTGGTGGGCTTCAAACAGGGCAACCTCAGCAGCCAGAGCCTGACCGACCAGGCCGCCGTGCAGGCCCAGGCCATCGCCGCAGCGGGCGGGATCATGACCAGCCAGTGGGTGGACATCAGCGCCGCCGCCGTGAAACTCGACGCCGCCGCACTGGCCAAACTGAAGGCCAACCCCAGCGTCGAATACATCGAACCCGACTACGTGCGTCACGCCATGGGCTTCAAGAGCGGCGTCAAGGACAGCGCCGCCAAGGCCAGCCTGGGCAGCCAGAACCTCAGCGCGCAGGCCCTGTACGCCCCCAGCGGCGAGTTCACCTGGGGCGACAACGCCCTGCGCGTCCAGAACCTCCGCGCCGCCGGCTACACCGGCACGGGCGTCGCCGTGTGCGTCGGCGACACCGGCATCGACGGCAACCACCCCGAATTCGCGCGCAAGCTCAAGGGCTTCAAGAACTTCGTCACCACCGAAGCCAACCGCAACGACCCCTACGCCCTGAACGACCTGTCGCACCACGGCACGCACGTGTCCGGCACGATCTTCGCGCAGCTCGGCGCGGGCACCGGCGCGGCCGGCCTGCAGGACGGCATGGACGCCAACGGCGTGGTCGGCGTCGCCACCGGCGTGAACCTGTACATGGCCCGCGTGCTGGGCGACACCGGCTCCGGCAGCAGCAGCGGCATCATCAACGGCGTGAACTGGTGCGCCGCGCAGCTCAAGAGCCAGGGCGGCACCGAGAACAAGGTCGTCATCAGCCTCTCCCTGGGCGGCGGCAGCAAGAGCGTGACCGAGCAGCGCGCCTACACCAGCGTCTGGAACAAGGGCGCCATGACCATCGCCGCGACCGGCAACGACGGCGCCGCCGTCTCCTACCCCGCCGCGTACACCGAAGTGGTCGGCATCGGCGCGGTGGACAGCAACCTCGCCAAGGCGGACTTCAGCAACTTCGGCACGCAGGTCGATCTGGTCGGCCCCGGCGTGGACGTGATCAGCAGTGTGCCCCTGGGCCAGGGCACCCGCGCCAGCGCCTCCGGCGGCGGCGTGACCTTCACCCAGGTGCAGGCCGCCGACCTGACCGGCAAGGGCAGCTTCACCGGCACCATCGTCAAGGCCGGGGACGGCACCGGCACCGCCGGCGCGAACGAATTCTGCGGTACCAGCACCCGCAACAGCGCCCTGGCCGGGAACATCGCCCTGATCGCCCGCGGCACCTGCTCCTTCGAGGAGAAGACCGCCAACGCCGTCGCCAGCGGCGCCAAGGGCGTCATGATCTACAACAACGCCGCGGGCGCCCTGGGTATGAGCCTCACCAACAGCTACGCCGTGCCCGTCGTCGGTATCCAGCAGGCCGACGGTCAGGCGCTGCTCGGCAAGCTGCCCACCACCGGCACCGTCGCCGTGACGGGCGCCGACTACGAGTCCTACAACGGCACCAGCATGGCCACCCCCCACGTCAGCGCCGCCGCCGCGGTCGTCTGGGCCGCCAAGCCCACCCTGACGAACACCCAGCTGCTCAGCCTGCTGACCAGCACCGCCAAGGACCTCGGCACCGCCGGGAAGGACAACAACTTCGGGTACGGTCTGGTCGACCCCCTGAAGGCCATCACCGGCCAGTAATCCTTCCGCGCATACGAGAGTAAGGCGATTCTAAATCATACGGAGTCGCCCGGTGGCCCCCTCACCCTTCCGTCGCCTCGCTCATCCCTTCCTCTCCCACAGGGGGAGAGGGAACAACGGAACACGAGCACGTTGGAAGAAAATCACTTTAATCCCGTATCAAACGGCACCCCTTCCACACGGAGGGGGTGCTGTTCGTTAGCCTGAGCCCATGCGCCGAGCAGGCCTCCTGTTCCCCCTGCTGCTGTCCGGTATGCCCGAGCACGCGCCCGCACACCTGTTCCTGACGGGCACCCTGACCGCCACGCAGCCCCGCGTTACCCTGCGCGTGAAGGGCCTGGAATCGCCGGGACGCTCGCTCACGACCGGGCAGTGTCAGGTGCGGTACACCGTCTTCGACCGGCAGGGCCGCGCCCTCCTCGGGTACCCGGACCGCTCGACCCGCTGCGCCGAGGTGGGCCTGGGCGTGAACACCACGCGGGACGCGTGGGGGGCGTTCACCCTCGACCTCTCCCCCGTCCGCGCCGCGCGGCTACCCGCCGGGACGTACCTCATGACGGCGCACGTTCAGGCGCAGGCCGGGAACACCCGCCTGACCCTCGTGTCGAACACCGCGACGCTGCGGGTGCCCTGACCCCTACCAGCCCGCCTCCTCCAGCAGTCGGTCGACGATCTGCACGCCGCCCAGAATGGCGGGGATGCCGCCACCGGGGTGGACGCCGGTGCCGACCTGCCACAGTCCGGCGCGCAGGCGGTACGGCTGGGGGTGCAGCGGCCCGCCGCGCCATGCGGGGAGGCCCGGGCCGTACAGGGCGCCGCCGGGGTGTCCGCCCTGCGCGTAGTGGTCGGGGGCGAGCGTGGCGACGTCCAGCGCGCCTTGCAGCAGGCCGGGGGTCTTCAGGGTCTCCTCGGTCCGCCGGAGTTGCGCCTGCACCCAGGGGTGGTCCAGGGTGAGAGCCTCGCCGGTGGCGGGCGTGGCGAGCAGCACACTCAGCTGCCGCCCGCACGCGTGCACCAGGGTGAGGGTGTCCGGGGGCAGCGCGCCGCGCCGGACGTGCGCGTGGAACGCCGCGAAGCTGGTGGGCGGCAGGACGCTCGTGGCGGGCAGCGGGGCGGGCCGGGGCAGGACGGCGTACACGCCGACGCCGCTGACGGTGCGCCGCGCGACGGGTGAGGGGGTGGGGCGGCCCCGCAGCGCGGCCAGTCGGTGCGGGTCGAGGGCACTGACGATCAGGTCGTGCCGCGCCACCTCGCCGTCCGCGAGGGTGAGGGTCTGCCCGTCCAGCCGCGTGACCGGGGTGTGCTCGCGCACCTGCACGCCGCGCGCCTGCCCGAACGCCAGCAGGGCGTCCAGCAGCGCTCCCATGCCGTCCGCCGGGCGGGAGACGTCTGCGCCGACCAGCGCCGGGATCAGCGCGTACAGCGGCGGCGCCACCCCGGGGGGCAGTCCGGCGTTCAGGGCGTGCGTGGCCAGAGCGTGGGTCAGGGCGGGTGGGAGCCGCTGGGCGGCCAGCCACCCCTGCGCGGTCAGGTGCGGGCCCTGCACGCGCAGCAGCGCGGCAGCCGCCTGCCGGAACAGCGGGTCGCGCAGTCGCGGCGGGGTGGTCAGCAGCACGCCCAGGAACGGCGTGAGGGGCTGCGCGGCCCGCAGGTACCGCTGCCAGTGCGGGTACAGGGGATGGCCGGGCGGCACCGGGAGCGGCACCGGGCCGTGCGGCGTGTGGTGCACGCCCAGCCCGCCGGGCAGCGTACGCAGGTGCAGGGGGTCGGGTTCGTTCAGGCCGCGCAGGTACGCGCGCCACACCTGCGGGAACGTGAACAGGCTGGGGCCGGTGTCCACCACCTCGCCCGCCAGGGTGAGGCGGCGCAGCTTCCCGCCGGCCTGATCGCGGTCGTACACAGTGACCGCGTGCCCCCGCCCCGCGAGGCGGGCGGCGAGGGCCAGTCCGGCGATCCCGCCTCCCAGGATGCCGACCGTCTGAGTGCCGACGCTGCGGGTCACGTCAGAACCCGGTCCACTGGCCGCGCGCCAGCAGGAACACGAGTTGCACCCCGGCGACTGCGCCGACGATCCAGGGGGTGACGATGCTCAGGGGGTACAGGCGCGCGGCCTGTTCGGGGGTGGGTCGCAGCAGGAGGCGCAGGGCCATGCCGCCGCAGGTGAGGAGCAGCGCCAGCGCGGTCAGTTTCGACGCGGGGAGCAGCAGCGCCGAGGCGAGGACGAACCACGTCAGGGCGTAGGTGGCCGCGCCGCGCGCGCCGAGGGTGGTGGCGACCGTGCGGGTTCCGGCGGCGCGGTCGGCGGGGATGTCCTGCGCGGCGTCGAAGGCGTGCTTGCCGACCGAGTAGCTCATGAGGGCCAGCAGCGGCCACCACGGCACTTGGCTGCCCAGGGCCAGGGCGGGCAGCGCGAGCGGCAGGGCGTACGCGACGTTGCTCAGGCCGTCCAGGAACGGGCGGGCTTTCAGGCGCAGCGGGGGGAGGCTGTACGCGGCGAACAGCAGCGCGGAGGCCAGCAGCAGCAGCGTGGCGGGGGGTGGCAGCAGCGCGCCCAGCCCGGCCAGGGCGGGGAGGTTCCACCACAGGGTGGCGCGCAGCAGCGGCGCGGCCTCCTGCGCCCGGAGCCGCGCGCCCTGCCAGCCGCCCTTGCGGGAGGAGCGGGCGTCTTCCTCCTGGTCCCATAGGTCGTTCAGGCCGTAGATCAGGAGGTTGAACGGCAGGGTCAGGTACGCCAGCAGCGCCAGCACCCCGGCGTCCAGGGTGTACAGACGGCCCGTGAGCCACACGCCGGTCACCAGGGTGCCCACGGTGTTCACCCACAGCGCCGGGCGGGACACGACCAGTGCGCGCCGCAGCGGGAAGCGGGCGGGCGTCAGGGTGGGGGCGGCGCGGTCGGTCGGCATGACGGCAACCTCCGCAGCATAGCGGCTGGGGGTGGTGGGCAGATGCCCCGGCGTTTGGCCGGAATCGTTACGTTCCTGCGGTCACGCGGCGCTCAGAATAGGGTTTGATGAACCTTCCCGCCGGGCGGTCACAGACCGCCATGTTCACCGCCTCCGAGGTCGAGGCGCAGACCGGTGTGCCCGCCACGACCCTGCGGCAGTGGGAGCGCCGCTACGGCTTCCCCCGCCCCGAACGCAGCGCGAACGGGTACCGGCTGTACTCCCCGCACGACGTCGCCGCCATCCAGCGCATGCAGGCGCACCTGAACGCCGGGGTGCCCGCCAGCCGCGCCGCCGAACTCACCCAGCGGGACCTCGACGCCGTGCCCGACGAGCCCGAGGCACGGGACGCCGCCGAGTGGTCCCGCCAGCTCACGCAGGCCCTGATCGGCTCGGACATGGATCAGGCCGGCGCCGTGCTGGGGCAGGTGCACTCGCAGCTGCCGGTCGAGGACGTCCTGACGCACGTGATCTCCCCCACCCTGGCCGACATCGGGGCGCGCTGGGAACGCGGCGAGATCACGGTCGCGCACGAGCATCAGGCCAGCGCGTTCCTGCGCGCGCGCCTCTCACACCTGATGGACGTGGCGGGCGTGCAGGAGGGCTTCGGGCCGCTCGTCGTGGCGGCCTGCGCGCCCGGCGAGGAACATGAGCTGGGCCTGATGATGCTGACCCTGGCCCTGCGGCGCCGGGGCGTGCGGGTCGCTTACCTGGGCGCGAACGTGCCGCTGGGCGACCTGGCGGTGTTCACGCGGCAGCAGGGCGCTCGCGCGGTGCTGCTGGCCCTGAACGGCGACTGGGCGCTCGGGCCGACCCGCGCGCACCTGCGCGACCTGGACGGGCTGGGCGTGCCGCTGTTCGTGGGCGGCGCGCTGGCCAACGCCCACCCGGAACTGGCCGAGGAGTTCGGCGGCGTGTACGCCGGGCCGGACGCCCCACGCGCCGCGCAGTTCATCGCCGCGCACCTGCACCGTCCCCAGGGAGGCACCTCATGAAGATCTTGGTCACCGGAGCCAGCGGCTTCGTCGGGAAAGCAGTCGTGAAACAACTCGTGCAGGACGGCCACGACGTCTGGGCGGGCAGCCGCCGGGGCGAGGCGGTGAGCGGCGCGCGCGGCGTGAAGCTGGACGTGACCGACCCGGGCAGCGTGCAGCGCGCCGCCGGTCAGGCCGACCCGGAAGTCGTCGTGCACCTCGTGGGCATCATTGCGGAAGCTGGGGACCAGACCTTCGAGCGGGTGCATGTCGAGGGCACCCGCAACGTCCTGGCCGCCACGCCACGTGGCGCGCGCTACGTGCACATGAGTGCCCTGGGCGCCCGCGAGGACAGCGGCAGCCGGTACTCCAGCAGCAAGGCGCGCGCCGAGGCGCTCGTGCGGGCCAGCGGGCTGGACTGGACGATCTTCCAGCCCAGCCTGATCTTCGGCGTCGGGGACGACTTCTTCGGGCGGGTGCTGCGGGAACTCGTGTCCACGGCGCCGGTCGTGCCGCAGATCGGGGACGGGTCGTTCCCGTTCCGCCCGGTCAGCGTGCAGGACGTCGCGCAGGCCTTCGCGCGCGCCGCCGGCAGCCGCACCGGCCTGCACGGCACGTTCGCCCTGACCGGCCCGGAGGAATTCACGTTCCGTCAGCTGCTGGACCTGGAACTCGGGGCGCTCGGGAAACGCAAACCCATCGTGCCCGTGCCGCTCCCGCTGATGAACCTCGCCGTGCCGCTGATGCAGGTGCTGCCCAGCCCCCCCATCACCCGCGACCAGTACGCGATGCTCAAGGAGGGCAACACCGCGCCGAACGAACCGGCCCGCAGCACCTTCGACCTGCCGATGCTGCGCCTGCAGGATCACCTGCCGCAGATCGTGCAGGCCGCCCTGAAGAAGTAATCCGCGCCGAACCGTGCGCCCCGCCGCTCAGCCCGGCGGGGCGCGCCCTTTGGCCGTGGGTCAGCTCAGGGTGCGGGGCAGGTCCTGCAGGGCGATGACGTCCAGGGTGGGCGTGCCCTGCCGGAACGCGGCGAGGTACCCGCTGACGGTGCCGCCCGCCCGCTCGACCAGCCGGGCGAGGGCCTGCGCGGTGCCGCCACTGGCGACGACGTCCTGCACGATGGTCACGCGCTTGCCTTTCAGGCGCTCGGCGTGCGGGCCGTCCAGCCAGAGGGTCTCGGCGACGCCCAGGGTCATGCTGGGCACGTCCTGAATCAGGGGCTGCTGCATGTACGTGCGGCGTTTCTTGCGGGCGCACACGTACGGCAGGCCCGAGCGGTCACTGAGTTCGTGCGTGAGCGGCAGGGCGTTCGTGACGACGGTCAGGAGCACCTCGGTCCCTGCCGGGATCAGGGCGACCATCTCCTGCGCGACGGCCTTGGTGAACTCGCTGTCCCCGATGAATTCCACCAGGGGCACGCGGCCCATGCCGCCCGCGCGGACGGTGGGGAGGGTGCGGCTCACGTCGCCGATGGTGACAGTCAGTTCCTGCGGGGCTGTGGTCATGGCTCAGGCTAACGCACGTTCGTCAGCTGATACGGTTTCCGGCTGTTTCGTTGACACCCGGGACAGCACCGGGTTGCCCACTCCACGCCCGGAACCCGTTTCGCTCCCACTCGCTCTGCTCGGATTGAACGGCTTTGCAAGCCATTCAATCGGAGTCTGTATGGGGTCGGCAGGACCGGACGGCATGGCAGGGCCCCCTCCACGTGGAAGGGGGCCGGGTCAGGAGGCTTTTACTTGAAGAGGGGCAGGTGGCCCAGCGCGGTCACTTCGGGGCGTTCCTGCCCTTCAGTGAACACGGCGACGACCGCCGCGACTTCCCCGCCGACTTCCTCGATGATCTGGCGGATGGAGTGCAGGGTGCCGCCGCTGGAGACCACGTCGTCCACGATGGCGACCTTGCGGCCCCTGATCTTCTGCACGTCGAAACCGTCGAGCACCAGCAGCTGCGGCTTGCCGGTGGTGATGCTCACGACCTCGCGGGCGACGGGATCGACCATGTAGGGCTTCTGGGTCTTGCGGATGACGATGTACGGCTTGCCGCTTTCCCGGCTGATGACGTGCGCGAGGCTCAGCGCCTTGACTTCCGGCGTGACGAGCACGTCGATGTCGGCGGGGAGCCTGTGCGCAAGTTCGCGCCCGGCTTCCTCGGTGACGTCGGTGTCGCCCAGCATGTTGAACAGGGCGACCTTGACGTCCGGGGAAACCGGCACGATGGGCAGGTCGCGGGTCACGCGACCGATCTGAACCTTGAACGTGTCCACTTGACGCAGTGTAACGCGCGGCGGCGTGGGCGGGGTGCCCCGGCCGCAGTCCGTACAGTAGGGGGGTGAAGACGTGGTGGCGGGGAGTGGCACTGGCAGGCGCGCTGCTGGGCGCGGGACCGGCGGGCGCGGTGGCGGCGGAGCCGTTCGGGATCGAGGTACGGTTCCTGGGGGCGCCGCTGGGGGCCGCGCAGCGCTCGGCGGTGAACGAGGCGGCGCGGCGGGTGTCGGCGCTGATCGCCTCGCCGTTCGAGCCGGTGCGGGTGGACGTCCCGGCGGGCGAGTGCGACCGGGGGCTGCCCGCGCTGCGCGGCCGCCTGACGCGGCTGGTGGTGTTCGTGCGCGTCAAGCGGCTGGATGACGACCTGTACGCGACCGGGATGCCCTGCGACCTGCATGACGGGTCGTTCCTGCCCATCTACGGCGTGGTGGACCTGAACAGTTCGGGGCTGTCGGATCTGCCGCGCACGGACGTGCTGGACACCATGATCCACGAGTTCCTGCACGTGCTGGGCGTGGGGACGCTGTGGGAGCGGGACGCGCGGATCTCCGTGAGTGGCGACCAGGACGACCGGGTGTTCGTGAACCGGCAGGGCAAGACCACGCTGTACGTGGCGCCCCGGGCCGTGGCGGCGTTCCGGGCGCTGGGGGGCAAGGGCGCGGGCATTCCGCTCGACCCCGACCGGGGGCACTGGGCGGGCGAGGTGGTGTGCTCGGAGGTGCTGTCCGGGTCGTCCGGGGACTACACGGGGCGGCTCAATCCGGTGAGCCCGCTGACGCTGGGGGCGCTGGAGGATCTGGGCTACCGGGTGCAGGCCCGGGGGGCCGCGCCGTTCCGGCTGCCGGCAGGGGCCTGCCCGCTGGACGGCGGGGCCGCCGACGCGCCGCCCGGGGGCTTCACGAGTTGCGCGGCGGCGCGCGCAGCGGGGGCGGCGCTGCCGCTGCAGCGGGGGCAGCCCGGCTACCGGCCGGGACTGGACGGCGACGGCGACGGGCTGGCCTGCGAACGCTGAGCGCCCAGGGGTGAGCTGTCCGGACAGGGGGCGTGGGCTGTCTGGATGGTTGACTTGTGTTGGCGCCCCCAAAGGTTTACCTTTTTTGTCAATGATTGCCCCGGCCCCCACCCGCCAGCCCGCGCGCACGGACCTGAGTGCGCTGAAGTTCAATCAGGTCACGGTGGTGTTCGTGACGCTGCTGGCCGTGATCCTGACCGTCCCGGCCCTGACGCTCGTGCTGGGCGCGGCCATGCTGATCGGGGCCGTCACGCCCGACCTCTCCCCCATGCGCGCCGCGTACCGCCTGCTGGGGCCCGCCCTGGGCCTCAAGCCCGAGATCGTCGAGGAGGACCCCCGCGCGCACCACTTCGCGCAGGGCGTGGGCGGCAGCTTCCTGCTGGCCTCCGCGACCTTTACACTGGCGGGTCTCCCCATCGTCGGGGCGGTGCTGGGCGTGATCGTGATCGCCCTGGCCGTTCTGAACCTCTCCCAGAAGATCTGCGTGGGGTGCGTGATGTACTTCCAGTACCGCCGCCTCCGCTACCAGCTCCTCAAGCGCTAAGGACCCATCATGAGTGACATCGAAGCCCTGAAGAAAGCCGTACCGCCCTTCCAGATTTTCGACCTGATCCCCCAGTACGCCGAGCAGGGATTCATCGACCCCGAGCGCATCGACCTGCTCAAGTGGGCCGGGGTGTACCCGCAGCGCCCGCAGGAGGACGGCTTCCTGATGATGCGCGTGCGCGTCCCCGCCGCCGAGTTCTCCAGCGCGACCATGCGCGAGGTGGCGAACATCGCCGAGGAGTACGGCCGGGGCTTCCTGGACGTCACCGACCGGCAGGCGTTCCAGTTCCACTGGCTGACCATTCAGGACATCCCCCGCATCTTCGAGCGGCTGGAACCGCTGGGCCTGCACCCCAAGGGTGCCTGCGGCGACACCGTGCGCGCCGTGATCGCCAGCCCCCTGGCGGGTCTGGACGCCCGCGAGATCATCGACGTGCGCCCCCTGGCCCACGCCATGGAAGGCACCCTGACCGGCAACCCTGATTTCCAGGACCTGCCGCGCAAGTTCAAGATGAGCATCACGGCGGTGCCGGAGCTGGAAGGCATCCACATGATCAACGACATCGGCTTCCTGGCGCACCGCGTGAACGGTGAGGTCGGCTTCGACGTGTGGGTGGGCGGCGGCCTGGGCGCCGTGGCGCACCTGTCCAAGCGCCTAGGCGTGTTCATCCGCCCCGAGGAGGTCGTGGAGGTCGGGCAGGCCATCACCGCCGCGTACCGCGACCACGGTTACCGCCAGAACCGCAAGAAGAGCCGCCTGAAGTTCCTGATCAAGGACCTGGGCGTCGAGAAGTTCCGCGAGATCGTCGAGAACGACTACCTGGGCCGCAGGTTGCAGGACGGCCCCGCCGCGCCCGTCGCGCGGTTCGGCGGGAACGACGTCCTGGGCGTGAACCCCCAGGCGGACGGCCTGAACTACGTGGTCGTGGCGACCACCGTGGGCCGCATCGACCCCACCAAGGCCCGCGCCCTGGCCGATCTGGCCGACCGCTACGGCAAGGGCGTGCTGCGCACCACCGCGTTCCAGAACATGGTGATCCCCCACGTCGCCACGGAGGACGTCGAGGCCCTGAGCGCCGAACTGGCCGCGATCAACCTCGCGCCGAAGGCGACCATCCGCGGCACGACCATCGCCTGCACCGGCAACCAGTTCTGCCGCCTCGCGCTGACCGAGACGAAGGCCCGCACCGCCGCGCTGGTCGATCACCTCGAACCCCTGACGCTGGCGATGGACGTGCCGTTCACGATCAACCTGACCGGGTGCAGCAACGCCTGCACGCGCTATCAGGTGGCCGACCTGGGCTTCATGGGTGCGAATAAAACCGACAAGGACGGCACCGTGCACGAGGTGTACAACGTGCACCTGGCCGGGAGCATCGGGCAGGCGCAGCGCACCGGCACCAAACTGAAGGGCGCGGTGCCCGCCGAGCAGCTGAACGCGTACGCGGCAGCGGTGCTGGCGGACTTCCAGGCGAACAAGCACGCCGGGGAGAGCTTCGTGGAGTACGCCGACCGCGTGGGCGCCGAGCAGTTCACGCCGGACGCCGTGCTGGGCGGGCGTGAGGCGGTGACCGCGTGACCGCCGTGGCCGAGCAGCAGGCCGTCGGGACGGGCCGCGTGGTGTGGCTGACCGGCCTGAGCGGCGCGGGCAAGAGCACCCTGGCGAGCGCCCTGTACGCGGAACTCCTGGCGCGCGGCGTGGCCGCCGAACTGCTCGACGGCGACGCGGTGCGCGAGAACCTCAGCAAGGGCCTGGGCTTCTCGAAGGCCGACCGGGACACGAACGTGCGCCGCATCGGCTTCGTGGCGGGCCTGCTCGCCAAACACGGCGTGACGGTCCTCGTCAGCGCGATCAGCCCCTACGCCGACACCCGCCGCGAGGTGCTTTCCGGTCTGCCGAACGCGCTGGAAGTCTTCGTGGACGCCCCGCTGGACGTCGTGACCGCGCGGGACGTGAAGGGCCTGTACCTCAAGGCCATCGCCGGGGAGATCCCGCACTTCACCGGGGTCAGCGACCCCTACGAGGCCCCCGAGCACCCGGACTTGCACCTGCGCACCGACCGCATCAGCGTCGAGGAGGGCGTGGGGCAGCTGCTGGAGGCGCTGAAGCTATGACCGCCACCTCGCCCCGACCCGACTTCACGCCGGCCAGCGACCCGCTGGACGTGATCCGCTGGACGCTGGAGGCACACGGTGACGTGCTGATGCCCAGCGCGTTCAACCTGAACGGCGTGGTGCTACTCGATCTGGCCGTGAAGGCCGGGTACCGGGGCGAGGTGGTGTTCGTGGACACCGGATATCACTTCCCCGAGACGCTGGCGACCCGCGACCGGCTGGCCGCACGTTACCCGGAGCTGACGTTCGTGACCCTGAACGACGGCGCGAGTCCCGAGGACGGGCAGACCGACCCGGCGCTGTATGCCAGCGACCCGGACGCCTGCTGCGCGGTGCGGAAGGTCGCGCCCCTCCAGGCGTACCTGCGCCAGAAGGCCCCGTCGGCGCTGCTGAACGCCCGCAGCCGCGATCAGGCGAGCACCCGCGCGGACATTCCGTTCGTGGAGGACGGCGCGCGCGTGAAGGTGAACCCGCTGGCCCACTGGACGCGCGAGATGCTGGAAACCTACGCGCGGGAGCAGGACCTGCCGGTGAACCCGCTGTACTACGACGGCTTCCTGAGCGTGGGCTGCTGGACCTGCACGCGCGCCGTGCGTCCCGGTGAGGACGCCCGCGCGGGCCGCTGGGCCGGGAAGGGCAAGACCGAGTGCGGCCTGTGGGCCGGGGAGAACAGGCTGTGACGCGCCGCTGTTGACGCCCGCGCCCTGCACCGCCGCCTGAACCCTGAGCGGCTTTTCCTGCCCCGAATAGTTGAGTCTTTTCATCAAGAGGTCTGACCCATGACGATCCTGCTCCCCACCACCTCCACCCTCCCCAGCCCCCTCGGCGGCACCCTCGTGAACGGCATGCGCCGCGCCGGACACGACTTCGACCCGGCGGAACTCGCCGCGCTGCCGCGCCTAAACATCAGCGAGCGCACCCTGGCCGACCTGGAGATGCTCGCCACCGGCGCGTACTCCCCCCTGACCGGCTTCGTGAACGAGGCGGACTACCTCTCGGTCATCGAGCGGCTGCGCCTCGCGGACGGCACGCCCTGGAGCATCCCGATCACGCTGCCCGTGAGCGCCGAGCACGCCGGGCTGCGCGGGCGCGTGGTGCTGAGCTTCGAGGGTCAGGACGTGGGCTGGGTGGACGTGCAGGAGGCCTACGCGGCCCGCAAGGCCTGGGAGGCGCGCGAGGTGTACCGCACCGAGGACGGGACGCACCCCGGCGTGGCCGCGCTGTACGCGCAGGGTGACGTCAACCTGGCCGGGCCGGTCGCGCTGTTCGAGGTGCCCCGCGGCTACTTCCCCCGTCACCACCGCACGCCCGCCGAGGTGCGCGAGGTGATCGAGGCGCGCGGCTGGCGCTCTGCGGTGGCGTTCCAGACCCGCAACCCCATCCACCGCGCGCACGAGTACCTGCAGAAGGTGGCGCTGGAACTCGTGGACGGGCTGCTGCTGCACCCGCTAGTCGGCACCACCAAGGGCGACGACGTGCCCGCCGCCACCCGCGTGCAGGCGTACGAGGTGCTGCTGGAGGGCTACTACCCGCAGGCCCGCACGCTGCTCAGCGTGTACCCGGCCGCCATGCGCTACGCCGGGCCGCGCGAGGCGATCCTGCACGCCCTGTCCCGGCGCAACTACGGCGTGACGCACTTCATCGTGGGCCGCGACCACGCGGGGGTGGGCAGCTACTACGGCACGTACGACGCGCAGGAGATCTTCAGCGCGTACACGCCCGAGGAACTGGGCGTGCAGATCCTGAAGTTCGAGCACACCTTCTACTGCAACTCCTGCGGGCAGCTCGTCAGCCCCCGCACCTGCCCGCACGACAGCTCGCACCACCTCGTGCTGAGCGGCACGAAGGTGCGCGAGAAGCTGCGCGCCGGGGAGAACCTGCCCGCCGAGTTCACCCGGCCCGAGGTGGCCGAGGTGCTGCGCGCTGCGTACACCCAGCCGGTCTGAACGGCTCCTGAAGAAACCCTGAAGCCCCGGCAGGCCCGGTCACATGTGCCTGCCCGCCGCGCACCGTGAAATGCAGCAACCTGATCCGGAGGGACGAATGACCCGAAACGCACTGCTGACCCTGCTCACCCTGACCCTCACGACCACCGCCGCCGCCCAGGACGCCCAGACCGTCCGGCTGGGCTTCTTCCCGAACCTCACGCACGCCCCCGCCCTGGTGGGCCTGGAGCGCGGCACCTTCCAGAAAGCGCTCGGCAAGGTGAAACTGGACGCGAAGGAATTCGTGTCTGGCACCACCCTGACCGAGGCCTTCGCCGCCGGGCAGATCGACATCGCCTACGTGGGCCCGGGCCCGGCCATCAACGCCGCCGGGCGCGGCATGCCCGTGCAGTTCCTGGCCGGCGCCAGCGAGGCCGGCGCGGTGCTCGTCGCGCGCAAGGACAGCGGCATCAAGTCGTATAAGGACCTGGCCGGGAAGATCATCGCGGTGCCCAGCCTGGGCAACACCCAGGACATCAGCCTGCGCCACATCCTGAACGAGAACAGCCTGAAGTCCAAGACGGACGGCGGGAACGTGACCATCACGCCGGTCGCGCCGGTCGACGTGCTGGCCGCCTTCGCCGCCAAGCGCGTGGACGCCACGCTGGTGCCCGAACCCTGGGGCGCGGCCCTCGAGGCGCAGGGCCACAAGGTCATCGGGACCGAGAAGACCGTCTGGCGCGACGGGAAGTACCCCACGACCGTCGTGATCGTGAACACGAAGTTCGCGCAGGCCAACCCGCAGCTCGTCGCGGCGTTCCTCAAGGCGCACAGCGAGGCGGTGGCGTTCATCAACAAGAGCCCGGTGGGCGCCCAGACGGCCGTGAACGCGCAGCTGCTCAAACTCACGGGCGCGAAACTCGACCCGCGCGTGCTTCAGCGGGCCTTTGCCCGGACGCGCTTCACGACCAGCCTCGACCTGGCCGCGCTGACCGAGTACGCCAAGCTGAACGTGGAAGCCGGGTACGCCCGCAGCGCGCCGGACCTCGCGCCGTTCATCCGCAAGTGACCCCGGGGAGGAACCGCTATGACCGCCCTCTCCCCTGACATTCAACCCACCCGCGCCGCGCGGGGCCCGGGCCGCTGGCAGACCCTGGTCACACAGCTCGTGGGCCTGCTGGTCATCCTGGGCGCGTGGTGGCTGATCACCGACGTGCTCAAGCTGTACCCGCCGTACGTGTTTCCCGGTCCGAAGGCCGTGTGGACCGAGATCAGCTACGGCCTGTGGGGCACCGGCCCGCAGGACGGCAAGCTGCTCTCGGCCATCGGCGGGAGTCTGCGCCGCGTCCTGACCGGGTACGTGATCGCCGTGCTGCTGGGAACGGCAGTGGGCCTGCTGATGGGCGCGTGGCGGCCGCTGCGGACCACGCTGGGCGCGTACCTGACCGGCATCCAGAGCGTCCCCAGCATCGCGTTCGTGCCGTTCGCGATCCTGTTCCTGGGCCTGAACGAACGCGCCGTGCTGTTCGTGGTCATCCTGGAAGGCTTCATCCCGGTGGCGCTGGCGGTGTCCGGCGCGCTGCTGAACGTCCCCCCGGCGCTGCGCGTGGCGGGCCGCACCCTGGGGGCCAGCTCGCTGAGCCTGATCGTGCGCGTACTGCTGCCCGCCAGCGTGCCCAGCATCCTGACCGGGCTGCGCACCGCCTGGAGCTTCGCGTGGCGCGCCCTGGTCGGCGGGGAACTCCTGATCGCCGGGGCGGCCAGCCTGGGCGAGCAGCTGGAGGTCGGGCGGAACACCGCGAACGTGGCGCTGGTCCTGGCGACGATCATCATCATCGGCGTGATCGGCGGGCTGTTCGACTCGCTGCTGCGCGCCGCCGAGGGCCGCGTCCGGCGTGACTACGGCCTGGAGGTGCCACAATGACCACCACCATGAACCGCGCCGCTGCCGCCCCCCGCACCGCCGAACGTGGCGGCGCGCCCCTGACCCTGGACGGCGTGACGTACCACTACCAGGGCCGCCGTGGGCAAGGGGCGGGCGTCGGCCCCCTGACCCTCGACGTGCCGGGCGGGGAGTTCCTGTGCGTCGTCGGGCCGTCCGGCAGCGGCAAGAGCACCCTGCTGAGCCTCCTGGCCGGGTTTCTGAAACCCCAGCGCGGCCAGATCAGCCTGGGTGGCGAGGTCGTGCGCGGCCCGCACCCACGCCTGACCCTGGTGCAGCAGGAGGCCGCGCTGTTCCCCTGGCTGACCGTGGCCGGGAACGTCGCCTTCGGCCTGCGTGGCGTGCCCCGCGCCGAACGCGACGCGCGCGTGCAGGACGCCCTGCGGCAGGTGGGCCTGGACGGGTACGGCCCGCGCCGCCCGCACGAACTCAGCGGCGGGCAGCGCCAGCGCGTCGCCCTGGCCCGCGCCCTGGTCACCCGCCCGGGCCTGCTGCTGCTCGACGAGCCCTTCAGCGCCCTGGACCACGCGACCCGCACCACCCTGGCCGACGAACTGCTGACCCTCTGGCGGCAGTCGGGCGTGACCGTCGTGTTCGTCACGCACCAGCTGGAAGAAGCCCTGCACTTGGGCCAGCGGGTCGTGGCCCTGCGCGGCGGTCAGGTGGCGCTGGACGCCCCCGCCGCGCAGACGAGCGTGGATGACCTCAAACGCCTGCTGGGTGAATGACAGCCCAAAAACGCGCCGCCCCCCGTGGCAGGGGGGCGGCGCTGTCCTGGCTTACAGCAGCGCGCGGATGCGGGCCTCGAGTTCACGGGCGACGGCGTCCGGTCCGGCGCCCAGCGTGGCGGCGCTCAGGTGCCAGCGGCCGCGCTGCTCGAACTCGCTGGTGAACAGGCTGGCGACGCCCGTGGCGCGGCGGTCCACCTCCAGGATGACGTCCAGGCCGCCTGCCTGCGGGAAGAGCATCATCTCGATCTCGGCGATACGGTACTGGCCGTGCGGGGGGCGGAAGCTGATCTCCTGCACGACGCGGCCGTGGTGGTACTCGATCTCGCTGCCGCTGAGCTGGAAGCCCAGGCGCTGCGCGCCCTGGAACAGCACCTCCATCTCGCGGCTGGGGAGGATCTGGAGGTGGTCCTGGTCACCGGGGTCCACGGCGCCCGCGATGTCCATGTCGGTGGCCAGCCACAGCTGCGTGCCGGGCAGCGACAGGGGCGTGCCGGGCTCGACGGGGATACTGAAGGGGAATTCGCGGCGTTCCCCGGCGCGCAGCTCGAAGGTGGGAATGACCTGGAATTTGCTCAGCTGGTGCGAGACGTAGCTGTCGTCACTCCTGTAGCGGGTGGCGAGCCCGAGGTTCACGCGTTCGATGCGCTGGTCAAGGTTCCCGCCCTGCACGACCAGCACGCCGGTGACGCTGTCGCCGATCCGCACGGCGGGGGTGTGGACCTGGGCGTCGACACGCGCGCCGCCCACGCCGATGGCAGCCATCATCTTCTTGAGGAATCCCATGACGGGCGGTACGGGACCAGCCGCGCGCGGGTTCCCGGGTGGGCCCGAACAGGTCAGTTCCTGGGCTTGCGGGTGGGTGTGGCGCTGGGGGCAGCTGGTTCGTCCAGTTCGGCGTTCAGGGCCGGGTCGCGGCCGGCGGCCATCATGGCGGCCCCGATGATCCCGGCCTCGTTCAGCAGCCGTGCGGGCACGACGCGGGTGCGCTCGGCCTTGAGGTGCTCGCGCCACTTGTCGGCCTTCTTGCTGACGCCGCCGCCGATGATGAACAGTTCCGGGCTGAACAGCAGTTCCAGGTGCTGCAGGTACGTGCTGGCGCGCTTGCTCCACTGTTTCCAGTTCAGGTCGTCGCGTTCGCGGGCGCGGTCGGACGCCCAGGTCTCGGCGTGCTTGTCGCGCAGCCACAGGTGGCCCAGCTCGGTGTTCGGCACTAGGACGCCGCCATGCACCAGGGCGCTGCCGATCCCGGTGCCGAAGGTCAGTACGAGGACGCTGCCCGTCTCGCCCTGCCCGGCGCCGAAGCGGGCCTCGGCGAGTCCGGCGGCGTCGGCGTCGTTGATCAGGTGAACCTCGTGCCCGGTGGCCTCGGTGAACAGCGCGTCGGCGTTCAGGCCGACCCAGTCCGGGTGGACGTTCGCGGCCGAGAGGGTGTGGCCGCGCTGAACGATGCCGGGAAAGGTCACGCCGACCGGACCCGGCAGGCCGAAGTGCTCGACGAGCTGCGCCACGACCTGTTTCACGTCCGCCGGCGCGGCCCCGTCCGGGGTGGGGATGCGGTGGCGTTCGGCGGTGAGCCGGCCGGTGCGGGTGTCCACGGGCGCGCCCTTGATGCCACTCCCGCCGATGTCGATGCCCAGGATCACGCTCATGAGTCCCAGCGTACCGCACGCGCCCCGGCCCGTCCGGGGACCCCCAGGCAGACAACCCCGTTGGACGGGGTGCAATTTTGTACCGGAAACGCTATACCCTGGGGAATCATGGATTCAACCTCGCTGCGCGAACGCCAGAAGGAGCGCCGCCGCGCCCGCATCTACAACGTCGCCATTGACCTGTTCAAACGCGGCGGGTTCCAGACGACCACCGCGACCGACATCGCCCGGGCCAGCAACGTCTCGCGCGGCACGTTCTTCAACTACTACCCGTACAAGGAAGCGGTGCTGCTCGACTACGGCAGCGAGGTCATGAACCGCCTGCGCGACCACGCCGAGTCCCGCCTGCACGACGGCACGCCGCCCCTGACGGTGCTGTACGAGGTCTGGGACCGCCTCGCCGACGAGAACACCCGCGAGCGCGATCTCTTCCCCCCGCTGGCGTACGAGGTCATGAATCCCAACCCCGAGCGGGCCCGCACCGCGTACCAGGCGCTGCCGCTGAGCAAGGTGATCGAGCTGATCCTGCGCCCCATGCATCAGGCGGGCATGATGCGCACCGACCTGTCCCTGCAGCGCATCAGCAACCTGATCGCGGACACGTACCTGATGGTGGCGCTGCGCTGGAGTGCGTACGGCACCGAGCGCCCCCTGCAGGAGGAGATGCGCCTGGCGCTGAACCTGCTGCTGGAGGGGGCCGTCAAGCGCGACGCCCGCTGAGGCCTGTGCCTGAACGGGTACTCCGTCACGCCGGGCTTCCCGTCAGGGTCTACACTGCGCTGATGACTCGCTCCCCCCTGCGGCCGGTGCGGGCGTGACGCACCCGGAACTGCGGGTGGGGTCGGCCCGCACCACCTTCCCGTTCAGTCGCGGCCTTCTGGTCGAGTCCCTGGTGAACGCCGGGGCCAGCGCGCCCGTGGCGTCCGCCGTATCCCGCCGCGTGGAGCAGCAGCTGCGGCTGGCGCGGCGCACCGTGGTCAGCCCGGCGGAACTCAAGGCCCTGATGGTCGAGGTGGCCCGCGACGTGGCCGGGGACGAGATCGCGCAGGCGGCGCAGGCGCAGACGCCCGCCTTCCAGGACATCCTCGTGACCGCCAAGAAGGGCGACCTGCCGTTCAGCCGGGGGTGCTGGCCCGCACGCTGGAGGACGCGGGCCTGTCGGGCAAGGACGCCTACGCGACGGCGAGCGTCGTGGACGTGCGGCTGCGCCAGCAGGGCGTGACCAGCCTGAGCGCCGAGGAGATCGACAACCGCACCGAGGCCGCGCTGGCCGAACGCTACGGCGAGCACCTGCGCCTGACCTACCGCTACCTGCGGCACAACCGCGGGAAGCTGGGCGTGCTGGGCGAGGGCAGCAGCGTGCCCAGCCCGTTCAGCAAGGGCATCCTGGTGCAGAGCATGCTCGCGGCAGGCGTCACGCCGGACGTGGCGCGCAAGGTGGCCCGCGTGACCCAGCGGGACCTGCGGGGCCGTGACGACCGCGTGATTCCCCGGCACGAGATCCGCCAGAAGGTCGAGGCGCTGCTGCGCGACGAGGTCGGCCCGGACGTCAGTGCGCGGTACCGCCTGCTGCGCGTGATCCGCCGCCCGCCGCGCCCGGTGATCGTGCTGCTGGGTGGCGTGAGCGGCACCGGCAAGAGCTTCCTGGCCGCCGAGATCGCCTACCGCCTGGGCATCGCGCGGGTCGTCAGCACCGATTCCATCCGGGAGGTCATGCGCGCCATGGTCTCCCCCGCGCTGCTGCCCACGCTGCACGCCAGCACCTTCAACGCCTGGGAGGCGCTGCTGCCCCCCGGCGCGCCCCGCCCCGAGCATCCGGACCGGCCCTCGCTGATCGCGGGCTTCCGGGATCAGGTGCAGCAGGTCAGCGTGGGCCTGAGCGCCGTCGTGCAGCGCAGCGTGCAGGAGGGCAGCAGTCTGGTCCTGGAGGGCGTGCACCTGGTCCCCGGGTACATCCGCGCGGACTCGTACGCGGGCGCGATCGTGGTGCCGCTGCTGGTCACGCTGCCCGACGCGGACGAGCACCGCCGCCACTTCGAGAGCCGCGACACGGAAACCGCCGCCAGCCGCCCCCTGCACCGCTACATGGGCTACTTCCGCGAGATCCGCGCCATGCAGGACGAACTCGAGGCCCTGGCCCACCAGTACGACGTGCCGCTGCTCGACGGCCTGACGCTGGACGAGAGCGCCGAGCAGGCGGTGGACATGGTGCTGCGGCGCGTGCTGATCGCCCTGACCGGCGAGGAACGCCGCGCGCTGCTGGGCGAGGACCACGCGGACCTGACCTTCGGCGGCAGCTGACCGGTCCGGCCCCGGAGGCACATCGGGGCCGGACTGGTCACGGCATCAGCCGCTGAATCTGCCAGTCCTCGCCGCCGCGGGTGTACGTGAAGCGGTCATGCATGCGGTTGGCGCGGCCCTGCCAGAACTCCCATTCCTGCACCTGCACGCGGAACCCCCCCAGAAGGCCGGGCGGGGCACCTCGGTTCCCTCCGGGAAGCGGTCGTGCAGGGCCGCGAAGGTCGCCTCCAGCGCCTCCCGGCCGGGGGTGGGGGCGCTCTGCGGGTCGCTGGCGTGCGCGGCCAGCTGAGATTCGCGCGGGCGGGCGTGGAAGTACGCGTCGCTCTCGGCGTCCGGGACGCGGGTCACCGGGCCGGAGGCGCGCACCTGCCGTTCCAGTTCCGGCCAGTGGAACAGCAGTTCCGCCTGGGGGTTGGCGCTCAGGTCGCGGCCCTTGTGCGAGTCGTAGTTCGTGTAGAACGTCAGGCCCGCCGGGGTCGCGCCGCGCAGCAGCACGGTCCGCACGCTGGGCCGTCCTTGCCCGTCGGCGGTGGCGAGGCTCAGCGCGTACGGTTCGCGCAGCCCCGCCCCGATGGCCTCCTGCAACCAGCCCTGGAACTGCGCCAGCGGATCGGGATTCAGGTCGGCGCGGCGCAGCTCGGCGCGGGTGTAGGACAGGCGCAGTCCGGTCAGGTCGGTCATACGGTCTCCCGGCGCAGCGGCTGGCACTGCGGGCAGTGGTGGGTGCCGCGCTGCGCGACGACGCTCTTCTCGATGGGGGTGCCGCAGCGGGGGCAGGGTTCGCCGCCCTTGCCGTACACGTTGTGCGCGTGCTGGAACAGGCCGGACAGACCGTCGTGCTGGCGGTAGTTGCCCTCGCCCTTGCCGAGGCTGCTGCCGCCCGCCTCGACGGCGCGGCCCATCACGTCTCGGACCGCGTGGTACAGCCGCCCGGCCTCGTCGCGGGTCAGGCGGGTCTGGGTGGGGTGCAGTCCGGCCAGCCAGAGGCTCTCGTCCGCGTAGATGTTGCCCACGCCGCTGACGGGTTTCTGCGACAGCAGCCAGGGTTTCACGGCGCCCGCCTGCGCGGCCAGCGCGGCGAAGTCCTCCCGGAAGTCGTCGGAGAGGGGTTCGGGCCCCATGGCGGCCAGGGTGGGCATGCCCGCGTACTCGCCGGGCCGCACGACCGCCATCTTGCCGAAGCGGCGCGGATCGTCGAAGTACAGGTCGCCCGCGTCGGTGCGCAGGGTCACGCGGGTGTGCTTGCCGCCCTCCAGCCGGAACCCGCCGGTCATGCCCAGGTGCACGATGAATTCCAGATCGTGCGGCGAGTCCGCACCCTGGTCGTGGGCGGCCTCGGCGGCGGCGAGGTGAAGCATCAGGTACTTCCCGCGCCGGGACAGGCCGGTCACGCGGCGTCCGGCGGCGAGGTGCGTGTCGCGGTACTTGTGGGGCGCGTCGTGCTGCACCTCCAGGATCGTGCGGCCCAGCAGCAGCGGCTCGATCTTGCGGCGGGTGGTCTCCACTTCCGGCAGTTCAGGCATACCGCCGCAGCATAGGCCCCGCCCGCCGCTCAGACTGCGGCGGTCCTCTCAGGCCGCGCCGCCACCCGCCCTCTTCAGGGGAAGTACACCTGCTCGACCTTCAGCACGCGGCTGCCGCTCAGGTGCAGCGCGACGACCTTCTCGCTGAACGGCCAGCAGCCCTGCGGGTGGTACCCCTTCCAGGCGGACACGAAGGTCACGAGCGGGACGGTCATCACGCCGCCGGGGCGGTTCAGGCAGGACAGGTCGAAGGTGGTCTTCGCGTCGGTCTTCAGGGTGCGCAACTTCGGGTTGACGTTGCGCAGGTACATCCCGCTGGGGTTCGCGTCGAAGTACGCCTGGGCGCTGGGGTAGTCACCCAGCGCGACGACCCGGCGGGCGTCGGCGTCGGTGTCGCTGTACACGTCCACGTAGTCCAGCGTCAGGGTGGCGACGCTGCCCTGCACGGTCACGCCCGTCAGTACGGCGTACTGCGTGGCGGCCAGGGCGGTCGGGGTGAGGGCCAGCAGGGCAGTCAGGGCGAGGCGGCGTCGCATACCCGCAGCGTACAGGCCGCGCGGCGCGCTACGCTGCCGGAGATGCCCACCCTGCTGCTGACCGGCTTCGAGCCCTTCCACACGCATCCCGTGAACCCCAGCGCCGTCGCGGCGCAGGCGCTGCACGGCCGCACGCTGGGCGGGCACGTGATCGAGGGCGCGCTGCTCCCCGTGGAGCCCGGCGCGGCCTGCGAGCAGCTGAGTGCACTGCTCGCGCAGGTGCAGCCGGACGCCGTGCTGCTGACCGGCCTGGCGAGCGGCCGGCCGCAGGTCACGCTGGAGCGGGTGGCGGTGAACGTGATGGACTACCGCATCCCGGACAACGCGGGCCGGCAGTACCAGGACGTGCCGGTCGTCGCGGACGCCCCGGCGGCGTACCTGAGTACCCTGCCGCTGCGGGCCACGCTGCGCGCGTGGCGGGACGCGGGCATCCCGGGCGGGATCAGCGACACGGCGGGCACGTTCGTGTGCAACACGGTGATGTTCCACGCGCTGCACGCCCTGCACGCGGCGGACCGTGAGGACGTGCCGTGCGGGTTCCTGCACCTGCCCGCGAACGCGGAGGTGGCCTTAGCCGAGCCGAAGCCCGTGCCCTACCTGCCTCAGGAGGAACTCACGCGCGCAGTCGAGGTGGCCGCCCGCGCCGCCATCCGGTAACGCGGACGCCAGGCCAGAGGGAAGCTCAGGGAAAGGGCGCGCGGCCCGGCTGCCAGCCTCCGGCGGGGCCGCCCGCCCAGTGCCACTCGCCGCCCTGCGGCTGTCCGGAGAGGGCGGCCTGCACAGCGTCCAGCGGCACGCGGCGGGCAAAGCGGGTGCGGGCGTGCCACGCGGCCAGCGCCGATTCGGGGCGGGCGGGTCGCAGGCCGCGCAGGGCGGCGGCGGCGCGGTTCACGGCCAGGTCGAACAGCGCGTCGGGGACCGGGCCGCTGCCGCGTGTTCCCTCGGGGGCCGGGTCGGTCAGGAAGGGCCGTTCCTGGGGCATACCAGCCTCAGGCGATCCGGGGCTGCGCCGCGAGGCGGCGGATCTGCGCGGCGCGGCCCGTGGTCAGGGCGGCGTTCAGGCGCAGGAGCGCGGCGACCGTCATGGGGGGTTCGCCCCCGGCGCTGGCCGGGTCGGCTGGAGGGACGGTCACGTCCAGCTGCGCGGCGCTCAGGGCGTCGCAGGCCTCCTCCTCCCAGGTCAGGAGGGTGTGCAGGCCCGCGCCCTCGGGTGGAGTGGGCGTGCCGGTCGCGTGGGCGATGCGGGTCCAGAGGTCGCGCTTGGTGGCGCTCAGGTGCGCGGCGATGGCGGCGACGCGCGGGTGCGGCTGGCCGGAGACGGCGTCCAGGGCCGCCTGGAGGCCCTGCGCGGGGTCGTGGTTCACGCGGCGCAGCAGCGCGCTCAGGGTGGTGTCGGTGTCCATCCCGTCAGCTCAGCCGGAAGGTGTCGCCGTCGCGGGTCAGGCGGCCCAGGTCCAGCAGGCGGGTGGTGGCGGCGCGGGCCTGCTCCTCGGTCAGGGGGCTGCGGGCGCTCAGGTCGTCCAGCGTGAAGCGGCCGCCCAGCCGGTGCGCCAGCCGGTAGACCATGCGTTCCTGGATGTCCAGGCGGGGCGCGTCCTGCTGACGGCGCGTGAAGGCCCACCAGACCAGTCCGGCCACGAGCGCGCCGGTCAGCAGCGCCAGCGGGATCATCTGTCCCGCGAAGGCCGGGTCGCCCACCTGCTGCCCCAGCGCGTGCAGCTGGGCCTGCGCCGCGCTGATCTGCTCGGGCGTGCCGTCCTCGCGCAGTCGCCGCAGGGCGCCGCGGGCCCGCAGGTAGCCCATGACGCCGCCCAGGTCGCCCCGGACAAAGAAGGCGCTGTAGGCGATCAGGGCGGCGGCGAGGCCAGCGATGGCGGACAGGACAGCTTTCAGCACGTTCACGCCCCCATGCTACGCGACGTCAGCGGCGGGCACGGTGACGCAGGCTCCGCACCTGCCGCACGGCGGCGCGCAGGTCGCGCAGCGCGGCGTCCGGCGGGCCCGGCGCGTAGCGGGCCTGCTGGTAGGCGTGCGCGGCGCCCCGCAGCGCATCCGCGAGATGCGGGTGGGCACCCGCCTGCCGCTGCGCGTACGTGCCGGGCGTCTCGCCAGGGTGCTGCGGGGCGCCCACCGTGCGGGTCAGGTCGTGCCACAGGCGCTGCGCGGGGTCGGCGGGCCGGGCGGCGCGGCGCGTCCAGGCGTACGCGGGCAGCAGCGTGACAGCCAGGGCGGGCAGCAGCAGCCACCAGAGGGCCTGCGCGCCGCCGGTCACGCCCAGCCGGGTCAGCAGAGCCATCTGCTGCTCGCCGTCGTACTCGACGACCACCGAGTTCCAGCGGTTCTGCCAGCTGTCCAGGCGCAGGCGCAGGCGGTCCAGGCCGCTGCGGGGCCGGGCGGCGCTGGCCGCGGGTTGCGTCAGGGCGGTGCGCAGGTCGGCGTTCACGCGCGCCGGGGCGATCACGGCGGTCGGGTCCACCCGCACCCAGCCCTGGCCGGGCAGCCACACCTCTGTCCAGGCGTGGGCGTCCTGCTGGCGGACGATCAGGTAGTTCCCGTCGGGGTTCAGTTCGCCGCCCAGGTACCCGGTAACCACGCGCGCACTCAGGCCGGCGGCGCGCATCAGGACCGCGAAGGCGCTGGCGTAGTGCTCGCAGAAGCCCTGGCGGCTGCCGAACAGGAACGCGTCGGTGCGGTTCTCCTCGGGCAGCAGCGGGGGGTTCAGGGTGTACGTGAAGCCGCCTGAACGCAGGTGGTCCAGTGCGGCCTGCACGCGCCGCGCCGGGGGCAGGCCCGCCCACTGCTGCGCCAGGGCCAGCGTGCGGGGATTCTGCCCCTGCGGGAGCAGCGTGTCGAAGCGCAGGCGGTCCCCGTTCTCCTGGCGACCCACCCGCGCGGGCTGGCTGACCAGGGTCACGCGGCGGCGCGTGGCGACCGGGCGGGGCGTGAACGCCTGGACGCCGCTCGTGATGAACGCCCCCTGCGGGACGCGCACCACGGTCTCCAGGGCCAGCAGCCAGGGCGTGCCGCTGGGTTCCAGCGTGAGGTCGTACGTGAGGGGCGCGCCGGTCGCCTCGACGCTGGGGGTGGGAACGTTGCCGCGCACCTGCTGCCATTTCAGGCCGTCGAAGGCTTCCAGGACCGGGCCGCGCCAGTACCGCCCGGCCGGTGGGGGGACCGCGCCGCGGAAGTCCGCGCGGAACGCCACCGCCGGGTTCTGCGCGAGGTTCGTGAAGGACCCGGCGCTGACCTCCGAGCCCAGGCCGGTCAGGTTCTGACCCTGCACCGGCAGCTGCCACAGCGGACCGTCCGGGCGGGGCACGAGCACAAACAGCGCCAGGGTCAGCGGCGCGCTCAGGATCAGGACGCGCGCGGTGCGGCCCAGTCGCCCGGTCAGGCTGGCGCGGGTCAGGGGCGGCGGGGTGCCCAGGCGCGTGGTGGCGGCCGTCAGGAGCAGCGCGGCACTCAGGACGGCGTACAGCGCGGTCAGGGGCCCCTGGCTGAAGAAGAAGGCGGTGCTCGTGACGAACAGGCCCAGCAGCGTCAGGACCGCCTGATCCCGCCGGGCGTGACTCTCGGCGGTTTTCAGGGCGGCCAGCAGGGCCAGGAACGCGGTGCCCGCGTCGCGGCCCAGCAGCGTGCCGTACGTGGCGTTCAGGGCCGCGCCCCCCGCCACGGCCAGCAGCGCCAGCAGCCACGTCGGCAGGGGCCGGATCGCGTCGCGGCGGGCGCGCAGCAGCGAGTGGCCCAGCAGCGCGGCGATCAGCAGGCTCAGCCACCACGGCTGGCGCAGCGCCCCGGGGGCCAGGGTGACCGCCAGGGCCAGCAGCGTCCACGTGAGGGCCTCGCCCGGCAGCGGCGCCGGTCGGGTACCTGAACAGTTCCGGGCCGGCCGGGCCGGGGGCGCGAGGCTGGCCAGGGTGGGCGGGTCGTGCAGAGCCAGGGCGTTCAGGGCCGCCTGCCGCTGCGACTCGCCGCTGCCCGGCCCGACCACCTCGCCCGGGAGGTGCAGGGCGTAGCTGTCGGCGCGGGCGTGCAGGGCGTCCACCCAGGCGGTCAGGCGCGCGGCGCGGGTCTCCGGGTCACCGGGCGCGTCCTGCCAGTCCAGGCGCCGGGCGCGGCCCTGCGCGGCGTCGGTCTCGCGGGTCAGGAGCTGCCCGGTGCGCGCCACGTGCCGCCACGACACCTGCCGGGGCGAGTCGCCGGTCTGGTAGGGGCGCAGGCCCGCGAATTCCTCGTCGCCGGGCGCGCGGCCCGCGCCCTCGCCGCTGCCCGGCACGCTCCGGGTGGGTGGGGGCGGCGCGCCCTCCTCCGCGCGGGGGTGAATCAGGACCGTGACGGGGTCCGGGTCGGGCAGGCGCACCTGCCACAGACCCAGGCGGTCCAGGGCGCGCAGCGTCACGCGGACTTCCAGCGGGCCGCGCGCGGCGGTGGGGACGGCCAGGTCGAGGGTGCCTGCTCCGTCCTCCAGCGTCACGCTGCCGCTCACCACGTCGAAGGGGGCGTGCAGGGCGACGCGCAGCACGCCGCCGCGCCCGCCACGCGCCTGCACCTGTACGGGCAGCGGCGTGCCCGCCCGGACCGGCCCGCGCGCCTGCACCCCGGCCGTCAGGTCCCGCGCCGCGCGCAGCGCCTGCCCCGCCGCGAGCACCCACACGCCACCCAGCAGGAATGTCAGGCCGTACCCGAGGCTCAGGGCATAGTTCACGCAGCCGATCAGCGTCAGGACGATCAGCGCGAGGAAGGCGACGCCGAAGCCCGTCGGCCCCGCGCGCAGCGTCACCGTCACGGCTGACGGTCGGTCCGGGCGGGTCATCAGGGAATGGGCGTCTCGCGCAGCAGGCGCCCGATCACGTCGGGGACGTTCACGCCCGCGCGGGCGCTCAGGCGGTGCGTGGCGAGCGGCGCGAACACCGCCTGCACGTCCTCGGGCAGGACCATGCCGCGCCCGTGCAGGTACGCCCAGGCGCGCGCGCCGGCCAGCAGCGCCAGCAGGCCGCGCGGGCTCAGGCCGGTCGTCAGGCCGGGGTGCTCGCGGGTGGCGCGGGCCAGGAGTTGCAGGTAGTCCAGCAGCGGCCCGGCCGCGTGCACGGCGTCCACCTCGGTCTGCATGGCGATCAGCGTGCCCGCGTTCAGCACGGCCGGCAGTTCGCGGACGGACAGACTGCGGCCCCCGGTTTCCAGCAGTTGCCGTTCGGCGCGCAGGTCCGGGTAGCCCAGCGTGACGGTCATCAGGAAGCGGTCCAGCTGCGCTTCGGGCAGGGGGCTGGTGCCCACGAACGCCGCCGGGTTCTGCGTGGCGATCACGAAGAACGGCTCCGGCAGCGCGCGGGTCACGCCGCCCTCGGAGACCTGCCGCTCCTCCATGGCTTCCAGCAGCGCGCCCTGCGTGCGGGGCGTGGCGCGGTTGATCTCGTCCGCGAGAAGCAGTTCGCTGAACACCGGCCCCTCCACGAAACGGAACGCGCTGCTCGGCGCGTCCCAGACGCTCACGCCGGTCAGGTCGGCGGGGAGCAGGTCCGCCGTGAACTGCACGCGCCGGAAGTGCAGGCCGCAGGTGCGCGCCAGGGCCTGCGCCAGCGTGGTCTTGCCCACGCCGGGCTGGTCCTCGATGAGCAGGTGGCCGCGCGCCAGCAGGCACGCGACGGCCAGCCGGATCTGCTGCCCCTTCCCGAGGATCACCCCGTCCAGTTGCGTGAGGGCCGCGTGCAGCGCCGCCACGTGGCTGGCCTGCGCGGGCGGGAGGGTCGGTGCGGTCATGCCCGCGAGCCTACCCGAGCCCGTCTGACAGAACTGCGACGCCGCGCGCGAGCTTCAGGCCGGATGAACGGCCGCGTCCGGCTCCGGGGCTGCCCGGCCTGGCCGGCGCACCGCGAACCGCACCCCCAGCCACGCGCCCGCCACGTCGAACAGCCAGTCCTGCACGCCCGCCTCGCGCGGCGGCACGAACGACTGGTGCACCTCGTCCAGCGCGCCGAACCACGCCGCGATCACCAGCGCCAGCCCCCGCCGCCCCGTCGCGCGGCCCAGACAGAACGCCAGCGACAGGTACGCCAGAAAATGCGCGATCCAGTCCCTGGGGTGCTCCAGGGAAGGCCCCGGCGTCTGCGGCTGCGCGCTGAGCCACCAGATCACCCCCATGATCGCCAGCGACGGCACCCACCACAGCGGTCTCGCCCGCCGCCCACGGGTCAAGCGTGGCCGCCCTGCGGGTGCTCCACCAGTTCGATCAGGGTCCCCTCACCCCACTTCGGGTGCAGGAACGCCACGCGCGACCCCGCCCGGCCCGGCGCGGGCGTATCGCTCAGGAACCGCGCGCCCTGGGCACGCAGCCGCGCCATCTCGGCGTCCAGGTCCAACACGCGGTACGCCGTGTGATGCAGCCCCGGCCCCTTGCGCGCCAGGAACCCCGCAATCGGGCTGTCCTCCCGGGTGGGCATCAGCAGTTCGATCAGGGTCTCCCCCACCTGGAACGCCCGGACGCGCACGCCCTGACCCTCCACCTCCTCATCCGGCCCTTCCGGACTCAGGCCCAGCGCCACGTACGGCGCCGAGCCCGCCTCCAGATCAGGAGTCGCGACGGCCACGTGATCCAGCAGCAACACAGTCATGCGTGCAGGGTAGAGCACCGGCGCGGGCCACAGCCGCAGAGGCCGGCGGCACCCCGTCAGACCTGCGGGGCGCCCACCCGTCCATCGTCCCTGAGCAGCGCCTCGACCTGATCCGCCACCTGCGCCACCGACAGCCGCGCCGTATCCAGCACCAGTGTCGCGGACCGCCGCAGCAGCGGCTCGACCCACGCCACATGCTCCGCGATCCGCGCCCGATCCTCTGCCGTACGGCCATACGGGTTCTCCCGGTGCTGCACGCGCGCCAGCAGCACCGGCAGCGGGGCCGTCAAGAGCACCACCGCCCGCAGGCGCGGGTACAGCGCCCCCTGATTGCTCCGGCAGCCGGCCAGCACCAGGGGCGCAGACCCCACCTCGTCCAGCAGCGCGTGCAGGCGGTCCAGCCGCCACACCCAGTCCGGGCCGTCGGGGGCCTGCACCCACTCGTTCCAGTCCCCGGCGTCTGTGTCCACCACGCGGTATCCACGGCGGGCCAGTGCCAGCAGCGCGGCACTCTTCCCCGCACCGGACATGCCCGTCAGGAGCACCGCCGGCATGCCCGGGCCTTACTTCTGCGGGCGGGCGCGGAGGTACCAGTGGGCCACGGCGCGCATCACGTCCTTGGCCTCACCGTCCTGCACGGTCACGTTGATCACCAGTCGCGCCCGGCCGTCCTGCGCGAACTCCGCGTGGGCCGCCGCGACCTGCGCCGCGTCCGCCGCCTCGGCCCGCGCGGTCAGGTCACCCACGGCGCGGTTCACGTAGTGCGTCTCCAGCTTCTCGATCAGCGGTACCGCGAACGCCAGCTGCGCCGCGAACGCCCCCGCGAACGCCGCGCCACTCACGGCCTCGGCCAGCAGGAACTGTACGCCCGCGTGAATGGTGCCCAGGTGGTTGCGGAACGGCGCGGTGTCCGGCGCCTCCCCGGTCGCCCAGCCCACCCCCACGTCCGTGATCTGCACGCCGACCGTGGCGTTCATGGGAATGTCGTGCAGGGCCTTCTTGACGGCCTGGGCAGCGAAAGCGGGCAGGGTGGCAGCTTGGGTCATGGGTGAAACCTCCAGGGAGAGAACTCAGAAATTGAACTGAGTTCAAGTATAAGCAGAGGGAATCCCACACCGCATCCCTTCTTCGTCGCGCAGCAAGCCGATGCCCAGCCCAGGCCCGCGCCCCACCACGTACAGAGACACGCCACCGCACACAAGACAGGCGAGGGGCCGCCCCCGAGCCTGCGGCCACAACGAAAGGCCACAGCGACCTCAGCCCGAACTGGGTGGGGGCGGGGCACCTGAAGATTGGCGATACGATCAAGCAGGCCGACGGCACCACCGGCCTCGTGGCAAACGTCACCACAGTTGAACAGACGCGCGAGATGTTCAACCTCACCGTCAGCGAAGCCCACACCTACTACGTCGGGCAGGACGGATGGTTGGTGCATAACACGGGCAGTAAACCTGCACTACCAACCGCTACAGATTTGCGGACATGGGCTGCAAAACAGGGCTACAAAAAATCTATGTCTGGCAATATTGAAGTATGGTCTGATCCACAGACTGGAGACTGGCGATTAAAAATCAAACCTCCAAGCGAGCACGCCGACATACACGAGGAGAGCAAAGATTTCAGATATGCTGCTGGAAATGCCTCTGGGCAATATTTTGATCCGATGACTGGCGAGACTGGGACGCGAAAATCCATGGGGCATCTTGCCTTTGATCCTTGCGATTTCTAGGAGGTTAATTGTGTCATTGACTATTCGTGATCTGAGATTTACGGATTGTTACTTTGTATCTATAGATATGAGGTCAAATTTAGAAGGCTTTAAGCTATCGTTTGAGGCTTATATCCATAACTCACCCGATAAGGCAATCGTATCACTAAATATTAATGGGATAAGGCAATTAAGCATAAAAGCTGGCGCGGGATTTTGGAGAGATCTACACATATCGTACGACTACAGGGGTTCTGATCAACGCTCAAATGAGGTTTATAGCCTACATTCAGATATTTCCCAGGGTGCGACATATATAGAATTTGAATCAGATATGCTGAACATTGAAGCCAGATGTGACACCTGTGAGATTGAGGCGACATACTTGAACGATTGACCATTAAAAGCACTGATCTCCACCACTACTAACTCTCTCCCCCAGAGTCCGCCACACGGCGGATTCTTTGCTTTGGCAACAAAACAGCCAGTCCGCGCCCAACTTGCCTTCTGCCAGCCGGTCTCCCCCGTCCTCTCTCCTCCTTTCGGGTCAATCTTTCTTAGGCTGGGGGGGGTATTCTGGGGGGCGTGAAGCTGTCCTCGTTCATTGACCATACCCTCCTGAAGCCCACCGCCACCCGCGCGGACATCGTGAAATTGTGCGCCGAGGCGCGTGATAACTCGTTCTTCGCCGTGTGCCTGAACCCGGTGTTCATTCCGCTCGCGAAGGCGGAACTGGATGGGTCGGACGTGAAGGTGGCGACGGTGTGTGGCTTCCCGCTGGGTGCGGTCAGCAGCGAGCAGAAGGCCGTGGAGGCGCGGCTGAGTGTGGAGGCGGGTGCGGACGAGGTGGATATGGTGATCCACATCGGCGCGGCGCTGGCGAATGACTGGGACGCGGTGGAGGCGGACGTGCGCGCGGTGCGCCGCGCGATTCCGGACGCGGTGCTGAAGGTGATCATCGAGACGTGCTTCCTGACCGATGAGCAGAAGCGGGAGGCGACGGCGGCGTCGGTGCGGGCCGGGGCGGACTTCGTGAAGACAAGTACGGGCTTCGGCACGGGCGGCGCGACGCTGGAGGACGTGCGTCTGATGGCCGAGGTGATCGCGGGTCTGGGTGCGCAGGAGCGCGTGCAGATCAAGGCGGCGGGTGGCGTGCGCACGCCGGATGACGCGCGGGCCATGATCGAGGCCGGGGCGTCGCGCCTGGGCACGTCGGGCGGCGTGGCGCTGGTGGCGGGCGAGCGGATGGGCGAGGGGTACTGAGTGACCCCCGTTGAAACTGGCACGCCGGGCGTGCCGGTGGTGCTCGCGTCGGGCAGTCCGCGTCGGCGGGAACTGCTGACCGGGCTGGGCGTGCCGTTCACCGTGCAGGTCAGTGGTGAGCCGGAGGACAGCCGTGAGGCGGACCCGGCGCGGCTGGCGGCGGAACTGGCGCTCCTGAAGGGCCGCGCGGTGGCGCGCACGGCACAGGGGTCTGTGGTGATCGCGGCGGATACCGTGGTCGCGGTGGGCGGGGAACTGCTCGCGAAGCCGGAGTCCGCGCAGGAGAACGAGGTGTTCCTGCGCCGCCTGTCGGGCCGCACGCATGAGGTGTTCACGGGCGTGGCGGTGCTGTCGGGCGGGTCGGAGGTGGTGGAGGTGGCGCGCACGGCGGTCACCTTCCGCACCCTGCTGCCGGGGGAGATCGCGTACTACGCGGCGTCGGGCGAGGGGCTGGACAAGGCGGGTGGGTACGGCATCCAGGGGCTGGGCATGGCGCTCGTGGAGCGGCTGGAGGGTGAGTACTCGAACGTGGTGGGCTTCCCGCTGAGTGTCGTGACGCGCCTGCTGCGCGCGGCGGGGGTGCCGGTGTGGGGCACGCTGGGGGCCGGGGCCGAGTGAAGGGCTGGCGGTTGATCCTGGCGGTCTTCGCGGGTCTGCTGGCGCTCAGCATGGTGCTGACGCGCTTTCAGGTGGTGGCCCCGGTGGCGCTGCGCGCGGGCGTGGCGCCGGTCACGCGGCTGTCGGTCACGGCGGCCGACAACGTGCGCCGCGCGTACGTGACGCTCATGCAGGACCGGGATCAGAAGGCGCGGGTCACGCAACTCCAGAAGGAGAACGACCTCCTGACGCAGCGCAACGAGCTGCTGTCGCGTGAGGTGGGCCGCCTGAAGCAGGTGCTGGTGATCACGACCACGCAGGCCCCGAACGCCCTGGCGATCGCGCAGGTGATCGGCGTGGATCCCAGTCCGCTCCAGGCGCGGCTGGAACTGAACCGGGGCTCGCGTGACGGCGTGCGGGTGCACATGCCGGTCACCGTTCCGGGCGGGCTGGTGGGGCAGGTCGTGGACGTCGCGGCGGGGCAGGCGACGGTGCTGGCCCTGACCGACCCGGAAAGTGCGGTGGGCGTGACCCTGCAGGGCAGCCGGGGCGGGCGGGGCGTGGCGCACGGCTCGCCGCCGGATCGCCTGCGGGCGGAGTTCTCTCGGGGGGTGCCGATCAAGGTGGGGGACGTGCTGGTCACGAACAGTCAGGGGGGCGTGTTCCCGGTGGGGATTCCGGTGGGGCGCGTGGAGGAGGTGCTCCCGATGGGGCCGAATGACGTGCACCGCACCGTGATCGTGAAACCGGCGGTGGACGCGGGGGTCGTGGAGGACGTCACGATCCTGGAGGGCCTGTGAGGCGCCCGGCCGGTCGCGGTTCGGGCCGCTGGGCGCGGCTGATCGTGTACCTGCTGCTGCTGGTCGCCGCTCAGGGGCTGCTGTCACGCCTGCTGGACGGCGCCGGGGTGCCCGCGCCGGATCTGTTCCTGCTGACGGCCGTGGGGCTGGCGGCGCGGGTGTCGCCGGTGGCGGCGCTGCTGGCGGCGTACGGCCTGGGCTTCACGCAGGACGTGCTGGGCGGCGGGATGCTGGGGCTGCACGCGGCGGGCCTGACGGGCGGGGCGCTGCTGGTGGTGTGGGCGCGGCGGTACCTGTCGGACGCGGGGCTGCTGCAGTCGCTGCTGGGCGTGCTGCTGGGCGTCGTAGGCCAGTGGCTGGTGTTCCTGTTCCTGACCTACTGGCTGCGGGAGCCGCTCGTGACGGTTTCGATGCTGACGGGGGTGGCGCCCCTGGTCTTCGTGGGGACGTTCCTGTTGTCCGTGGTGTGGGAGCGCCTGATCGCGTGGACGTTCGGGCCGCGCGTCACGGTCGAGGAGCAGCTCGCATGAGCCGCGCCGAACGACTGGACCGCCGGGATCGGCTGCGGCGCCGCGCCGGTGCCGGCGCGCGCGCGCGGCAGAAGGTACGCTCGCGCGGGGCCTCGCGGGTGCAGGGGATCGCGCTGGGCTTCAGCGTGGCGCTGGGCCTGCTTGGCGCGCGGCTGTACTACCTGCAGGTGGCGCAGCACGACCAGTTCGCGGTGCGGTCGGCCAGCAACTACCAGCGCGACGAGGTGGTGCGCGCCCTGCGCGGTGAGATCCGCACGCGCGACGGGGTGCTGCTCGCCACGAACCGGCTGGCGGTGGATCTGGTGTACACCGGGCGGCGCCGGCAGGCCGACCGGGAGACCCCGATTCCCGGCTGGGACAAGATCGTGTACCTCGCGGGCGTGAAGGGAGACGTGCTGGTCGGCGGGCAGCCGCGCGAACCCGACTACGAGCGGGAATCGTCGACGGTGCTGGCGCGCAACATCCCGCAGGAGCGGCTGGCGGCGCTGTACGAGTACACGGTGCTCGTGCCCAGCCTGGAGCTGCGCGAGCGGGTCGAGCGGGTCTACCCGCAGGGCAAGATGGCCGCGCACCTGCTGGGGTACGTGCAGGAGGCCACAGAAACGCAGATTCAGGAGGACGGGTACACCCAGGGGGACCTGGTGGGCCGCTCGGGCCTGGAGTACAGCCTGCAGAAAACCCTGGAGGGCAAGAACGGCCTGCGGCGGCGGGAGGTCACGGCCGCCGGGAAGCCGCAGACGGAACGGGTGATCGATCCGGGCGTGAAGGGCCGGGACGTGACGCTGTCCATCGACTCGCTGCTGCAGCGCACGGCCGAGCGGGCGCTGGTGGAGGGCCTGGCGGACGTGAACCAGGGCCGCGCGAAGTACGGCAAACCGGCCGAGCCGTACACGCGCGGCGCGGTGATCGCCATTGATCCGCGCACGAACGAGGTGCTGGCCCTGGCAAGCAGCCCCACCTACGACCCGAACTGGTTCTCGCGGGTGCCGAGTCCGGACCCGAAGGCGAAGAACTGGGCGATCGACCCGAACCGCCCGCTGGCGGCGCTCGACGCGGTGACCAGCAACCGTGTGGTGCAGAACTTCGATTCGGGCAGCGTGTTCAAACCGACCTCCACCCTGGCGTTCATCGAGCGCTGGGGCAACCGGTCGTTCAACTGCGCGCCGTACATCATGTTCGGCGGGCCGCGTTACAACTGGCACCGCAGCGGCAGCCTGGGCACCGTGGACGGCCGGCTGGCGATCGCGTACTCGTGCAACACGTGGTACTACCAGGCGGCCATCGCGGCCGACCCGATCACGTACGCGAACTACCTGGGCCGCCGCTCGGTGGAACTGGGCTTCGGGCGCGAGACGGGGCTGGAACTTGTGGGCGAGAAGACGGGGCTGATTCCCAGCCCGGAGCGGATGCAGGCCGCGTATGACGCCACGAACGAGCGGCGCCGCAAGCAGGGCCTGGAGCCGCTGCCGTACACGTACTACCCGGGGCAGTCGCTGTCGTTTGCGATCGGGCAGGATTCCCTGCAGGTCACGCCCGCGCAGGTGATCTCGGTGCTGTCCACCATCGTGAACGACGGCACGCGCCGCAAGCTGAGCCTGCTCAAGGCAGTCGGCGGATCGGCCGTGAAGCGGGACGCCCCCGAGCAGGTGCCCGGCAAGAAGGCCGACTTCGAGCTGATCAAGCAGGGCATGGCGATCACCACGGCGGGCACGACCCCGTGGGGCACGGCGCAGCACATCCTGGGCCCGAACTACTTCCCGGTGCGGACCGGCGGGAAGACCGGCACGGCCGAGAACGGCATGAGCGCGTCGAAGAAGAGCTACACGTACACGAACGCGTGGTACGAGGGCTACGGCCCGATCGGCGAGGGCAAGACCCCGAACTTCATGGTCGTGACGTTCTTCCAGAACGGCGGGGAGGGGTCAGGGCCGGGCCTGAACGCCGCCGCGAAGATGTTCGGCGCGCGCTGGTGCGTGGACCTCGACGAGCGTCACCATGCCAAGCCGGACCAGACGCCCTGCACCGGGGAGCTCGAGCAGATGCATCAGGTGTACAAGACCCGCGCCGAGCGGGCCAGGGCCAGCGCCGCGAAAGCCGCGCGGGACGCTCAGGCGCCCTGAACGGCCCCGGTGGGAAAGGGGGCGGCCTTCAGGACCCACCTGAGACCGCTCCCTTCTCCTGCGGGTTACTTCGGGCCCACCCGTTTCTTCTCGGCGCGCACCATGCGGACGAACTGCGCCAGCCGAGGCGCGCGGTTCCAGCGCTTGCGGTCCAGGCCGACCCGCCAGATCCACTCGACACCCAGCCGGCGCGTCCAGGCCGGGGCGAGATCGGCGTTCCCGGCCAGGACGTCGATCACGCCGCCGCAGCCGATCATGACCGGGGTGTTCATGACCTGCCGCCAGTACTGGTTGAAGGTCTCCTGCCGCCCGGCGCCCATGGCGGTCAGCAGCAGGTCGGCGCCGCTGTCGCGCACGAGTTCCGCGACGCGCTGGTCCTCGGGCAGGTCGAAGTACCCGTGGTGGATGCCCGCGACCTGCACGCCGTAGTCGCGCGCGGCGTTCTGCGCGGCGACCTCGGCCACACCGGGTTTGGCCCCCAGGAAGAACACGCGCAGGTCCGCGCCGTGCCGCTGCATCAGGCCCTGCACGATGTCGAAGCCGGGCGCGCGAGGCACCTCGGTGGCCGTGAGCTGCCGGGCGGCCCACACGATGCCGACCCCGTCGGCGGTGACGAGGTCGGCGACCTGCATGGCGTTCACGAAGTCCGGCTGGGTGCGCGACTGCACGATGAACTCGGGGTTCAGGGTCACGACCGTGTGCGGGGCGCGCGGCTGCCGGTAGATCCACTCGCCCAGGCGGTCGAGGGTCTGGTCGAGCGTCACGACGTCCAGCGGCAGGTCGAACAGCGTCAGGCGCTGGCGTGGGGTGGGGATGGTCATGCTGGGCTGGATTGTAGTGCACGGCCGGCGCGCGGCGCGTCCACCGGAGGGTGCCCGCCGGGCCCGGTCGCGCCGGGCGGGGGCTTGCGCGGCGCGGGCCCGGGTAGGGCATACTGCGGGGCATGTTACCCGGTGCTTTCGGTGCCCTGCCTGCGGACGTGCAGGCGCAGGTGACGGCCTCGGGGCGCGTGGGCCGCTGGGGCCGCGGCGAGCTGCTGTTTCATCCGGAGGACCCGGCGGAGACGCTGTTCGTGCTGCTGCGCGGTTCGGTGCGGCTGTACCGGCTGGGGTCGGGCGCGCGGGAGGTGACACTGGACGTGCACGGCGCGGGGGCGCTGCTGTGCGCCTCGGCGCTGCTGCCGGGCGAGCCGTGCGGGATGTACGCCGAGGCGATGGACGACGCCGAGGCGCTGATGCTGGGCCGCGACGTGCTGACGCGCCTCACGCAGGGTCAGCCGGGGGTGGCGGTCGCGCTGACCGAGCAGATCACCCGGCAGACGCGCGGCGTGCAGGAGCGCCTGTCGGGGCTGGTGTTCCTGGAGGTGTCGCAGCGGCTGGCGCTGGCCCTGCTGAACCTCGCCGAGCGCGAGGGGCCGTGGCCGGAGGGCGGTTCGCTGGCGCTGCGCGACCGGGTGTCGCATCAGGATCTGGCGCACGTGGTGGGCAGCACCCGCGAGACGATCACGAAACTGCTGGGGGACTTCCGCTCGCGGGGCCTGCTGGACCTGGGGTACCGGCGGATCATCCTGACCGACCGCGCAGGGCTGGAACGGGCCACGCAGGAGCCGCTGCGCTGACCGGGCGGGGCGGGCCGCGCGGCGCCCCGCCGCTTTAGGTTCTGGTGTAGTGTGACAGCCGTTGCAGTGTCGGCCCGCATTCTCAGCGAGAACGGGGGGCACGCCGGCGGCTGACTGCCGGGGCATCGGGCCGGGCCGCTCCAGGGGCGGCAGGCACCGGGAAGGAAGACGAATGGCGCGAAACGCAGGGGCGGAATACAGGAAGGGTGGGTTGCTGGACTACGTGCGCCTGCCCGCAGGGGCGCTGGAGGCCGCGCAGGCCGAGACCCGGCCCGACATCGACCGCGTGGCCCTCGCGGACGCCCTGCGCGCCTACCACCGCGACCTGGGCACCCTGGGCCCGGCCGTCGAGGCGGGGCTGACCCGCCTGGCGCACCCGGCGTCCCGCGTGGTCGTGACCGGGCAGCAGGCTGGCGCGCTGACCGGCCCGGCCTACTCGGTCCACAAGGGCGCAGACGCCGCGCTCCTTGCCCGGGAGCTCGACACCGAGGACGCCCCGGTCGTGGCGGTGTACTGGATCGCCAGCCAGGACCACGACGCGGCCGAGGTGGCGAGCACCTCCCTGCTGGACGCGGGCGAACGCCTGCACCGCCTGACCCTGGACGTCCCGGAGGGCGTCCCGGTGGGCCGCGTGCCCTGGCGTCCCGGGTGGACGGCGCAGGTGCACGCGCTGCTGGACGCCTTCGACGCCCCGGCCGAGCACGTGGCCGCCGTCCGCGCCCGCTTCGACCGGGCCGCGCAGGCGGGCGGCAGTTACGCCGACGTGTTCGCCCGGCTCATCCACGGCCTGCTGGGCGGCGCGGGCCTGCTCGTCCTCGACCCGATGCACCCGGCCCTGGCACGCCTGATGGCTCCCACCCTCGCGCGCGAACTCGACGACCCGCTGGCGTCCTCGCGGGCCATCGAGGCCGCCGCCGCGCGCCTGATCGCGGACGGCTTCGAGCCGCAGCTGCGCCGCCCCGCCGGCGCCACGAACCTCTTCATCGAGGAGGACGACGGGCAGCGCCGCCTGCTGCGCGTGGACGGGCAGGCGTTCGTCACGGCTGCCCGCCGCTACACCCGCGCGGACCTGCTGGCACTGCTGGAGGCCGATCCCACCCGCCTCACCCCCGCCGCTGGCCTGCGGCCCGCCGTGCAGGACGCCCTGCTGCCCACCCTGGCGTTCGTGGTCGGCCCCGGCGAGATCGCGTACGGCGCGCAGCTGCGCGACGTGTACGCCCTGCACGGGCTGCGGCAGCCGCTGCTGTGGCCGCGCCTGAGCGTCACGTGGCGCGAACCGAACGTCACGCGCCTGCTGAAGCGGCTGAACGCCACCGCCGCGCAGGTGCAGGCCGACCCCGAGGGCGTGCTGGGCCGCGCCCTGGCCGCCGAACGGCAGGCCGGGGCCGTGACCGCCGAGCGTCTGGACGCCCTGAGCACCAGTCTGGACGCCCTCACCGCCGAGATCGCCGACCTCGACCCCACCCTGGTCGGCGCCGCCGCGCGCACCCGCACCCGCACCGTCGCGCGCGTGGCGCACCTGCAACGCCTCGCCGAACGAGCCCTCGCGCGCGCCGAGAACGACCGCAGCGGCCAGCTCAGCCGCCTCAGGGCCCACCTCCTCCCGAACGGAGTGCCGCAGGAACGCGAGATGAACTTCCTGACGTACCTCCTCAAACACGGCGACACGCCCCTGCACCAGCTGCTGCACCTCCCCGCCGGCTGGCAGGGCGAACTCGACATTCCCTGAACGGGTCGAGGGTCAAAAGGTCGAAGGGCCTAAGTGGAGTGTGTCCCTTCGACCCTTTGACAGCAGTGTTCAGTCCTGATCCTTGCCGAGTTCGGTGCCGCGCCGGGTGGCCTGCACGACCGCCTCGATGAGGCCGCCGCGCACCCCGGCGGCTTCCAGGGCGGCCAGACCGGCGATGGTGGTGCCGCCGGGGCTGGCGACCTCGTCCTTGAGGAGGGCGGGGTGGGCGCGGCGCTGGACGAGTTCACCGGTGGCGATCAGGAGTTTCGCGGCGAGTTCGTTCGCCAGGGGGCGCGGGAGGCCCATGCGGACGCCGCCGTCCGCTAGCGCCTCGGCGACCACGGCAACGTAGGCGGGGCCGCTGGCGCTCATGCCGGTGAAGGCGTTGAACAGGTGCTCGGGGAGGTCGTAGGCGTCGCCGACCGCGTCGAAGATCTGGTGCGCGAACGCGAGGTCGCCCGCGTCCCCGGCCTCGCGGGGGCCGGTGATGGCGGTCTGGCTGTGCCCGATGGTCGCGGCGAGGTTCGGCATGACCCGCACGACGCGCTTGGTGCCCAGGCGGCGCGTGAGGGCAGAGACGGGCACGCCGGCCATGGTGCTGATGTACCCGGCGTTGGGCTGCGCGAGCCACTCGGCGGCTTCGGGGAACACGCGGGGTTGCAGGCTGATCAGGATGCGCTCGGCGCGGCCCAGGTCTGCCGGGGTGATGACACGCGCGCCGGTGCGGGCGGCGACGTCCTGCGCGCGGGCGGCGTTCGCGTCGAGCAGGCCGATCTCTGCGGGCGGCAGGACGCCCTGGGCGGTGACGCCCTCCAGCAGGGCCAGTCCGAGTTTGCCGACGCCGACGATCGCGAGTTTCATGCGCGCCAGTATAGGTGCGCCCTCCCGCAGCGGCGTGGCAGGCGTGCAGACGTGCGGGGCGCGCGGGTACACTGGCGGGATGCTGGTGTATCACCTTCCGGGAACGTTCGAGACGCGCGAGGATCACCTCGACCTGCTGTGGGAGGCCGGGGCGACCGGGCTGGAGGAACGCGCCGGCCTGATCCGCGCGTACTTCGACGAGGAGACCGAGCTGCCGCCCCTCATCCGGGACGGCGAGTGGCGGCAGGAGGCCGATCAGGACTGGCTGGCGGAGTTCAAGGCGAACCTGCGCCCGGTGCAGGCGGGCCGCGTGACGATCGTGCCGCCGTGGCTGCGCGCCGAGATTCCCGCCGGGCAGGTGGGCCTCGTGATCGAGCCGGGCATGGCGTTCGGGACCGGGCACCACGCGACCACCCGCATGGCGGTCGAGGCCCTGTCGGACCTGAAGCTGGACGGGCAGACCATCCTGGACGTGGGGACCGGGAGCGGCGTGCTGGCGATCGCGGGCGCGCTGCTGGGCGCGGAGTACGCGCTGGGCGTGGATATCGACCCGATCACGATCCCGATTGCGGAGGAGAACGCGCGGGACAACGCGGTGCCGGAGGGCCGCACGGCGTTCATGGTGGGCACGTTGGGCGACGACCTGCCGGGTGACGTGGTCGCGGACGGCGTGTTCGACGTGCTCGTGGCGAACCTGTACGCGGAACTGCACGACCTGCTGGTCGGGGCGTACGTGGGCCACCTGCGCCCCGGCGGGCCGCTGATCCTGACCGGCATCCTGACCGGGAAGCTGCCGCTGGTGCAAGGCGCGCTGGACCGCGAGGGCTTCACGGACGTGCAGGTCCGCACGGATGGCGAGTGGGCGCTCGTGACCGCCCGCGCGGGCGAATGACCGACACCCCAACAAGGCTGCCCCGGCACCGCCTGCGGGTGGAGGCCCTGACGGACACCATGACCCTCGGGCCGGGCGAGGCGCGGCACCTGCACGTCCTGCGCCTGAACGCGGGCGACACCGTGCGCGTGTTCGACGGACGCGGCGCGGAGGCCCTGGCCGAGATCGCCGAACTGGACGAGGTGCGCGCCGTACTGACCCTGGGTGACGCGGTCGAGGGGGCCGCCGAGACGCCCTGGCCGCTGACGGTCGCGGTGGCGCTGCTGAAGGCCGACAAGCTGTCCGACGTGGTGCGCGCCGCGACCGAACTGGGCGCCGCGCAGATCCAGCTGCTCGTGACCGCCCGCGCGGACGTGCGCGAGATCGGCGATCAGAAACTCGTGCGCCTGAACCGCGTCGCGCAGGAGGCCGCGAAACAGTCCCGCCGCGCCGTCGTGCCGCCCGTCCTGGCGCCCGTGCCGCTGGCCCGCTTCCAGCCCGGCGGCCTGACGCTGGTCGCGCAGCCCGGCTCGGCGGTCCGCGTGTCGGACGTCGTCACCTGGGATGCCCCGGTCACGATCATCACCGGGCCGGAGGGCGGCCTGACCGACGCCGAGGTGCAGACCCTCGTGCACCTCGGCGCTCACGCCGTCACGCTCGGCCCGCGCATCCTGCGGGCGGAGACGGCGCCCGTGGCGCTGCTGGGCGCCATCGCGGCGCTGGGGCTGTAGGTCCTCTCCCCTACGCGCTGAGGGCCGTGCCGGTGGGCACGAGTTGCCGCCAGGAGTGGACGCTGCCGATCTGCACGGTCACGAAGCGTTCCAGCGCGCGCCACAGCGCGGGGCGCTGCTCGGCGGGCAGCGGGGCGTCCATGCTGGCGCGGACGGTGCGCCGGGCGGCGTTGCGCAGGAAGTCCAGGCTGGGGTCCGGGTAGGCGGGCAGCGCGGCGCAGCCTGCGCACAGCAGCTGGCCGCCGAGCGGGTCGGGGTGCGCCGGGTGGTCCTGCGCGCAGCGGGCGCAGCGGGCCGTCTGCGGGATGAACCCCGCCAGGGCCAGAAGTTTGTAGCTCATGACGAGCGCCACCCATTCCGGGTCGGGCTGGTGCGCGACGCCGCGCAGCGCGCCCGCGAACAGCTCGAAGGCCTGCTCGCTGAATTCCCCTTCCTGGTACAGAGCGTCGGCGAATTCGGCCAGCAGGTGCGCGAAGGCGTACCGCTCCGGCTGCGCCAGGGTGGGCAGCGCGCCTTCCAGCACGGCCTGCTTCACGCTGGCGAGGTCGTTCTGCGGGCCCTGGTACACCTGGATGCCGACGTGATGGAAGAGGTTCAGCCGGCTGGAGAGCGGGCCGCGCACGCCGCCCCGCGCGACGGCCTTCAGCTTGCCCTGGGGGGTCAGGAGCGTGACGATGATGTCCCCGGCGGGCGTCACGCGCCGCCGGATGACGATGCCACTGCGGTTGGCGGTTCGGGACCTCACTGGTGCCCAGGATAGCGCCGGGGGGCGCGCCGGGGCTGTGCCTCTGTCCACCATCGGGCGCGGCGGGTGGGCCTACACTGCCTCTCATGAATGATCCGCACCGCAAGACCCGTGAGCAGGCGCACAGCGTGCAGGATCTGCTGCGCGAACTGTTTCCCGGGACGCACCGTGAGCTGTTCGGGGCGCGTGATTCGGACTCGCCGCCCACGCTGGGGCTGTACCCGGTCGCGGACGGGCGGCTGGCGCTGGTGCACGGGGATCAGCTGGCCGAGTTCACGCCCATCGAGCAGAAGGGCAAGAATGCCCTGCACTGCGACCTGTGTCACTACACCCGCAGCCGCTCGGAGGCGCTGATGTACCGCGTGACGATCGCGGCGCGCCGGTCACGGTACGTGACGCTGTGCACGCCGACCGAGCCGTGCCAGGGCCGGGCGGGCGCGCGCGGGCTGCAGGCGTTCGCGGAGCGCATCTTCCCCATCGAGCCGGTCGGGCCGGACGACCACTGACCGCCGCGCCTTGAAAAGCGGGGGCGGAGGGGTTCACGCCCTCCGCCCCCGGCGTCTGCCTGCGGTCAGGGCAGGGTGAGGGTGGTCAGCAGCGCGTAGTGGTCGCTGATCTTGGGGTCGTCCTGCCGGACGCGTTCGGCGCCATGTTTCAGGCCCGCCGAGTAGAAGTAGTAGTCGATGGTGCGGTCGGCTTTCCCGACGGCGGGGTCGTTGGGGTAGTGGGTGATGAACGCGCGGTCGCCGCTGTCGATCTGCGCGGGGCTGGGGAACGACGCGTAGCTGGCGGTCAGTGGAGCGAGTTCGGTGTCGGGGTTGAAGTACGCCTTCTCGCGGTCGCGCAGGCGGTCGTACGCGGCGCGGGTGCCCAGCAGGTTGAAGTCCCCGCCGATCACCCAGGGGGCGGGCGTGCGCCCCAGCAGGTCGCGGACGTAGGCCACCTGGTGCTGCATGGTGGGGCAGCCCTGCGCGAAGGCGTCCATGTGGGTGTTGAAGGCACTCAGGGGCTGGCCGCCCTGCACGGGCAGGGTGACGCCCAGCACGGCGCGCTTGAAGTTGAACGCGACGGTCACGGGGTCGCCGCAGATGCGGGGCAGCTGATAGCGGGTGGCGCTGTCCACGCGGTAGCGGCTGAGCGTCACGAGGCTCAGGCCCACGCGGCCCATGATCTTCGGGTGCGGCACGAAGGTCGCGCGGTGGTAGTACGTGGCGGCCGAGCACGGGTACGCACCGCCCAGTTTCGCCTGGATCAGGGCCAGCTGATCGGCGTAGTCGGTGCGCCTGCTGTCCCGGTCCACTTCCTGCAGCAGGACCAGATCCGGGTTCTCCTGGCGGATCGCCTGCGTGACCTCGTCCAGCGTGCGGGCGATGCTCTGGGGGCTGGGGCGGGTGTCGGGGCCGTCCCCGGCGAGGGTGTCGTAAAAGAACACGTACCCGCGCCCGGCGAGGTACTGCACGTTCCAGTTCATGACGCGCACGCGCTGCCCGGCCTTCAGCGTGGGGGTCTGCGCCGGGCAGGTCAGCTCGGCGGCCTGCTCGGGTCTCGGGTGGTCGGTCAGGGCGTACACGGCGCCCGCCAGCACGGCGACCAGCAGGATCAGGCCAGCCAGCAGGCGCGGCAGCCACCGCGTCAGGATTCGGTTCATGGTGCGTGCAGGATACGGCAGCCTCCTGAAGCCGGTGGCACCGACACGCCGGGTGAGGGCCGGAACGCGGCGCGGCGGGCAGTCGTACCTGCCCGTGATGCTGCCCGCCACTGCGCCGATCCTCGCCGCCTCGCCGTTCACGCTGGAGGTCGCGGGGCGGCCCCTCGCGCACGTGCCGGACCTGCACGCCCTGCCGGGCGAGGTGCTGCACCTGTGCGGCCCGAACGGGGCGGGCAAGACGACCCTGCTGCGCGTCCTGGCCGGGGAGCGCGCGGGCGGCGAGGTACGGGTGCTGGGCAGCGCGCCGGGTTCGCGGGGCGCGCGGGCGGACACGGCGTGGGTGCCGACGGACGCGGCCCTGCCGGACGACCTGACGGTCGCGGAGGGCCTGACGTTCCTGGCGGCGCTGTGGTCGCGCCCGGCCGCGCCGCTGCTGGCGCTGGCGCAGTCGCTGGGGCTGTCCCGGTGGCTGGACGCGTGGCCGGCCGAACTGTCACGCGGCACGCGGCAGAAGGTCGCGCTGAGTGGCGCGCTGGGGCTGGGCTGCGCGCTGACGCTGCTGGACGAACCGTTCGGGACGCTGGACACCGCCTCTCGCGCGGCGCTGCTGGACGCCGTCCGGGCGCGCGCCAGGGCGGGCGGGGCGCTGGTCGTCACCACGCACGGTGAGGAACTGACGGGCCTGCCGGTGCGCCGCGTGACGCTGGAGCCCGCGTGAGCCCTGCGGGCCGCCTGTGGCTGAGCTGGTGGTGGCGCGCGACCCGGCGTGAAATGGCGTGGGCTTGGGGGGCGTGGCGGCTGGGCGGCGCGCCGCTGATGCTAGCCTTCCTGCTGGGCTGCGCGGGCGTGGCGCTGGTCAGCGGGTGGCCCCTGCTGCCGCCGGCGCCGGTCGCCGTGCCGTGGGCCCTGCTGGCGGCCCTGGCCTGCGGGTGGCTGCTGTCCGGGCTGGGCGGATCGCGACCCGGCCTGCATCCACGCGGTCTGGAGTGGGCGGCGCTGCGGGGTCCGGTCGCCCCGGCGTGGGCGCTGGCCCCGGCCCTGGCCCGCGCGGCGCTGCCCGGCGCCCTGACCGGACTGGCGCTGGGGGCGGGCCTGCTGGCCTGGAGCCCGGCGCTGTGGCCGCTCGCCCTGAGCCTCCCGTGGCTGGGTGCGGGCGGGCGGATGCTGCACGCCGCACGGCACGTCCGGCGGCTGGACGGGCGGACCGGGTGGCCCGTCACGGCACTCGCCGCGCTGCCGCTGCTGGCCCTGCTGCATCCGGCGCTGCTGCCGGTGGGGGCCGCGCTGGCGGCCGTGGTGGCGGGCGTGACCTGGGCACGGACGCTGGCGGACGATCTTCCGCCCCGCCTGTCCGCCCAGCTGGAGGTCGAGGCGGTGCGGGCCGGGGCGCGCCGGTTCGGGCTCCCCGTGCCGGACGTGAACGCCGACGGGTACCAGCCACCGCGCCGCTGGGTCCCCGCCCTGCGCCGGGTGTCGCCGGGCGGGGCGCTGTGGTGGCGGGGGGCGCTGCACCTCACGCGACGGCGTTCACGGCTCCTGTGGGGCGTGTTGGGAGCCGCGCTCGCGGGGGCCGGCGTGGCGCTGGGCCAGCCGGTGCTGGCGGCACTGCTCCTGCTCCCGGCGCTGGGGCTGCGGGCACCCACCGACCGGCCGGCCGCGCCCTGCCCAGGCAGACGGGCGCGACTGGCGGGGCACCTCCCGGCTGGCCTCACGCTGGGCGGCGCGGCGCTGCTGGGAGCCGCGCTGGCGGGGGGCGGCGCGCTCCCGCTCCTGACGGCGGTCCTGACGCCGTGGGCCGCGCTGGGCGTGCGCTCGGCACTGGGCGAATCGGTGGGGGACGCGGGGCTGGTGGGGCAGCTGCCGTTCGCGGCGGCCCTCGCGCCGGGCGTCTCGGCGGCGCTGCTCGGGGGCTTCGGGGCGGCCGCCCTCACGCCGCTGGCGCTGCTGGCCCTGGGCTGGGCGGCCCTGGCGTTCTAACTTCAGGTCGGTGCCCCCTGTTCCTCCCGGCTGGATGAAGAGAGGGGCCCCGTCCCCGGCCGCCCGGCCCGCTAAAGTGCCCGTCATGTTGGCGGTGCTGATCGTGCTGGGAACCGTGGCGCTGGTGGTCTGGCAGCCGCGCGGGCTGGGAGCGGCGCGCGCCGCGACGCTGGGCGCGGTGGTGGCGCTGCTGGCCGGGGTGGTGCACCTGTCGGACCTGCCCACCCTGTGGGGCGCCACGTGGAACGCCACGCTAACGCTGGTGGGCCTGATCGTCCTGAGTCTGCTGCTGGACGCGGCGGGGCTGTTCCGCTGGGCGGCGCTGCACGTGGCGCGCTGGGGGGCGGGAGTGGGCGGCGGCTGCTGGCGCTGCTGGTGGGGCTGTGCGCGGTGGTGGCGGCGCTGTTCGCGAACGACGGCGGGGTGCTGATCCTCACGCCGATCGTGCTGGAGCTGGCGCGGGCGCTGGGCGTGAGCCGCGCGGCGACCCTGACGCTGGCGCTGGCGGTGGGGTTCGTGGTGGACGCCGCGAGCCTGCCGCTGACGATCAGCAACCTGACGAACATCATCGCGGCGGACGCCTTCCGGATCAGTTTCGGCGGGTATGCGGGCGTGATGCTGCCCGTGAATCTGGTCGTGGTCGCCGCGTGCCTGGGCGCCCTGCTGCTGTTCTACGGGCGCACCCTGCCGCGCCGCTACGACGTGGGGGCGCTGCCGGACCCGGCCGGAGCGGTGCGGTCGTGGGGCGTGTTCCGGGCGGGCTGGCTGGTCACGCCGCTGCTGCTGGCCGGGGCGTTCCTGGCCGAGGGGGCAGGCGTGCCCCTCAGCGCGGTCGTGGCGGTGTGCGCAGGGCTGGTGTGGGTGGTCGCGGCGCGCAGCGCGCACGTGGGCACGCGGGCGGTGCTGCGCGCCGCGCCGTGGAACGTGGTGGCGTTCAGTCTGGCGATGTACACGGTGGTGTACGGGCTGCGCGGCGCGGGCGTGACCGGCGCGTACGGGGCGTGGCTCTCGGGCTGGGCGGCGCACGGGACGGGCGCGGCGGTGTTCGCGTCGGGCCTCAGCGTGGCGGGGCTCAGCGCGGGGCTGAACAACCTCCCGGCGCTGCTCACGGCGATCCTGGGCATCCAGGGCAGCGGCGTGAGCGGCGCGGCGCGTCAGGCGCTGGTGTTCGGGGCGGTGGTGGGCGCGGATATCGGGCCGAAGCTCACGCCGATCGGGAGTCTGGCAACGCTGCTGTGGCTGCACGTCCTGCGCGGGCGCGGGCTGGAGGTCGGCTGGGGCGAGTACCTGCGCGCCGGGCTGCGCCTGACGCCCCCGGTGCTGCTCGCGGGCCTGCTCGCGCTGTGGCTGCGCCTCCAGCTGGGCTGATGGCGCGGGTGGGCTCAGGCGGGCGGTAGGTGCGGTGTCCCGCCTCACCGAACCGGGGCTGGTCAGGGGTGGGGGCGGGGGGGGACACTGGGCCCCTGACGGCCTGCTCGCTGACTCCTTTCCCTCTGGAGGTTCCATGACCACCCCACCCACTGACCTGTCCCGTGATCCCGCGACCCGTTCCCGCGCCTACTTCGCGGGTGGATGGCACGCGCTGGACCGCACCTTTCCCGTGTTCCATCCCGGCAACGGGCAGCTGATCGGGGAGGTGGCGGACTGCTCGGCGGGGGACGCCCGGCAGGCGATCGACGCGGCCGAGCGGGCCCTGCGGAGCTGGCGGCGCGTGAACGGCTACGAGCGCGGGCGGGTGCTGCGCCGCTGGTTCGAGCTGATGCTGGCGCACCAGGAGCCGCTGGCGCGCCTGATGACGCTGGAGATGGGCAAGCCGATCACCGAGACGCGCGGCGAGGTGCATTACGCGGCCAGTTTCATCGAGTGGTGCGCGGAGGAGGCCGGGCGCATCGCGGGCGAGCGGGTGAACCTGCGCTTTCCTCACAAGCGCGGCCTGACGGTGCAGGAGCCGGTGGGCATCGTGTACGCCGTGACCCCGTGGAACTTCCCGGCGGGCATGATCACGCGCAAGGCCGCCCCGGCGCTGGCGGCGGGCTGCGTGATGATCCTCAAGCCGGCCGAGCTGAGCCCCATGACAGCCCTGTACCTCGCGGAACTGTGGCTGGAGGCTGGGGGGCCGCCCGATACCTTCCAGGTGCTGCCCACGAATGACGCCCCGGCGTTCTCGCAGCCGCTGATGGCGGACGAGCGGGTCCGGAAACTGACCTTCACGGGCAGCACCGAGGTGGGGCGGCTGCTGTACGGTCAGGCCGCGCGGACGATCAAGCGCGTCAGCCTGGAACTGGGCGGGCACGCGCCTGTGCTGGTGTTCGACGACGCCGATCTGGAGGGCGCGGCCCGCGAGGTGATCGCCAGCAAGTTCCGCAACGCCGGGCAGACCTGCGTGTGCACGAACCGGGTGTACGTGCAGCGCGGCGTGACCGAGGCCTTCACGCGCCTGCTGACCGAGAAGACGGCGGCGCTGACGGTGGGTGACCCGCTGCTGGACGGCACGCAGGTGGGCCCGGTGGTGGAGCAGGCGGGCCTGGACAAGATCCAGGCGCAGGTGCAGGACGCCCTGGCGCGCGGCGCGCGGGCCACGACGGGGGGGCAGGCGACGGGCGGACTGTACTTCCAGCCGACGGTCCTCACGGACGTGCATCCGGACAGCGTGATCCTGCGCGAGGAGACGTTCGGGCCGGTGGCGCCTGTGGTGGTGTTCGACACCGAGGAGGAGGGGCTGGCCCTGGCGAACGCGTCCGAGTTCGGGCTGGCCGCGTACGCGTACACGCGGGACCTGGGCCGCGCCTTCCGCGTCGCGGAGGGGCTGGAGTACGGCATCGTGGGCCTGAACGACGGTCTGCCCAGCGCGAACGCGCCGCACATTCCCTTCGGCGGCATGAAGAACAGCGGCGTGGGCCGTGAGGGCGGCCACTGGGGCCTGGACGAGTACCTGGAAACGAAGTTCATCAGTCTGTCGCTGGTGTAACGTCACCCCGGGCCGCAGCCAGTCTCCCCTGCTGCGCCCCGGGGGATGAAGGTCTCTTCATGTCTCTCAGAGTCGTGGGCGGCCCGGGCGGCGCGCGGCCTGTGAACCCCGCAGGGCACAGCGTCACGCACTCACACCGGCTACTTCCCTGGCATGCAAAAAATTTCACATCAAATCTGCTCATGCGGGATATGGTGGGCAGATCGTGAGTCTGGTGTTTGACTGGTCGGCGCTGCGCGCCCTGACGGATGGCCCGGGAACCGGCGGGGTGCTGCGCCGTGAACCGGCCGATTTCCGCGTGGAGGAGCAGCCCGCCTACCCCTTGAGCGGCGAGGGGGACTTCCTGTTCGTGCAGCTGGAGAAGACCGGGCACACCACGGCGCATGTCCTGCGTGAGCTGGGCACGCAGCTGGGTGTGCGCGACCGGGACATCGGCGTGGCGGGGCTGAAAGACCGGCACGCGGTGACGACCCAGTGGATCAGCCTGCCCGCCAAGTACGAGGCCCGGCTGCCGGCCTTCGCGATGGAGGGCGTGCGGGTGCTGGACACGGCGCGGCACGGCAACAAGCTGGCCATCGGGCACCTGAGCGGCAACCGCTTTCAGGTGCGGGTGCGCGGCGCCGCCGGAGGAGCGGACGAGGCGGCGCGCACGCTGGCCGAGCTGAGTGCGCGCGGCGTGCCGAACTACTTCGGGCCGCAGCGCTTCGGGCTGGGTGGCCTGAACGCCGAGGAGGGCCTGCGGGTCGTGCGGGGCGAGTCGCGCGTGCGTGACCCCCGGGTGCGCCGCTTCCTGACGAGTGCGCTTCAGAGCGTGGTGTTCAACGCCTTCGTGAGCCGCCGCCTGGAACGCGGGGTGTTCGACGCCCTGCTGGCCGGGGACATGGCGAAGAAACACGACACGGGCGGGGTCTTCAGCGTGCAGGACGCGGCGGCCGAGACCCCGCGCGCCCAGCGGGGTGAGGTGAGTGCCACGGGCACGCTGTTCGGCCGCAAGGTCAAGCCGCTGACCCTGGACGCCGGTGAGCTGGAGCGCGAGGTGCTGGAGGAACTGGGCCTGAGCCCCGAGGTGTTCGGCAGCCGCAAGGGGGACCGCCGCCTGACCCGCGTGTATCCGCAGGAGGCGCTTGTGACGCCCGGGGAGGACGGCTTCACGCTGTCGTTCACGCTGCCCAAGGGGAGTTTCGCGACCAGCGTGCTGCGGGAGGTCATGAAGACCAGCGTGGACGCCGCCGCGCCCGAACTGGACGCCGAGGACGGCGCGGACGAAGGAGGGAATGCGTGAAGGTCCGAACTCTGCTGTGTGCGGCGCTGCTGAGCCTGTCGTCTGGCAGCGTGCAGGCCAGCGTCCCCCAGGGCATGACCCTGAAACTGATGCATGAGGGCGTGCAGCTGGTGGGCACCCTGAAGATCGCCCGCAGCGACGAGCTGCTGGGTGTGTGGAGCAGCGCGGGCCGGGCGCGGCTGCTGCGCTGCGAGCCGCGCTGCAAGGTCGTGACGAGCATCCCGATGCCCGGGACGTTGACACTGGGCACGGACGCGCGCGCCCGGGTGGTGCTGGGCGGCACCTTCAAGGTGGGGCAGCGCGTGGGGCTGGTGTTCCGGTTGAAGAACGCGCAGATCGTGAGCGTGCAGGCCACCGTGACCCGCTGACCGGACGGCATCCTCACATGAACGCCGAGCTGCGCGCCGCTTTCCTGGCCAGCGCCTACGGCCGGGCCGGGGAGCGGCTGCACCTGACGCCGGCCGGGCCGGGCGCGTCCCCCGACTGGGCCGCAGCAGGGCAGCGCTGGGCGATCTTGACCGCCTGGAATCCGGGTGCTCAGCCCACGTCAGCTGACCTGAACAGGGCCCGGCAGGCCCAGCTGGCCGCCGGGGCGCAGCCCTGGGCACCCCTACCGGGCTGGAACGGCGAGGGCGCGTGGCGCGAGGACACCCTCATCCTGCGCGGCGTGCCGCTCCCCGAGGCCGTGCGTCTGGGCTGCCTCTTCGGGCAGGCGGCGGTGGTGTGGGGCGTGGGGCGCCGGGCAGCGCTGGTGTGGCTGGACGGTCCGGTGCTCACGCAGCGGCGCTGGCTGACCCGCGAGCCCGCACGCGTGGGCCGCTGACCGGGCCGGCTGGGGGGGTGGCCGGCTCGGGCCTGTCCCCTCCCGGAACGGCGCCGAATCCGGCTATACTGCCGGATTGTGACGCTGGACGCGACCGACGCCATCTCGCCGCTGGGGGTGCTGCCCCCGGCGGGGCCCACCTGCATTCACCTGCCGCTGGACGTGACGCCCGAGAGCCTCGCGCGGTACGCGGTGGGCCTGGCGAACGCGCGGGGCGGGACGGTGCTCGTCGGCGTGGATGTGGTCGCGGGGGGCAGGCGGTGCGGGACGCGGGTGAGCTGCACCCGCTGATGGTCACGCACGCGATCTTCGAACTGTCGGGCGGGCGCCTGACCGTGAACGTGCAGCACCACCGCCTGCCAGGCGGGGCACGGGTGCTCGCGGTGTTCGTGCCGCACGCGCCGTACGTGCTGGCCGCGCCGGACGGGTCGGTCATCGCCTGGGACGGCGCGCACCTCGTACCGGTCACGCCGGGCGAGGCCGAGCCGGTCGCGGATCAGGATTTCACGGCGACCGTCCCCCCGGACGCCTCGCTGGCCGATCTCGATCCGGCCGAGGTGGCGCGGCTGCGCGGCCTGGGCCGCCGGGCGAGCGCGGCGAACCTCCCGGATCTGGATTTCCTGCAGGAACTGGGGCTGCTGATTCCCAGTGGCGGGGCGCTGCGGCCCACGCTGGCGGCGATCCTGCTGGCGGGCACCCCGGCGGCGCTGCGGGCGCACGTGCCGCAGTCGGAGGTGTGCTTCTACCACCACCAGTCGGGCGACGTGGACTTCCAGTTCCGCGAGGACCTGCTGCGGCCCATTCCGGCGCTGCTGACCCGGCTGGCGGAACTCATTCAGGCCCGCAACCGCTTCACGCCGGTGCAGGTGGGGCTGTTCCGCATCGAGGTCTGGGATCAGGACGAGGTCGTGTACCGCGAGGCGCTCCTGAACGCCCTGACGCACCGCGACTACACCCTGCGCGACGCGGTGCACGTGCATCACTTTCCGGACCGGCTGGAGATCATGAACCCGGGCGGACTGCCGGGCGGGATCACGCCGGGCAACATCCTGCGGCACCAGCCCAAGCGCCGCAATCCGCTGCTGGCCGAGTCGCTGGCGCGCCTGGGGCTGGTCGAGCGGGCCGGGGTGGGCGTGGACAAGATGTACTCGCTGATGCTGCGCCACGGCAAGGAACCGCCGGAGTACACCACCTACCCTGACTCGGTGACGCTGGCGCTCCACTCGCCGGGTTTCGACGCCGAATTCGTGCGGTTCGTGGCCCGCAAGCAGGAGGAGATGCAGACCCTCTCGCTGGACGTGCTGATCGTCCTGAGCCTGCTCGCGCGCGAGGGTGAGGCGACCCGCGCGGCGCTGGCCCGCGCGCTGCAACTGCCGGAGGACCGCACGCCCAGACTGCTGCGCGGCATGGAGGAGCACGGGCTGATCCGCCGGGCCGGGGTGGGGCGCGGCATCGCGTACGTCCTGAGTGACGAGGTGCGCGCCGCGCTGGGTCGCCCCGCGCTGCCTGCGCTCGACGCGCCGCCGGTGACCAGCCCCCCGGTTGTGGTGGCTGAGCCTGCCCCCGGACCGGCCGCCGCTGTGCCCGGACAGCCCACCGCGGCCCCGAAGCCGGCGCGCCCGCCGCGCCGCCCGGCGGACAGCAGCGGCCCGAACGCCGCCGAGGTGCGCGCGATCGCGCTGGCCCTGGCGCGCGAGCAGGGCCGGGTGCGGAACGTGGACCTGCGCGGGGCGTGCGGCATCACCACGCAGCAGGCGTGGCGGACGCTGCGGCGACTGGTACAGGACGGCCTGCTGCGCAAGCTGGGCACCGGCACGCGCGACGCCGCGTACGAACTGCTGCACTGACAGCACCGGTCCGTGCAGCCTGTCCACACCCTCTCCGGCTCGGGCGGAGTGAGTCCCTGAAAACCGCGCTGACGGGCGGTACAGTCGGGAACGTGAGTTCCTTTGACGAGTTGCAGGCGGTGATCCGGCGCGGCGCTCAGGCCCGGCAGGCGGATCAGCGGGCCTGCGAGGGGTTCCTGAACCTGCTGTACCACGCGCTGCGCGCCGCGAACGGGCCGGGTCTGCCCCTGAACAACGTCAGCATGGACCCTGTGCCCGATCCGCAGGAGACGCTGCGGCCGGCGCCGCTGGGCAGCTGGCACGCGGCGTGGTTCCGGCTGGGGCTGTGCGAGGTGCTCGTGCGGGTCCGCCGCGCCGACGGCGCGTTCCGGGGCGAGTACGGCCGGGGCGAGGGCTTCCGGGTGGACGATCTGTCCGAGGACGCGGTCCTGCGCCTGGCACGGCAGGTGCTCCGGGACGTGATCACCATGTACGGGGGCGGCCACGACGAGGGCACGCACCTGAACTGACCGCCGGGCGGGGCGGATCTCGCCGGCGTGCACACCACGAGCCCGAAGAGGTGCCGGCCGCCCCACAGGATCGGAGCGGCCGGCACCTCTTTCGGGTCAGGAACGGGTGCGGCTCAGCCTTTCACGGCCCCGGCGGTCAGGCCCGAGACGATGTTGCGCTGGAAGACCAGCACCAGGATGATCAGCGGCACGGTCACGACGATGCTGGCGGCCATGATCGGGCCCCAGGGCTGGTCGAACTGGGTGGCGCCGGAGTAGTTGGCGATCACGACCGGCACGGTGCGGTTGGTGCTCGTGAACGTCAGGGCGAAGAGGTACTCGTTCCAGGCGTTGATGAAGGCCAGCAGGCCGGTGGTGACCAGGGCGGGCATCATGACCGGGAACAGCACCTGGAAGAGGGTCTGCAGGGGGCTGGCGCCGTCGACGAGCGCGGCCTCCTCCAGTTCGCCGGGAATGTCACGCACGAAGCTGGTCAGCACCCACACCGTGAAGGGGATGGTGAAGATCAGGTACGTGAGGATCAGCCCGACGGGGTTGTTGTACAGCCCCAGGTTGCTGATCAGGGTGTACAGGCCCGAGAGCACGGCGATCTGCGGGAAGACGCTGACGGCCAGGATCACGTACATGATGATCTGCTTGCCGCTGAAGCGGAAGCGGCCCAGCGCGTAGGCGGCGAACGACCCGATCAGCAGGCTGATGAGCACCGAGCCGACCGCGACGATCAGCGAGTACAGCAGGCCCCGCTGGAAGTTGGGGTTGGCGAAGACCTGGGTGTAGTTCTGGAAGGTGGTCTCGGCGGTGATGAACTGCGCGGGTGGCAGGAACAGGTCGCCGGGCGAGCGCAGGCTGGTCAGCACAGCCCAGAAGAACGGGGCGAGCAGGTAGAAGGCGATGACCAGCACGAGCAGGTAGAAGGCGGCGCGTTGCAGGTAGTACAGGGCCGGGTTGGTGGTTTTCAGGTTCATGCGCGCCCTCCCCTCAGTCGAATTTCACGCGGAACGCCGTGACGTACAGGACGACGATCACCATGATGATCAGGAAGATCGCCACGCTGACGGCGCTGCCGAAGCCCAGCAGCGAGTTGTCGATCAGGGCCTGGCGGGCGTAGCCAGTCATGCTGGTGGCGGCGGCGTTCACGTTGCCCAGCATCACGGACATGATGTCGAACACGCGCAGGGCGTCCAGGCTGCGGAAGACCAGCGCGACCAGCAGCGCCGGGCGCAGCAGCGGCAGGGTCAGGCGCCAGAACTGTGTCCACTTGCTGGCGCCGTCCATGTCGGCCGCCTCGTACATGTCGCTGGGCAGGCTCTGGAGGCCCGCCAGGATCAGCAGGGCCATGAAGGAGGTGGTCTTCCAGACGTCCACGGCGATCAGGGCCCAGATGGCGCTGTCGGTGTTGGCGAGCAGCGCCTGGCCGCCCAGCAGGCCGCGGCCGATCAGGCCGAAGGAATCGTTGTACATGTACGACCACATCTGCGCCGAGACCACCGTGGGAATCGCCCAGGGCACCAGCATGGCGGTGCGCAGCAGCCCCCGTCCCTTGAAGGTGCTGTTCACGACGAGCGCGATGATCATGCCGAACACGGTTTCCAGGAACACCGACACCACCGTGAACAGCAGGGTGTTCTTCACGGCGCCCCACCACTTGGGGTCCTGCAGGAAGCCCAGGGCGACGCCGTCCTCGGTGGTGAACCAGAAGTTGCCCAGGCCGACGAAGGTGCGCTGGTCCGGGGTGGTGAGGTTGGCCTCGAACAGCGAGAAGTAGATGGTGCGGTAGAGCGGGTAACCGGCCACGAGGGCGATGGCGATCAGGGTGGGCAGCAGCAGCCAGATGGCCTGCCGGGCGCGGGCGGCTTCAATGCCGCGGGTGCGGACGGGCCGGGCGGGCGCGGTGGGGTTCACGGTCATGCCGGGTGTACCTCCTGTGGGGTGGGTGCAGTGTAGGCCGGGGGCGGCGCCTGCTGCGTGTATGAATGCTTTCGCAAGGGGCGTTGATAGGCGAAGGGGGGACTCCCCGGGTGCTGGGCGTCCCCCCTTCTCCAAGGGTGTGGATTTACCAGCCGCGGCCCTTGATGCGGGCGAGGTCGGTGCTGAGCTTGGCGACGGCGGCCTGGCCCTTGCTCTTGCCGTTCAGGACGTCGCTGACGGCGGTGCTGAAGGCCTGGGAGACCTGGTTGTACTTGCTCTTGGTGGGGCCGGAGGGACGGGCGACGGCGCTGGTGAAGACGCTGTACAGGCTGCCGAAGAAGGGGTTCTTGGCGAGGATGTCCTTGTCCTTGTAGAGGCTCTGGATGGTGGGGTTGTAGGCCCCTTCGATGGCGCGGATCTTCTGCTCCTCGGGGCCGGCGAGGTAGCGCACGAGCTCGATCGCGGCGGCCTGGTTCTTGGAGTACATGCTCACGCCGAGCTGCCAGCCGCCGAGGGTGGCGGCGTTGCGGCTGCCGCCGCTGGGCAGGGGCGCGACGCCGATCTTGCCCTTGACCTTGCTGTCGTCACCCTGGCCGAGCGCCCAGGCGTAGGGCCAGTTGCGCATGAAGGCGGCGTTGCCGGCCTGGAAGATGCCGCGGGCGGCTTCCTCGTCGTAGGTGGTGACGCCGGCGGGGCTGATGCTCTTGATCCAGCTGGCGGCGGTGTCCAAGGCCTTGGCGGCCTGGGGGTTGTTGATGGTCACCTTGCCGGTGCTGTCCACGATGGTGCCGCCGCCGAAGCTCACGACCCATTCCAGGGCGTCGCAGGTGAGACCTTCGTAGTTCTTGCCCTGCCAGACGTAGCCGGTGAAGGACTTGTTGGTCTTCTGCTCGCCCGTCTGGATCTTCTTGGCCATCGTGGCCAGTTCAGCCCAGGTCTTGGGGGCGCTCTTGTAGCCGTACTTCTGGAGGAGGTCGGTGCGGTAGTACAGCAGGCCGGCGTCGGTGAACCAGGGCAGGGCGACCAGTTTGCCGTTGACGGTGTTGGCGTCGAGGATGCCCTTGAAGTGGGCGTTCACTTCGGCGGCGGGCACCTTGCCCTTCAGGTCGACGAAGTGCTGGGCGAGCAGGCCGGGCCAGACGACGTCGAGCTGGTAGACGTCGATGTCGCTGCTCTTGGCGGCCAGCTGCTGCTGGTACAGGCCGAGGCGGTCGTTGGTGAGGTTGGGGCTCTCGAAGATCTTGACCTCGTTGCCGGTCTTCTTCGACCAGCGGGCGGCGCCTTCCTTGCACATCTGGAGTTCCTGGCCCACGGCGCCGCAGGCGAGGGTGACGGTGACGGCGCTGGCGTTGCTGCTCACGGCGATAGCGGCGCTGAGACTGACGAGTGCGATGACTTTCTTCATGCATCCCCCTTGTGGTGGGTGCCGGACAGGCCCGGCCCGCTCCTGTGAAGCGGTTCCACGTCTTTCGTTCTTGATGGGGCAAGCGTACACCGCCGCTTTCCCACTGTCAATGGAAACAGTTCCAACAAGACGGACGCACACTACACAACTGCCGCGAAACCCCCACCAGCGCACAAAATCGTCTGCCCCCTCCCCCGATGGCGGCGTCCGTCCACCTGCCCCGCCGACCCCCGCCGGACCGGGCAGGCACCGTGGTGGGCGCCGGCACCGGGATGGGCCGGTACAGCCACGCCCCCCGGCCGTGACCGGGGGGCGTGGGGCGCGCGGGGCCTCAGTACTTGATGTAGTACTCGGCGAAGCCGTCGTCGCGGGTCTTGACCAGCGTGGCGTTCGCGGGCATGTACTTCTGCGCGGTGGGGCTGCTGGTGTACAGCAGGGTCGCGCCGGGGATGGGGGTCAGCTTCCAGTTGCCGTCCGCCGTGGGGTTGACGGTCTTCTGGTCGTTGAAGTAGCCGATCAGGGCCTGACGGGTCTCGTCGGGGGCCTGCAGGATGATGTTCTTGCCGGTCAGGCCGGGGAACGAGCCGCCGCCCGAGGCGCGGTAGTTGTTCGTGGCGACCACGAACTCCTGCGCGGGGTCGATGGGCTTGCCCATGTACATCAGGTTCTTGATCCGGTGCGCGCCGGCGTTGGCGACCTCACCCTTGCTGTTGTAGCGGTTGGGCTGGGTCACGTCGATCTCGTAGGTCACGCCGTCGATCACGTCGAAGTTGTAGGTGGGGAAGCTCTCGTCCACGAGCGCCTGGGGCTCAGCCTTGCTGGGGTCGATCTGCTTGAACTGCCCCGCGCTGCGCTCGAGCCACTCCTGCACCTGCGCGCCGGTCACGAGCACGGCCTGCACGGTGTTCGGGTACACGTACAGGTCGGCGACGTTCTTGATCGCCAGCGTCCCGGCGGGGATGTCGGTGTAGTAGCTCGCGCCCGCGCGGCCCCCGGCCTTGAAGGGCGCGGCGGCGGACAGGACCGGCAGGTCCTTGTACTTGGTGCTGCTCAGCGCGGCCTTCACGTACGCGATCTGCGCGTTGCTCACGAGCTGCACGCTGGGGTCGTCCTGGGTCAGCGCCCAGTAGGAGTTGATGGGGGCGGTCAGGTCCGCGACCTTGCCGCGCACGTACGCCAGGGTGCCCTCGTGCGCCTGCTTGACGGCGGCGGCGATGCGGGGGTCGGGCGTGACGAGGTTCTTCTTGGCGGTCTTGTCCCAGATGGGGCGCACGGCGGACTGGGTGTCCTGGATGCTCCACTTCTGGGTCTTGCGGTCGTAGTTCAGTTTCAGGTCGATGATGCCCAGGTCGTTGCCCCAGAAGCCGGCCATGACGACGGCCTTGCCGTTGATGGTGCCCTTGGTGATGTCCGCGCCGGGAATGCTCTTGTACACCGGCCCCGGGAATTCCTGGTGGCTGTGGCCGGACAGGACGACGTCCAGGCCGGGCACCTTGGTCAGTTCGGTCACGGCGTTCTCAGCGCCGGGCACGTAGTCGGCGTTGATGCCGCTGTGCGCGATGGCCACGACGATGTCCGCGCCCTTGGCCTTCATCTCGGGGATGAACTTGCGGGCGGTCTCGACCATGTCACGGGTGGTGACCTTGCCGTCGAGGTTGGCCTTGTCCCACGCCATGATCTGGGGGGGCAGCAGGCCGATCACGCCCACGTTGATGTAGTAGGGGCGGCCCTGGGTGTCGAACACCAGCTTGCGCTGGATCAGGTAGGGCGTGAAGGCGTTCTTGTCGTTGGCGGGGTTGCCGTCGCCGTCGTCCACGTACACGTTCGCGCTGACGTAGGGCATCGGGGCGGCCGACAGCACCTTGCTCAGGAAGGGCAGGCCGTAGTTGAACTCGTGGTTGCCCAGGTTGCCGGCGTCGTAGCCGAGCACGGCCATGGCGGCGTGCATGGGGTGACGCTGCCCTTCAGCCAGGGGGTTGACGCGGGCCACGAAGTCACCCAGGGGGTTGCCCTGGATCAGGTCGCCGTTGTCGAACAGCAGGCTGTTGCGGGCTTCCTTGCGGGCGTTCTGCACCAGGGTAGCGGTGTATTCCAGGCCGAACTCGCCGGTGGGCTTGTCCTGGTAGTAGTCGTAGCCGAGCGCGCTGGTGTGCAGGTCGGTCGTTTCCAGGATGCGCAGGTTCACGGTCTGCGCGCCCGCTGCGCCGAGAAGCAGCGCGGTCATCAGGGGGATGTGTTTCAGCACGCCCCCCAGCATAGCGAAAAGCGTCAGGGCTGTATCGGGCTGCCCGGTCGGCGCGGCCGGTCCAGGGGTGACGGGCGGGCCGATCCAGCGCTACAGACTGGCGGCCAGCGTGCGGAACAGCGCCGGGGCCTCTGGCACGGGGGCGCCGTCCTGCCAGCCCAGGCGCAGGTCCCGCAGCGCTGCGGCCTCGCCGACCCCCATTCCGTCCGGGAAGAGCGGGGCGTAGTCGGGCGGCACGGTCACGGGCTGCGCGCCGGGCAGGTCCAGCGCCGCGCGCACCTCGCGCTCATGGCCGAAGTGCATGACGTGCGTGCCGTCCGGCGCGGCCCAGGTGAAGCGCGCCGTGGTGGGCACCAGCGGCCCGGGATGCACCACGTGGCCTACGCTCAGGCCGGGGCGCAGGCGCAGCGTGACGTCCAGCAGCTCGCCCAGCAGGCCGAAACTGCCCACGAACGGGCGGGTCAGGTCGTAGCCCTGCACGTTCTTCACGGTGCGGCCCCCCGCGCGCACCACCCGGCCACTCGCGGCGCGGAAGGTGACGCCCAGCACGTCCGACGCGAACGGGAAGGTCTGCCCGAAGCCCCCGCGCCCGATCAGGCCGCCCACGCCGCCCGGCAGGTTCACGTGCGGGAACGGCGGGAACAGCCCGGCCGGCAGCGCGGCGTACACCTCGGGCAGCGTCACCTCACCGGTCAGGGTGATCGTCTGGTCGTCGGGAGACAGGTCAAGGATAGGCATGTGTCGCCTCCGGCGCAGAACATGGGAGAGAGTCGATGGTTGAGAGAAAGGCGAAGGACCTCCATCCACTGTCACCCATCAACCATCACCTCTTCCGCAGGAAGAATCTTGCCGGGGTTGAGCGCGCCGTGCGGGTCGAGAGCGCGTTTCACGCCGCGCAGGGCGGCGAGCGTCTCGGGGTCCACGGCATCACGCATGAAATCGCGTTTCATGCTGCCGATCCCGTGCTCGCCGCTCAGGACCCCGCCGTGGCGGATAGCGACCAGCGCGATGCGGTGCGCGAGGTCATGCACGGCGTGCGCGTCCTCCCGGCGGGGATCGAACAGGATGTTCGGGTGCAGGTTCCCGTCCCCGATGTGCCCGAACTGCACGACCGGAAAGGGACTGGCGTCGCCCAGCGCGCGGATCTCGCGCACCACGTCCGGCAGCGCCGAGCGGGGCACCACGATGTCCTCGTTCATGCGCTGCGGGCGGATGCGGCCCAGCGCCGGGGACACGGAACGCCGCGCGCGCCACAGCTGCGCGCCCTCGTCCTCCGTGGCGGCGCGGCGCACCGTGCCGCCCGAGGCCACGCAGGCGTCCTCGACCAGCCGCAGTTCGTCCTGCACGGTCTCCAGGTCCTCGCCGTCGGTGTCCACCAGCAGCACCGCCTCCGCGTCTCTGGGCAGGCCGAGGTGCAGGTAGTCCTCGACGGCGTTCGTGCAGGCGCGGTCCATGAATTCCAGTTTGCTGGGCACCGCGCCCGCCGCGATGGCGCGGCTGACCGCCTCCGCGCACGCGCCGACCTCCGGGAAGTGCGCCATCAGCGTCCGCGTGAAGCGGGGCGGGGGAATCAGGCGCAGCGTCGCCTCGGTGATCAGGCCCAGCGTGCCCTCCGAGCCGATCAGCAGGCCCGCCAGATCGAACACGTCGCGGGTCAGGCGGTGCACCTCGCCGGCTTCGTCCACGAATTCCAGCGCACGGACGTAGTCGCCGCTCACGCCGTACTTGAAGCACATCGGGCCGCCCGCGTTCTCCGCGAGGTTCCCGCCGATGGTGCTCGTGCGGAAACTCGCCGGGTCCGGCGGGTAGATCAGGCCGTGGGGCCTGGCGGCCTCGGTCACGGCCAGCGTGACCACCCCCGCCTGCGCGGTCGCCTCGCGCCGCCCCTGGTGGATGGTCAGGCGGGTCATGCGCGTGAACGAGATCACCAGCCCCGGCTCCAGCGGGGCCGCGCCGCCCGACAGGCCACTCGCCGCGCCGCGCCCCACGATCGGGACACCCGCCGCGCGGGCCGCCCGGACCGCCGCCACCACGTCCTCGGTACTTTCGGGCAGCACGACCGCCAGCGGCGTCGCCCCGAACTGGATGGCGTCGTAGCGGTAGTTCAGCCGCTCGGAGAGGTTCGACAGCACCTTGCGCGGCCCCAGCGCGCGGGTCAGGTCAGCCGCGAGGGCGTTGGAGGCGCCCCCAGCCGACGCGGGTTTACGAGCAGAGGAATTCGTGGTCAACGCCAGTTTCTCGGTGTTCACGAGCCCACCCCTCCATCACCCATCAACCATCCCGCATCACCCCTCACAGTTCCCCCCGGTACGCCCGGTCGAGGATCTCGATCGTGTGCAGGACGAGCGTGGGGCTGCCCTGGCGGCGCACGTGGCTCTGGATCTGGGTGTGGCAGCCGATGTTCCCGCTGGCGATCAGGTCCGGGGTGGTGGAGAGGATGTTCTTCGCCTTGCGCTCGCCGAGCTGCCCGGCGAGTGCCGGCTGTTCGAGGTTGTACGTGCCGGCCGAGCCGCAGCAGAGGTCGCCTTCCGGGACTTCCAGCACGCGGACGCCGGGGATGGCGCGCAGCAGGGCGCGGGGCGCGGCGCGGACGCCCTGCGCGTGGGCGAGGTGGCAGGCGTCGTGGTACGCGACCGTCAGCGGGCGGCTGGCGGGCACCGGGGGTTCCAGTTCGCCGTTCTGAAGGAGCGTGTTGAGGTACTCGCTGATGTCCATGACCTTCGCCGCGAAGGCCTTCGCGCGCGCCTCGTCGGGCTCGCCGTGCAGGACCATCGGGTACTCCTTGAGGCCCGCGCCGCACCCGGCGGCGTTCGAGAGGATCGCGTCGAAATCGTCGGGGTGGAAGGCGTCCAGGTTGGCGCGCACCAGTTTCAGCGCCTCGTCCCGCGCGCCGGTGTGCAGCGCGGCGGCGCCGCAGCAGCCCTGCCCGTCGGGAATGACGACCTCGATGCCGTTGCGGGCGAGCACCCGCAGGGTCGCCGCGTTGAAGTTCGGCGCGAGCGCCTGCTGCGCGCAGCCCACCAGGAACGCCACCCGGCCCCGCTGCACGCCGCGCGCGGGCGTGACCTTCGGGCTGGGCTGCATGGCGGGCACGGTTTCCGGCAGCAGGTCCAGCGGACCACGCAGCGCGGCGGGCAGCACCGGCGCGAGCGGCTTGGCGAACTGCCCCACGCGCGCCGCCACGCTGAACAGCCGCGGGGCGGGCAGGGCCTTGAGGATCGCCCAGCGTTTCGACCGGTCAAGCGCACTGCGCTGACGCTGCGGTTCGCTCCAGCCCCGGAACGCCGTGATCAGCTCGCCGTACGGGACGCCGCTGGGGCAGGCGGTCACGCACGCCTGACAGCCCAGGCAGCGGTCCAGGTGCGGCGCGGCGTCCGCCAGCGGCAGGCCGCCCTCGAGCACCTCCTTCATCAGCACGATGCGGCCGCGCGGGCTGTCCATCTCGTCGCCCAGCAGCGCGTAGGTGGGGCAGGCGGGCAGGCAGAAGCCGCAGTGCACGCAGGCGTCCACCGCGTGCGCCATCACCTCGCCCTGACCGCCCAGGGCCTGCACGGGAATCTCGTTGTTCATCGACCTGCCCTCATGGGGCCCAGGATAGACGCGCCCCCCGCTCCGCACCGGACGCGGCCGCGCAGAGGGCTAGCCAGATGAAGCTGTCCCCCACCGGGAAACACCGCCCCGCGTTCGTGAGCGCACGCAGCTTTTCCCCGCGCGGGGGGGCGCACACTGCCGGGCATGAGTGTGCCCTCTCCCCTGCCCCTGTCCGTGCTCGATCTCGTGCCCGTGCCGCTGGGGTCCAGCGCCGCCGAATCGGTGGAGGCCGCGCTGGCGTACGCGAAGGCCGCCGAGGACGCCGGGTTCACGCGCTACTGGGTGGCCGAGCACCACAACATGGGCGCGCTGGCGTCCAGTGTGCCGCTGGCGGTCCTGGCCGCCGCGTCGCAGCGGACCAGTCGCATCCGTCTGGGCTCGGGCGGCGTGATGCTGCCCAACCACGCGCCGCTGGCCGTCGCGGAAGGCTACCGGCTGCTGTCGGCCCTCGCGCCGGACCGGGTGGACCTGGGTCTGGGCCGCGCCCCGGGCACGGACGGCCGCACGGCCCGCGCGCTGCGGGGGGCACAGGGCCTGATGGAGGAGTCCTTCGAGCGGCAACTCTCGGATCTGATCGCCTTCGGCACCGGGAGGTACCCCGCCGGGCACCCCTTCGCGGGCACGGTGGCCGCCCCGGCAGGCGAGGGCCTGTTCCCGCCGCTGTGGATCCTGAGCAGCAGCGGCTACGGCGCGCATGTGGCGGCGAAGGCCGGGGCGGGGCTGGCGTTCGCGTGGCACATCAACCCGGACACGGCGCAGGCCCGCGCCGCCGCCGACGCGTACCGCCAGGCCTTCGAGCCCTCCGGCGCGTTCCCGGAGGCGCGCGTCCTCGTGGCCGCGAGCGTCGTCACCGCCCCCACCGCCGAGGAAGCCGAGGAACTCAGCCTCCCGCTGGGCCTGATGTTCCTGCGCCTCACGCGCGGCGAGAGCGCCCCCTACCCCACCGTCGCCGAAGCCAAGGCGTACCCGTACACCCCACAGGAACGTGCCCTGGCCGACTCCATGCGCCGCCGCGCGATCATCGGCGACCCGGCCACCGTCGCCGCGCGCCTGCACGCCCTGGCACGCGACACGGCCGCCGACGAACTCATCGTCAGCCTGAACATTCCCGACCCCGCCCAGCGCCGCGAGTCCCTGAAGTTGGTCATGGACGCCGTCCGCGCGCAGGAGACACAGGAGATCGCGCTGGTGTGAGGGCAGCTCAGGACTGCGCAGACAGGGGCTGGTGAGGCCGATGACCTCAGGGATGAGACCCCACGTCCTCGTCTGACCCGTACAGCCTGTAGGCGACCGAGCGGATGCCGAGCAGCACGACGGTCAGGAACCCGGCCGCCCACGCCCACAGGAACACCCCGGTCTGAAGGTCACCCCAGCACAGTGCTGGGAAGGTCGGATCGGTGGAGCAGTGACCGTACCGGACGTCCCACAGGTAACCGGCCCACATCAGGAACACGGGCGGCACGGTCAGGCACGCGGCCAGATGGGCCGGGACGACGAGATGACCTCACCAGCGGGCGTGCCCCCGGAGCCACCGACGCCGGAAGCGGACGGTGAGCAGGTAAGTGAGGAGTGGGCCGCCGATCAGCGGCCCTATCGTCCACAGGAAGTCGAGCATGGCTCATGGTGCTCATGCGCCCGGCCTCCTGCCATCCACCTTTCAGCTGAACTGCACCTTCTGCGGTTCAGGCAGGCGCGCGGCGATGATCGCGCTGGGAATCAAGAGGCTCAGTGCGGCGAGGGCGGCGGTGGTGGGGCTGGTGGCGTCGGCCAGGGCGCCCACGAGGAACACGAGGAGGCCCGCGAAGCCCCAGGAGAAGCCCATCATGATCGAGCTGGCGACCGCCACGTGGCCGGGCGCGTATTCCTGCGCGGTGACGACGCCGACGGGGATGCTGGCGTTCACGGCGGCGCCCACGATGAAGGTCAGGGGGTAGAACCACCAGTGGGCGGGGCTGGAGAGGATCAGCAGCGCAAAGAAGGGGATGGTGGTGAGGATCGCGCCGCGCAGGATGGTGGTGCGGCCCAGGCGGTCGCTGAGGCGGCCGCCGACGATGCCGCCGATGGCGCTGGCGACGGAGTACACGGCCAGGGTGATGGCGACCTCGCGCGAGCCGAAGCCCCGGGCGAGCAGCATGAATGGCAGCATGGCGTTGTAGCCCATGCTGGCCAGCGAGCGCAGGACGGCCATGGCCCACAGCCACACGAGGGGGCCCCGGAAGATGCCCGCGTAGTCGCGCAGGGGAATCCGTTTGGCTTTCTGGACGCCGCTGGGCGTGACGGCGAAGGTGATCGCGGCGACGAGCACGCCGATCAGCGCGAACCACGGCAGGTGCGTCAGGCCCACGCCCGCGAAGACTGGTCCGAGGGCCATGCCGGCGGTACCACCCGCGCTGAACAGGCTGGCCCACAGGCCGCGCTTGTCGGGCGGGCTGTGCTGCGCGACGTAGGCGGCCCCGGCCGGGTGGAAGAAGCCGCTGCCGAAGCCCGCCACAGCGACGAGCAGCACGAGCGCCCCGAACCACGGCACGAAGCCCATCAGGGTCAGGCCGATCCCGGTCATCAGCGGGCCGAGGGCGGCGGCGTAGCGGCGGTCGAGGCGCTCGCCCAGGATGCCCAGCACCGGCTGGAGCACACTGCTCGTCAGGGAGTACACGCTGCCCAGGAAGGTCACGGCGGCGATGCTGACGCCGTACTTGGCCTGCAGGGCGGGTGTGAGGGGCGTGAGCATGGCGCTGTAGGCGTCGTTGATGAAATGCCCGGCCGTCACGGCCACCGCGATGGCAGCGGCGTGGCGGGTCGTGGTGCTCAGGGTGGCCTGCATACCCTGTTACCCTACGCCCGCCGGGCGCGGGGCACGTGCGGGGTGTCCGGCGGGGTGGGCCGCGGGCCCCCTGCTGCCTGAATGAACGGTGAATGCGCGGCTGGGCGGGTGGACCTGTCGCCGCGCGGCCCAGCGCCTACCCTGAAGGGGAGCCGGTGGCCTGCACGGTCACGGCGCCGGAGGACCCACCCATGCCGAACACGTTCCGACAGACGATTGCCGAGATGCTGCCCAGCCCGGAGGCCGTGCAGGCACGCCTGTCGGTGCTGTCCAACCGGGACCGGCTGGGCGTGGCGGAGTTCTTCAGCGAGCGCCTGCCCGAGGTGGACGTGTTGATCGCCACGCCCGGCGCCCAGACGCTCAGCCGGGAACTGGGCGCCCTGCGGGGCGTGCCGGGCGTGACGGTGACCGCACTGGCCGGGCACTGGACCCTGGTCGGTTCGGCCCTGCATCAGCCGGGGGACATCCAGCCGTCACGGGGCGGGGTGAGGGCCGCCGTGGTCAGCCTGGAACTGCTGGGCGGTCAGCCCGAACTGGCCGCGGCGCTGCTGGCGGCCCGGCTGGACTGGGTGGTCGCGGCCGTGGCGGCCGCCGTGGAGCGCACCGACGCCCCGGGCCACGTCCGGCTGTCGATGCAGGGCGTCCCGGTGGTCAGTCCGGTGCTGCTGGCGAGCACACCGGGCGGACTGGTGTTGGAGCGGCGCATGCCCCAGTCCGCCTGACGCGCTGGGGGCGTTCAGGTGGGACGGGTGGCGCGCTGGTACTGGGCGGGCAGCGGGTGCTCGGCGCCCAGGTCGCGGGCGGCGGCCTGCACCCAGTGCGGGTCGCCCAGCAGCGGGCGGGCCAGGGCGATCAGGTCGGCGTTCCCGTTGCGCAGGATGCCCTCGGCGCGTTCAGGCGTGTCGATCATCCCGACGGTCATCACCGTGAGGTCGGGCTCGGCGGCCTTCACCTGCGCCGCGAAGGGCGTCTGGTAGGCGGGAGCGGGGGTGATCTGCTGCTCGGGGGTCAGGCCGCCGCTGCTGAGGTCCAGCGCGTCCACACCCTCGCGCGCGAGCAGGCCGGCCAGCACGACGGTCTGCGATTCGTCCCAGCCGCCGGGCGCCCAGTCGGTGGCACTCAGGCGCACGAACAGCGGCTTGTGGTGCGGCCACACCTCGCGCGCGGCGCGCGTGACCTCCAGCAGGAGGCGGGTGCGGTTCTCGAAACTGCCCCCGTACGCGTCGGTGCGGGTGTTCGCCAGCGGCGAGAGGAACTGGTGCAGCAGGTACCCGTGCGCGGCGTGGATCTCGACCACGTCGAAGCCCGCGATCTCGGCGCGGCGGGCGGCCTGCCGGAAATCCCCGACCAGCCGGGCGATGTCCTCGGCCGTCATGGCGCGCGGCTGCGGGAAGACGTCGTTGTAGGCATTGGCGTCCGGACCGATCACGTCCCAGCCGCCGCGTTCGGGCGGCACCGCGCCGCGCCCGCGCCAGGGCGCGTAGGTGCTGGCCTTGCGGCCCGCGTGCGCCAGCTGCACCCCGATCACGCCGCCCTGCGCGTGCACGAAGTCGGTCACGCGGCCCAGCGGCGTGATCTGCCGGTCCTCCCACAGGCCCAGGTCCTCGGGGCTGATGCGGCCCTCCGGGCTGACGGCGGTGGCCTCGGTGAAGATCAGGCCCGTCCCGGCCAGCGCGTACTGCCCCAGGTGCACGAGATGGAAGTCGTTCGCCAGACCGCCCTGCGCGGAGTACATGCACATGGGCGACACGACCACGCGGTTGGGCAGCGTCACGTCGCGGAGTTTCAGCGGCTGGAACAGGAGGGGACCGTCAGTCATGCGCCGAATCTAGGCGCCCGCACCCCGCCCCTGCCAGTCCTGGCACGTTCACGCGACCCTGAGACCTGCGCTCAGCGCCGCGCCTGCCAGCGCGCGTGCGCCTGGGCGGCCTGTGTCCCGGCGAGCGTCCAGAACGCGGTTTCGAGGTCGTGCAGCCCGTCGGCGTCCACGCCCGCGCGGGCCGGTTGCCGGTAGGGCGTGGCCTCCAGCCGCACCAGCAACGTCCGGTGAGCCCCGAGGGTGAGGCTGCGCTCGGCGGCGAGCACCACCTCCGCCTCGGGCGCGCTGCGGGCGGCCGTCACGAGCGCGGCGTACGCGCCGGACAGGTCCTGCAAGGCCCGGACGTCCGGCGCGTATACCCACGGGCCGTACTCGCCCAGCAGGGCCAGGAAGCCTGTCCACTCGGCGCGCAGCACCGCCGGCACGACCTCGCGCGCGGGGGTGTCGGAGGCCAGCCAGGGGCGCACGCCCAGCAGATCGGCCCTGAACCAGCGTTCGCCCGCGAACTCCGCCCCGGCCCGCGCGGCCTCGCTGGGCCCGCCGATGTCGCGCAGCTCCGCCAGATGCGCCAGCCGCGCCCGCGCGCCCTCCGGCAGGGGCTGGGAGCGGGGACGCGGCAGGCCCAGCGCCGCCCAGCAGGCCGACAGGTCGGCCATCAGCTGCTCGCGCTCGTGTAGCTCGCCACCGCGTACCGCCAGAACCAGCGGGTGCCCAGGAACAGCGCCGCCGCGATCAGCGGGGACGCCAGCGCCAAGCCCCCGCCCAGCGCTCCTGTCAGCGCCTGCGCGGGCACGGTCGTGATGAACGCCACGGGCAGCACGAACGTCAGCACGAACCGCACCGGCACCGGGAACGCCGCCACCGGGAAGCGCGCCGCGCCGAACACCCCGCTGAACAGTTCGGTGACGTTCTGCGTCTTCACGAACCAGAAGGCCGTCGTGCTCAGGCCCAGGTAGATGCAGTACACGATCACCACCGCCGACCCGTACAGCACCGCCGCCGCCAGCGCCCCGCCCGGCGTGACCTCCAGCCCGGACGCCGCGTACCCGATCAGACCCAGCCCGATCAGCAGGTCCGGGAAGCGCAGCACGTTCAGGTTCCGGGTACTCACGTTGAACTGCGCGTCAATCGGCTTGAGCAGCGTGAAATCCATGTTCCCCGTCCGCACCGCCTCGGCGATCTTCGACATGTTCGGCTGGATGAACACGCTGATCACGCCCTCGGTCAGCATGAAGAAGCCCGTCACGAGCAGCGCCTCCCGGAACGACCAGCCGCCCACCTGCGTCACGCCCGGCTGCCCGAACAGGATGCTGATGCCCAGCAGCGCCACCCCCACCTCGCCCAGACTGGCCAGCACCGCGCCCAGGAAATTCGCGCGGTACTCCAGCTGCGCCGACAGGGTCGCCCCCACGAAGATACGCACGAGCCGCAGGTACCGCCTCATGCGGCCCCCTCGGCGGGTTGACAGGTGATTGTCGATGGGTGATGGATCACCATCTGCACCACTCTTTCAACCATCAACGTTCGACCATCAACGGCCCCCCTCACGCGCCCACCGCGCCGTATTTGCGCAGGCCGACACGCCAGACGATCAGGCGCACCACCCAGAACACCGCGAGCCACACGAGCAGCACCAGCGCGCCGCTCCCCGCCTGCGCCAGCGTGGCCTTGCCCGCCAGGAGCTGCGCGGGGAGGCCCAACATGTACGGGAACGGCGTCCAGACCGCCACGCGCTGCACCCACTCGGGGTAGAAGGCCAGCGGCGCGAACATGCCGCCCAGCGCGGCGTACACCAGCCACACGACCTCCTGGAAGGACGCGCTGCTCTCGGTCCAGAAGGCCAGCAGGCCAATGGCATACTCGTACAGGAACCGCACGCTGAAGCCCAGCGCGGCCATTCCCAGCGCCGCCGGGTACGCCCACCACTCGCGCGTGAACGACGCGCCGGACAGCCACGTGAACACGCCCACCATGATCAGCAGCGGCACGATCCGCACCAGCCGCTCGGCGACGTGCGACGCGACATGCAGCCACATGGGGTCCACCGGGCGCAGCAGCTGCGGCGACAGCGTCCCCTGCCGGATCTGGAAGTCCAGTTCGTGCGACACCCACACGACCAGCAGCTGCGACACCAGCCACGTGGACAGGAAGTACGTGGCGAACTCCGGCGCGCTGTAGCCGCGGATCTGCCCGCCGGGCGCAGCGGCCGCCTGCGCCATCCAGACGAGCATCATGACCAGCGACAGCGTGCCCGACAGCATCCAGATGACGACTTCGGCGCGGTACTCCGCCATCTCCGCGAAGCGCGTGGAGAACAGGACGCGCGCCTTGAACATCAGGGGCCTCATACCGGCTCCGGGGTACGTTCCGGCTGCCCGGCCCGCGCGCCGAACAGGGATGCCATCACGCTCTCGATACTCGGGTCCTCCACCGTCAGGTCCGCCACGTCCAGCTCGGCCAGCAGCGCCGCCGCCCGCTCACTGACCAGCGCGCGCGGCACGGTCAGCTCGGCGCTCAGGCCGTCCACACGCACCTCCGATCCGAAGCGGCCCAGGTCCTCCGCCGTCGCGGGGCGGCGCAGTTGCAGGCGCACGGTCTTCCCGCCGCCACCCTGCTCGGCCAGTCGCGCTAGGTCCCCGTCGAACACCACCTCGCCCCGGTCGATCACCAGGATGCGCCGCGCCAGGGCCGTCACGTCCGCCATGTAATGGCTCGTGAGCATCACCGTCGCCCCATACCGCGCGTTGTAGTCCTGCACGAACGCCCGCACCGATTCCTGCATGTTCACGTCCAGCCCGATGGTCGGCTCATCCAGGAACAGCACCTTCGGGCGGTGCAGCAGCGCCGCCGCCAGCTCGCACTTCATGCGTTCGCCCAGCGACAGCTTGCGCACCTGCTTCTTCAGGATGCCCTCCAGGCCCAGGACCTCCGTGAACTCGGCCATCGTCGCCCGGAACTGCGCGTCCGGAATCTCGTAGATCGCCTGATTCACCAGAAAGGAATCCAGCGCCGGCAGGTCCCAGATCAGCTGCTGCTTCTGCCCCATCACCAGCGTGATCTGCCGCAGGAAGGCGTTCTCGCGCCGCCCCGGCTCGAAGCCCGCCACGCGCACCTCCCCACCTGACGGGTGCAGCAGGCCCGACAGCATCTTCAGGGTCGTGGTCTTCCCCGCCCCGTTCGGCCCCAGGAACCCCACCACCTCGCCCGGCGCGAGATCGAACGACACGCCCCGCACCGCCTCCACCACCCGCGACTTTCGGCTCACGAACGACCGCAGGCTCCCCAGGAACCCCGGTTCCTTCTCGTGCACCACGTACCCCTTGCGCAGGTCACGCACCCGCACCGCCGCGTCCCCCGCCCCACCCCGATCGCCCGTCATGATCACCCAGGGTACGCCAGCACCCAAACGCACGCCACCCGCTACGCCAGAACGCGTAACGGGCAGGCAGGACTTCACCCCCTCCCAGCCTACCCATCAACGGGGAGGAGCAAAGAGAGACAGAGTGCCGCTCAGCGGGGCGTCAGTTCGGTCACGCCATCCGGGGCGGCCACGAACGCCCGCTCGGCCATGCCCAGGAACAGGCCGGTATCCACGACGCCCAGCGTGCCCTTCAGCTGGCGTTCCAGCGCCGCGATGTCCGTCCCGGCGGGAATCTGCGCGTCGAAGATGTAGTTCCCATTGTCCGTCACGTACGGTTGCGCGCCCGGCTGCCGCAGCCGACCCGACGGGAGGACGGCGCGCAGGCGCTCGATGGTGCTCAGGAACCCGAAGCGGGCGATCTCGATGGGCAGCGCGGACTTCTCCCCGATGTGCTCCACCAGTTTCGTCTGGTCGGCAATCACGATGAACCGCCGCGCCTGCACCTCGGTCAGCTTCTCGCGCAGCAGCGCCCCACCCAGCCCCTTGATCAGGTCGAGGTTCGGCGCGATCTCGTCCGCACCATCAAGGGCGATGTCCAGCGGACGCGGATCGAGCGGCTCCACGGGAATGCCCACCTGCCGCGCCAGCGTGTCACTCGCCTCGCTGGTCGCCACGCCCACCACGCCCGTCAGCTCACCCGCCGCGAGTTTCCGGCCGATCTCCTCGATGGCGTACTTCGCGGTGCTGCCCGTCCCCAGGCCCACCCGGTCCCCACTCTTCACGAGGGCCACGGCCCGCAGGGCCGCCTCGCGCTTCAAGGCCTCCAGATCCATCACTTCCCGCCCTGCGCTGCGCGGTCCTTCTCGATGGCGGCCGCCACGTGATCCGCGTGCCCGTCCACCTTCACCGCCAGCCACGACTTCACCAGCCGACCGTCCGGGCCGATCAGGAACGTCTGCCGCTTGATCCCCTCCGTGACCTTCCCGTACATGTTCTTCGTCCCGTACGACCCGATGGACCGCAGGAACGCCGCGCCCGGATCGCTCAGCAGCGGGAACGGCAGGCTGAACTTCTCCGCGAAGCGCGCGTGACTGTCCGCGTCATCCGCACTCACGCCCAGAATCGCCGCGCCATGCTCCCGCAGCAGCGCGTTATCCCGGAAATCACACGCCTCGCGCGTGCAGCCCGGCGTGTCGTCCTTCGGGTACACGTACAGCACCACGTACCGCCCCGCGAAATCCGAGAGCGAATGCGCCTGCCCCGCCGCGTCCATCAGCGTGAACGCCGGGAACTCCTCCCCCACCACCGGAACCTGCACCGAATCACTCATGCACCCAGCCTAGCGCGCCCCAGCAGGAGCCTGTCCAGCCTGCGTGGGTATCACGAGGCTGGCGACACAAACGACCGGACGGCCTCCAGCAGAGGGTGTGTATTTCGAGCACACTGCCCGGCCACGTCCCGCGCGGTCACCCACGCCAGTGCGTGTTGCTCCAGCGTGATCTGGCCACTGTGCAGGGCCGCGTCAAGTTCGTCCGCGTCGATGATTTCCGGCACGCCGGGCGTCCAGTCCACGTTCAGGGTGGCGCGCACATCGAGGTACAGGTCATCCAGCCACGGCATGCCGTCCTCTCCTATGCCGGTGGCGGCGCACACGTCCGCGTAGGCGAACAAGGGCGTTTCGCCGGTCAGGATGACCAGCAGCGCCGCGTACCCCTGTGTGGGCACCAGGTCAGCGCGCCCCGACGACCAGGGTGGGCACCGTGACCCCGTGAACGGTCACCGCGTGTGGCTGAGGAACGTGCGTGAAGGTCACGTCCACCAGCCAGCCCCCGGGCAGCGTCACGACCCGCTGCGTACCCTGCACACCGGGAAAAAGCTGGAGGTACCGGCCATCCTTGCGCTTCACACCCGCAGCGTAGGGCGAGGGTGAACCGCCGCACTCCGCAGGTGTGACGGGCGCGGCACCCGGGATGGCCGGGGAGGAACGGTGGGCCGGGCACGCAGTTCATGCGACAGCGGTCAGGACGCGTCCTCCAGAGGCGGCAGGGGCGCCGGCACGATCAGGGCGCTGAGGGCCACGCCCCCCAGACCGGTCATGACGGCCACGCCCAGCCACAGTTCCAGGCTCAGACTGGTCTGGGCGCGCCACACGGCGTCCCCCAGGTACGGCACCCAGACGCTCAGCGGCAGCAGGAACGCGAAGGCACGCAGATGCCAGGGCCGCCCGGGGCTGGGATGCAGGAGCGCGTGCCACACGTCGATCAGCAGGCCGGTGGCGACTGCCAGGAGCGGAACGCGGACGTTGCCGGGCAGGATCATGAGGGTCATACCCAGGTTCGTCACGCCGTACATGACGGCCACCGCGCCGAACGGCAGGGTGAACCGGCGCAGCAGGAGCAGGGGCGGCGCAGCCAGGATCAGCGCGGTCAGCAGGATCGCGGCGAGCTCCCCGCGCGTCTGCACGTACCCCAGGCCCTGCGGGACGGTCAGCAGGCCCCACAGGTACATGTGCATGAACGCCGTCATGGCAAGCAGACTGGTGGCCGACAGCGTGGCCGCCCACCGGACGGCCGGGCGGGCCGCGCGCGGCTCGGAGCTGCGCCACGCGGCGTTCAGGGGCGAGGCGACGATCAGGGCCGCGCCCGTGAACAGCAGCAGATGGGTCGGGGAGAGCAGCGCCTCGATCCCCACCTCGATGCCCAGCAGCGTGTGCCACGTCAGGTCACCGACGCCGCCCAGCGCGAAGATCGGCACGCCCAGCGCCGCCAGGTGATAGCCGTCCGGGAAGGCGCGCAGGCCCCGGCGTCCCTCGCGCCAGCCGCGCGACGCGAGCAGCAGGCACCACCCGGCGACCGCCAGGAAGCCGCTGTAGAACGCCGCGTGCCACGGCGTGAAGAACGTCTCCAGCGTCTCGCCGAACTGGTTGTGCGCCCAGCCGTCCGTGAACACAGCCGCGATCAGCCACCAGCCCAGCCCGATGGTCAGGAGGTTCTGCCGGGTCGAGGCGCGCCCCGCGTGGGCAGGCGGGGCGGGGGTGGTGGGCACGGTGGTCATGCCGGCAGTGTACCCAGGCCCAACGCAGGGTGCGGCACCGGAATGTGCATCAGCGCCTCACCGCGCCGAGTCCCACCGGCCACTGGCTACTGGTGTCCGCGTGACCACGTGGTGTCATCCCCGCGCCCGGAGTCGTTGTCATCCATGCACGCCAGGACGCTGGGCAGGAGTGGCGCTGCCCCGTACAGTTCGTTTGTAGCCGAACGTCCGTGGTAGCGCTGAATCCCTCTCAGTGCAGCCTCCGGTCCTCCTTGATCCAGATCGGGTCGCCTATCTTGAGGTCAATCTGCTTCCTGCTGGCGGAATACTTGTTGATGAAAGTCCCAACGAGACGTACTCACGAGGTACGCGGGCATCCGGGGTCGGAGCTGACCATCATGAATTCAGAATTTTCTGAGCCGCAGTGCGGACGAATACTCAGTGTACCGCTGGGCAGAATGGGCAGCGCTATCCAGGGTCTGGACCTACAGGATGGAGTAAATCTTCAGGACTATGAACTGGTTATTCGCGGGTCTCGTTGATGTCGATCGTACCCGTGAAGTCCTTGTATTCCAGGACCAGTTCGTATGTGCCCTGGCGGCCCTTGCCCATGGCCGCCAGCCCCCACTTGCCTTTCGGGCAGACCTGTCCGGCCACCTGCGTGCCGCCCGGATCAAGCAGGCGCACGGTGACGTTCCCCCTGCGGACGTCGCAGGTGCCCCGCACGCCCACACTCTGCTTGTCATCGTAGGTGATGAACCCGTAGCGGCTTTCCCCGGTGGCGTTGAGCATGTAGGTGGGTGTCAGGGTGACGTAGCCGAACCTCAGTCCGAACGTGAAGTACATCAGCGTCAGGACGAGGGCCAGAGCAGCGAGCAGCAACCGCATTCATCCGAGTCTACCCCTATCCGGCGCCTGTGGCGCCACATCCCCGTCCGCGGCCCGTCCGCCCTCTGCATGCCCCACGGGCAGGGAACTCAGGCGGGCGCGGCCCAGGCCTGTGCCAGCCGCGCCGCGCCGATCCGCAAATGGTCAGGCGGCAGGTGCGCGAAACCCAGCAGGACCGCTGGAGGCCGACGCTCCTGCGCCAGCGGAGCGACGGGGCTGAGCGCCACACCCTGCGTGACGGCCCGCTCCAGCGCCCGCGCTTCCGTCCAGCCGGTGGGCAGTGGGAGGTACAGGTGCAGTCCACCGGGGGAGGCGTGTGGTGTCCAGCCGGGCAGGTGCTCGGCGAGCGCCTGCACGAGCACGTCGCGGCGGTGCGTGAGGGCGGCGCGGGCGCGGCGCAGGTGACGGCTGTACGCGCCGCTGCCGAGCACGTCCGCGAGGGCCAGGGCGTCCAGGCGGCCCGGGACGCGGTCGGTGAGGGGGCGGGTGGCGGCCAGGACGCGCACGACGTCGGGTGGGGCGGCCAGGAAGCCGCTGCGGGTGACGGGCGCGAGGCTCTTGCTGAACGAACCGAGCAGGATCACGCGGTCGGGTGCGACGCCCTGCATGACGGCGGGCGGCCGGGCGGCGTGGTACAGGTCGGCGGCGTAGTCGTCTTCCAGAATGAACGCGCCGCTGTGGCGCGCCCAGGTGACCAGCGCCTGCCTGCGCGTGGCGGGCAGGGCGGTGCCCGTGGGGTACTGGCAGCCGGGCGTGACGTACAGGAGTGTGGCCTGCGCGGGCAGGTGCGTGGGCTGCACGCCCTGGCCGTCCACCGCGACCGGCTGCACCTGCGCGCCGGTCGCGGCCAGCGCGGCGCGCGCGCCGGGGTAGGTGGGGTCCTCCACGGCGGCGACGCGTCCGGGTTCGAGGAACACGCGCGCCAGGGCGTCCAGTGCACCCTGCGTACCCCCGGTCAGCAGGAGCATGTCCGGCGTGACCTGTGCGCCCCGCTCGGCGTTCAGGTGCGCGGCCAGGGCGCGGCGGGTCTCCAGCGGGCCCAGGGGGTCGTCGGGCGTGCCGGTACGCAGGGCCTGTGCGGCACGCCGGGCCAGCGCTTGCGTCCACGCCGCCTCCGGGTACAGTTCCGGCACAGGCTGGCCGACCCGGAAGTCCACGACGTACTCGCCGCCCGCGTCCTCGACCTGTCCGGCCAGGGCGCGCTGGGCCCAGGCGCTCAGAGGCAGCGCAGCAGCCGAAGGAGCAGGCGGCGCGTGCGTGGGGACGCTGACGCGGGTGCCGCTGCGGCCCTGCGCCTGCACGTAGCCCTCCAGTTCCAGCTGTGCCAGGGCGTCCACCAGCGTGTTGCGCGCCACGCCCAGGTGATCGGCGAGGCGGCGGTGGCCGGGCAGCCGGGTCCCCTCGGGCAGCAGGCCGCGCGTGATCGCGCCGCGCAGCGCGCGGGTCACCTGCGCGTGGCGGGTCTCGCCGGGCTGCGCGGGCGGGAGGGTCAGGGCGTCCAGCCAGCCGGGGCGCGCGGCGTCTGGCGTCAGCGGAACTCCCGCTCCAGCCACGCGCGCTGCCCACCCTCGGCTTCCAGCGCCTGCCCGGCCACCTCCAGGAAACGGTCCCGGGCCGCCTGCGCCTGCTCGGGGGTCACGCCGTGCGCGGCGGGGTCACGCAGCAGGTCGCGCAGCAGCGGGAAGACGGGCACGCCCGCGTGCAGCTGCCCGTTCACGGTCACGTCGGCGGGCCACTTGAGGAGCCAGTCCAGCGCGTACGGGGCAGGTTCGAGCACGCACCCGCCGGGGTACGGGATGCGGGCGGGGGTGGGGAAGGTCACGGCGTCGGTCATGCCCCCAGCATGCGCCGCGCGGGGCGGCGTGAACAGCAGGTGCGGCAACGATCCGGGCGCCCGGCTCGTATGGCGGGGTATGTCTCCCGGTCCCCTGGAACTCCTCGCGCTGCTAGTGGCCACCCTGTTCATCGCTCTGCTGGTGGCGCTACCGCTGCTGTGGTTGATGCGCGGCGCCCGGAAACGCGCTGAGTTCCAGCGGCAGGTGGATAACCTGCGCGACCGCCTGGAGCACCTTGAACGGCCCTGAAGGCAAGGGAAGGCGGCGGGCCTCTCCTCTTCCGGAGTGACCCGCCGCCCCTCGTGCCGGGTGTCAGCCGACGGCGGGTGAGGTCTCCAGCGCGCTCAGGACCGCGCGGGTGAAGGTCTGCGTGTCGGCCCTGCCGCCCAGGTCGCGGGTGGGGTGTTCGCGCAGGGCCAGGGCGACGGCGCGGTCGATCTGGTTGGCGCCCTCGGGGCGTTTGAGGCCGTGGCGCAGGAGCATTCCGGCGCTCATGATCGCGGCGGCGGGGTTCGCGACGCCCTTCCCGGCGATGTCGGGGGCGCTGCCGTGGATGGGTTCGAACAGGCCCGCGCCGTCGCCCAGGCTGGCGCTGGGCATCAGGCCGAGGCTGCCGGGGATCACGGCGGCGAGGTCGCTGAGGATGTCGCCGAAGAGGTTCTCGGTGACGATCACGTCGTAGCGGCTGGGGTCGGACACGATCAGCATGGCGACGCTGTCCACGTACTCGTGGTTCAGGTGCACGCCGCGGTACTCGCGGTCGCGCAGGGCGGTGACGTCGCGGCGCCACAGTTCGCTGACCTCCAGCACGTTGGCCTTGTCCACGCTGGTCACGCGGCCCTTGCGCTGCTCGGCGGCCCAGAAGGCCACGCGGGCCACGCGCTCGACCTCGGGGGTGGTGTAGCGCATGGTGTTGTACGCGGTGTCCCCGTCGATCTTGCGGTCCCCGTCGAAGTACACGCCGCCCAGCAGTTCACGCACGATCAGGATGTCCACGCCGCGCGCCAGTTCCGCCTTCAGCGGCGAGAGGTGCTCCAGGCCCGGCTGGACGCGCACGGGACGCAGGTTCGCGTAGCACCCGAGGGCCTTGCGCAGCGCGAGCAGGCCGCTCTCGGGGCGCAGGTGCCGGGGCAGGAGGTTCCAGGCGCTGTCCTGCGCGCCGCCCACCGTGCCCAGCAGCACCGCGTCAGCGTCCTTCAGGGCGTCGCGGGTGACCTGCGGGAACGGGTCGCCGTGCGTGTCGTAGGCCACGCCGCCGATCAGGTGCTCCTCGATAGTGACGTCGGGCGCGACCTCGCGCAGGACGGCGACGGCGGCGGCGGTCACTTCCGGGCCGATCCCGTCGCCGGGCAGGGTGACGATCTTAGGCATGCTGTTCCTCCTGTCCGGGGTGGCCGTGACCGGCCTGAGTGGAATGGGCGTTCAGGGTCTCGGCCTCCAGCGCCGCCTGATCGTTCGCCTTCATGTACTCCAGCCAGCCGCCGGCCTGCTGCACGTCCAGCGCGAACTGCGGGACAGGCACGAACGTCAGCTGCTGCCCGGTGCGGGTGTTCGTGATCGTGCCGCCCTTCAGGTCCAGGTCGGCCGGATCACCATCCTGGAAGGCCTCGACGATCCCGTCGCATTCCAGGGCAAGGAAGCCGTTGTTGATGGAGTTGCGGTAGTAGATCCGCGCGAAGTTCGGGGCGATCACGGCCGCCACACCCGCGCCGCGCAGCGCCCACACGGCGTGCTCGCGGCTGCTGCCGCACCCGAAGTCCGCGCCGGCCACGATGATGTCGCCGGGCTGCACGCGCCGCACGAAGTCCTTGTCGTAGTCCTCCATGGCGTACTTCGCGAGTTCGCTCTCCACGTCGGTGGTCAGGTGGCGGGCGGGGATGATCTCGTCGGTGTTGATGTGATCACGGGCAAACACGTGCACTTTAGGCATGGTGGCCTCCGGGAGTGAGGGGCGAGCCCAGGATCGGGTCGCCGGACGTGATGGTGTTGTGCAGCAGGGCCAGGGCGGCTGCGCCCAGAACTGAGAGGCCGAATCCCAGCCAGGGCCAGCCGCTCAGGTGCCCCCGCAGGATCAGGGTCAGGCCCAGCGGCAGGGTCAGGACCGTGACGGCGACCCAGGCAAGCAGGGCGTAGGGCAAGGGCAGGTGCGACCAGAAGCCCATCTCGCGGTGGGTGTACAGCGTCAGGAGGGCGGCAAGCAACAGCGGCCCCCAGGCGGAGGCGAGCGGCGCGCGCCGTCCCTGACCGGGCACCCGGCACGCCATCCAGAGCGCGAACAGCGCGCCTCCGGTGATGAGCAGGCCGGGCAGGTGCATGTCAGTTCAGCCCGCCGGGGTGAGCGACGGCGCTGAGTTCCTCGGGGAGTTCCTCGTCGTACAGGTCGCGCCACGCCTGACCGTCGAAGGTCACCTCGGATTCCATGAAGGTCTGCGCGAGGGGGTCCGGGTCGGTCAGGGCGTCCAGGGGAATGTCGAGGCGCACGGCGGTCGGGACGGGCAGGTCGGTGCCGTCGGGGATCACGAGTTCCTCGGCGTAGACGTTCTCCAGCATCTGCCGGGTCCATTTGGCCCAGTCGTCGGGGGTGCCGGCGCCGGTCGTGTCGCGCAGTTCGGTGCGCAGGCGCCCGGCGTGCTCGTCGGGAATCTCGCTGTCCTCCCATTCGACGCGGCCGTCGGCGTACACGGTGACGGGCACGGTCTCCAGGTCGAACATCTGGGCGAGTTCAGCGGGCAGGCCCCCCTCGAAGGTCTGGCCGTCGGCGTACGACACCCACTCCTCGCCGTCGAGGGTGTAGGCGGCGCTGCCCTCCTGCGGAACGACCTCCACGTTGCCGAGCACCGCGAAGGCGCGGCTGAAGGGCGTCTGGAGCGGCGCGGGTTGCGTCAGGTCGAACACGACGCGCTTGGCGACCGGGCTGTCCTCCCCGGCGTCCGGCGCGAGTTCGAGGTGGATCTCCAGCCACTCGGCGTCGGTCTCGCCGTGGTACTCGCGGGCCAGGCCCTCGATGGCTTCCAGCAGCTCGGCGGGCGGTTCGGGGTCGATGTCGGTGCGGCCCTCGCGGTACTGCTCGACCGCGTAGGAGGCGACGGTCTCGCCGGTCAGGCGCGCGGCGGGGTGGTTCAGGAGGCGGCGAACGGCGGCGTTCGGGTCGGCGTTCGCGGGGAAGGCCTCCCAGCGCTGCCCGTCGAAGGAGTGCTGCACGCCGCGCAGGCGGACGTGCCCGCCGTCCACGCGGATGTCACCCTCGTGCGGCTGGCCGCCGGTCGTGAGTTCCCCCGTGACGTGCCGGTGCGGCGCGACCGGCAGCGCGGCGACGTCCTCGGCGGTGGTCAGCGTGCCGTCCACCCGGCCGTGCAGCACGAGCTGCGTGCGGTACTGGCTGTCCCACGCGGCCCCGTACGGCTGCGTCAGGCGCAGCGCCTGCTCGATCTTCCCGCGCAGGTCGGCGTCCTCGGGCGCCTGCGTGAACGTCAGCGTGCCGTCGGCGTCCAGCTGCGCCTCAAACGGATGGACGGTGGGCATCAGACCCAGTTGTTTGCGGCGTTTGGCTTCACCCATAGTGCACCCAGCTTACTCGCGTGACGCGAGCAGCAGCCCGCCGAAGCCCAGCATCAGGGTGCCGGCCACGCGGTCCACGGCCCGGCGGGCGCGCAGGTAGGCGCGCTGCATGGGCGCGGTGGACATGCCCGCAGCGACCAGCGCGAACCAGCCCACGCTGAGCCCCACGATCACGGCGAAGGCCGCGAGCTTCAGGCCGGTGCCCGCGTGCGCGCCGAGCACGCCGCTGAACACGCTGCCGAAGAACACGGCGGCCTTGGGGTTGCTGATGTTCGTCAGGAACCCGGCGCGCAGCGCGGCGAGGTCGCTCAGTGGCGCCTGGATGGGCGCGGCCTGCGCGTCCGGCCGGGCACTGCTGCGCCAGAGGTTCACGCCCATCCACAGCAGGTACGCGCCGCCCGCGACCTTCACGGCGCCGTGAATCCACGGGAACGCCTGGAACAGCAGCCCGATGCCCAGCAGGGCCAGCGCCGCCCAGCACGCGATCCCCAGCACCACGCCCAGCCCGGCCAGCAGGGCCGCGCGGCGGGTGCGGGCCAGCGCGGTCTGGCTGACGAGCAGCACGTCCGGCCCCGGAATGACGAGCACCACCGCATGAATGGCCGCCACGGCCAGCAGAATGTTCAGGTCCACGCCTCTGTCCTCCCCTTGACTTTGGGTCGCGGCCGATCAGTCGGCGGCGTTGATGGTGTCGTTGTAGGCGCGCGGGTCGCTGATGTAGCCCGCGACGGCGCTCGCGGCGACGGTGGCCGGGCTGGCGAGGTAGATCTGCGCGCTGGGGTCGCCCATGCGGCCCACGAAGTTGCGGTTGGAGGAGCTGATGCACACGTCGTCCGGCCCCAGGACCCCGAGTGCATGCCCAGGCACGCGCCGCAGCTGGGGTAGCTGACGCTCGCCCCGGCGTCCACGAAGATCTCCAGCAGGCCCTCAGAGGCGGCCTGTTTCCAGATGGCCTGCGTGGCGGGCACGACGATCATCTGCACGCCCTCGGCGACCTTGCGGCCCTTGAGGATGCGGGCCACGTCGCGCAGGTCGCTGATGCGGCCGTTCGTGCAGCTGCCCACGTACGCGTGCGTCACGGCGATGCGGTCACTGCCCGCCACGCGCCCGTTGCTGGGAATGTGCGGGTACGCGACGGTCGGCTCGACCTGCGAGGCGTCCACCTCGACGATCACCTTGAAGCTGGCGTCCGCGTCGGACTGGTACTCGGTGTACCCATCAGGCGTGACGCCCCGGGCGCTCATGTACGCGCGGGTGGTGTCGTCCACGGCGACGATGCCGGTCTTGCCGCCCGCCTCGATGGCCATGTTCGTCAGGGTGAAGCGGCCCTCCATGTCGAGGTTGTCGATGTAGTCCCCGACCCACTCCATGACCATGTAGTTCGCGCCGTCCGCCCCGATTCGCTTGATGACCTCCAGCACGATGTCCTTGGGCGTCACGCCCGGCTGGGTCTGCCCGGTCACGCGGATCAGCATGGTCTCGGGCACCTTGAACCACACCTTCCCGGCGTAGATGGCGCCCGCGAGGTCCGTGCTGCCCACGCCGGTCGCGAAGGCCCCCAGCGCGCCCGCGTTGCAGGTGTGGCTGTCGCCGCTCACGAGGGTCTGCCCCGGCTTCATCAGGCCGGTGTTCTCCAGCACGACGTGCGCGATGCCGCCGCGGCCCACGTCGAAGAAGTGCTTGATGCCCTTTTCAAAGACCCAGCTCTTGAGCTTCTGGTACATCTTCGCGGCCTTGATGTTCATGGCGGGGACCGAATGGTCGGGCACCGCGACGATCTGATCCGGGTTGAACACCTGATCCATGCCGCGTTCCTCGAGCATGCGCAGCGCGGCGGGCGTGGTGATCTCATGGCACAGCACCCAGTCGGTGCGGCACTCGATGAGCTGCCCGGGCACCACGTGGTCGTGACCGCTGTGCGCGGCGAGGATCTTCTCTGCAATCGTCATTCCCATGATGAAACCTCCCCCAGGAAAAACACGCCCCCGGTCGCTGCTCGCTTCCGGGGGCGTGTGGGTGAACGCTGGGCTGCGCTCAACGCCCCCAACGAAGAAGAAGCACCGCAGTGGGCGCGTTCCGGCGTCGTGGTGGGTTGAACATGTCCGGAGTCTACGGGAGCGGCGCGGCGCACGGGGGGCAGGTGTGTAGACGGGCCGAGCACGCGGATGCAACCGCACGGTGAGCCCCTGATCCCCAGCTGGGCACGCCAGCTCAGGCTGGTGCACCCACAGACAGCACATGGAGGCCCTGCACAGCTTTCAAGCCTCTTTGAGGTCGGAGTCGGCAATTGAAGAAGCGGGGCAGCCGCAAGACTGAGGTCCGGTCAGTCACTCATCACTTTGGCGTATGAATCGGGTCAGGGCCCCCGGGTATCCTGTGAGCATGAGTGTCACCCGTCATTTCAGCGATACGCGGACGGACGAGGGCCGCGTGAGAGTGCTCGTGCGGGCCGGTCAGGTCGTGGTGGAGGCTGAGGGGCCGGGCTGGCGGCATCACAGCGTGCATCCCGATCTGGCGGACGCGACCCTGGAACTGGCGTGGCTGCCGGCGCTGAGCGCGCGGCTGTACGGGGCAGTCATGCAGGAGATCGAGCGGCAACTGCGGCTGAACCGGGCGGCTGGCGGGTTCGGCGACACGGATCTGCCCGGCGCGGCCTGAGCGGGAGCGGGGCCGGCGCGGATGGCTCACGGCTGAGGCGCGCCGCCTGAGGGGTCAGCGGACGAACCACACGACGAGGCGCGCCTCAAGGCCCTGCCCTTCCAGGGCGTAGACGAAGGCGGCCCAGGCCAGCAGGCGGGCGTGGTGCTGCTCGGGGAGGTGGGGGGTGAGCGTGGCGAGGTCGGCCGCGCTCAGGGTGGTGCGGCCTATGATCTCGCCGTCCTCGAACAGGGCCTCGGCGCTGACCTGCACGCTCAGGTCGTCCGGGTGGCCCCGGTCGCCGATCTGCGCGGCTTGCAGCGCGGCCAGCAGGTCACCGGGCGGGTCGAGCAGGAAGCGGGCCTCGCCTGTCCAGTCGGCAGGGGGGGCAGGCTCGGCGGGATGGGGTCGGGTTTCGCAGAAGATCACAGCGAGCGTGGGCACGGCGCGCCACCTCCGGACGCATCCGAAGCAGAGCACAGGTGCATGAGGGGCGGGCCAGGGCCTCTTGTGTGCGCGCTCATCTTCACCCGTGTCGGCTCAGGGCCGCCGGCCGGTTTCAGGCAGGCCACGCCTGCTCGGGCAGGGACGAGCCTGGGCCGAGGTCACCAGCGAGGCGTGGCGGGCGGCCCTCACTTCAGCCCGCGGAGCCGACGGCGCGGTCGCCCTCGGGGTTCTCGGGGGCGCGGTTCAGGATGGCCTGCGCGTCGGGCCAGTCGATGATCTGGAAGCGGCTGTTGCGGATGGCGGGCGTGAAACCGGCGTCCACGGCGATGCGGATCAGTTCGCGCACGGTCGCCTGGTGGCGGTCGTGTCCGGCGGCGGCGGAGACGACGTTCTCCTCGAGCATGGTGCTCCCCAGGTCGTTGGCGCCGTAGTACAGGGCGGCCTGCCCGACCTTGAAGCCCTGGGCGGGCCAGGACGCCTGGATGTTGGGGATGTTGTCCAGCGCGATGCGGGCGATGGCGAGCTGCTGGAGGTACTCGTGCGCGGTGGCGCCGGGGGCCTTGCCGTGCAGACGGGTGTGCTCGGTCTGGAGGGTCCACATGGCGAAGCCGGAGAAGCCGTTGCCGTCGTAGTCGCGGTTCGCCTTGTCCTGCTGCTCGCGGATCTTCAGGAGGTGGCTGGCGCGCTGCGCGTAGGTCTCGCCGAAGCCGATGACCATGGTGGCGATGGTGTACAGGCCCTTGCGCTGCGCGGCGTCGATGATGCGGAACCAGTCCTCGCTGCGGATGCGGGCGGGAGCGGCCTTGGCGCGCACGTCGTCCTCGAGGATCTCGCCGCCCGCACCGGGCAGCCCGTCGAGGCCCGCCTCGATCAGCGTGTCGAGCAGCGCGTCGAGGCTCAGGCCGAAGGTCTTTTCCATGAAGAGGACTTCTTCCGGGGAGAAGGCGTCGATGCGGATGGTGGGGTGGTGCGCCTTGACGTGCCGCAGCAGGCCCGTGTAGTAGTCCAGGCCCAGTTCGGGGTTCACGCCGCCCTGCAGCAGGATGCGGGTGCCGCCCACCGCTTCGAGTTCGCGGATCTTGTGGCTGATCTGCTCGTAGTCGAGGGTGTAGCTGTCTTTCTGGCGGCGGGTGCGGTAGAAGGCGCAGAAGTTGCAGCCGACGTTGCAGATGTTGGTGTAGTTGATGTTCCGGTCGATCAGGAACGTGACGGTGTCCGGGTCGCGGCGCGTGAGGCGCAGGTGGTGGGCGACGGCGGCGACGTCCGGGAGGGGCTGGTGGTACAGCGCCTCGATCTCGGCGTGGGTCAGGCGGTCGCCGCGTGCGGCGCGGGGCAGCAGGTCGCCCGCTGCGGGGGTGGGGGCGGGTGCGGTCATGTCCGGAGCGTAGCACCGCGCCCGGCGGGCATTGGTCTCCCCTTTCACCGAACCGGCGGGAGGGGTCCCGGAACAGGAAACTCGCCGGGCCTGGGGTGATCCCGTGGCGCGGCGCGCCGTGTCACCTCCGCTCAGGGTTGCCCGATAGGGGCGCGCAGGCGGCCCGGTCCGGCGAACGCCACGGCGAGGCTGGCGGCGAGCAGCACGAGCGGGAATTCCAGGCCGTTCGGGTTGAAGAACCCGGCCTTCAGGTGCACCAGAATGATCGCGACGAGCATGTTCACGGCGAGCAGCACCCCGGCGGCGCGGCTGTACACGCCGAGGATCAGCAGCAGGCCGCCCAGCAGTTCCACGGTGGCGACCACGGGGGCGCTGATGCCGGGGACGGGCACGCCCATCTGCGTGAAGGCCTGGGTGGTGCCGGGCAGGGTGTACGTGAAGAATTTCTGCGCGCCGTGCATGACGAACACGACCCCGGTGGCAAGACGCAGCAGCAGCAGAGCGAGGTCGGGGTTGAGGGCGGGCGCGGTGCGGGTGGTCATGGGGTGTCCTCCGGTGGGGCGAGCAGGGTCAGCAGGTCGCGCAGTTGCGTGTCGGTCAGGTGCGCGAACTGCCGGGCGTGCAGTGCGGTCAGGGGCGGGTCGAGGCGGGTCAGCAGGTCGCGTCCGGCGTCGGTGAGGCGGGTGGCGACGATGCGGCGGTCCGGGCGGTCGCGCTCGCGGGTGACCAGTCCGGCCTTCTGGAGGCGGTCGAGGAGGCGGGTGACGTCGGGGTCGTGGTCGAGGAGGCGGTCACTGATCTCGCTGCAGGTCAGGCCGCCCTCGCCGGCGCCGCGCAGGATGCGCAGGACGTTGAACTGCGGGGCGCTGAGGCCGTGGTCACGGAACAGGTCGGCGCCCTGCCGCTGCTGGTGCAGCGCGAGACGTTGCAGCGCGAGGTAGGCGCGGTGGTGCAGGCTGCCGGGCGCACCGGGGGTGGGAGTGTCGGTCATGGGTTCAGGGTAGCGGTCGGACTGCGCCGGATCAGGTCAGCGAACGCCAGCCGCCAAAATAGTTGTGGCAACAACCATCTGTCAAACGAGAGGCTCACGCCAGCGGGCGCCGGACTTCATGTGCCCTGAAGGCGCGGGGGCAGCCCTGGACGTGCCACGCGGACGCGGACGTATAGTGCAGCACGTTGAGGCTGGGGGCCGGAAGCGCTTCCACGCCGGGAGGACAACCATGAAACTAGGCATGATCGGACTGGGCAAGATGGGCGGCAACATGGTTCTTCGCCTCACCCAGGGTGGCATCGAGGTCACCGGCTACGACCGCAGCGAGGAATCCGTCGCGCAGATCGAACGTCAGGGCGCCCGTGGTGCCCGCAGCATGGACGAACTGATCGCCGCTCTGGGCGAGCCCGGCAGCCGCGCCGTGTGGGTCATGGTGCCCGCCGGGAAGATCACCCAGAGCGTCATCGACGACCTCGCCTCACGCCTCGCACCCGGCGACATCATCATCGACGGCGGCAACAGCAACTACAAGGACAGCATCCGCCGCGCCGAGGAACTGTCCGCCAGAGGCATCCACTTCGTGGACGTCGGCACGTCCGGCGGCGTGTGGGGCCTCAAGGAAGGCTACGCCATGATGATCGGCGGCGCCGAGGAGGCCGTCGAGCGCCTGCGGCCCGCCTTCGAGGCGCTCGCGCCCGCCGCTGACCGGGGCTGGGGCCGCATGGGCCCCGCCGGCAGCGGGCACTACGTGAAGATGGTCCACAACGGCATCGAGTACGGCATGATGCAGGCCTACGCCGAGGGCTTCGAGCTCATGAAGGCGCACCAGGACTTCAACCTCGACATGGCGCAGATCGCCGAACTGTGGCGGCACGGCAGCGTCGTGCGCTCCTGGCTGCTCGACCTGACCGCCGAGGCCCTGCAGAACAAGGCCGAATTCGAGAAGCTCTCGGACTACGTGGCGGACAGTGGCGAGGGCCGCTGGACGATCATCGACTCCATCGAACTGGGCGTGCCGACCCCCGTGATCACCCTGGCGACGCAGATGCGCTTCCGCAGCCAGCAGGAGGTCAGCTACGCCGGTCAGATGCTCTCCGCGATGCGCCGCGCGTTCGGCGGGCACGCCGTGAAGACCATCGAGTCCCCACGCCAGGAGGGCCTGGTGCCCGAGGTGGCGCCCGGCGATCACCCCAAGGTGGCCGCACCCGAGAACATCGGCCAGACCGCCAGCGCGGGCGAGGGCAGCGCCGCCGAACAGCTGGGTGAGACCGGCCAGCAGCGCGTGAAGGGTGACGCATGACCCGCAAGAGTGCCAAGGCAACGGACTCCGCAGCTAAGAAGCCCGCGGCGAAAAAGGCAGGCAGCAAGCCCACCGCGAAGCCCACCCGCGCCAGGGGTGTGAAGGCCAGCGAGGTGCAGGAGAACGTGACCCGCAAGGCCGCCGCGCAGAAGGTGGGCGTGGCTGAACCCGCCCCGAAGAAGAAGCAGGTGGCCCCGAAAAAGGCCAGTCCGAAACGCGCGGCGGGCGCCCCCGGCGAGGACGGCACGAACCCCTTCCGCGCCCTGATGCGCCGCAACCGCGCGCCAGAACCCGCCACGCTGGTGATCTTCGGCGCCACCGGCGACCTCTCGCGCCGCAAGCTGCTGCCCGCCGTGTTCGGCCTGTGGCAGGACGGCCTGCTGGGCAGCGCGTTCAACATCGTCGGGGTGGGCCGGCAGGAGATGACGGACGAGCAGTTCAAGGACTACGCCATCCAGGCCCTGAAGGACAGCAAGGAGACGGACGCCATCCAGCCGGGCAGCCTGGAGAAGTTCCGCGAACTGCTGTACTACGAGTTCGGGGATTTCGCCGGGGACGAGGTGTACGAGAAGGTGGGGCGCGAACTCGACCGCGCCGAGGAGGCGCATGGGGGCCGCAAGAACGCCCTGTTCTACCTCTCGACGCCGCCGAGCCTGTTCGAACCGATCAGCAACGGCCTGGGCCGCCTGGGCCTCGCGGACGAGTCCGAGGGCTGGCGCCGGCTGGTGATCGAGAAGCCCTTCGGGCGTGACCTCGCCTCGGCGCGCGCCCTGAACGACGCGATCCATCATGTGTGGAACGAGTCGCAGGTGTACCGCATCGACCACTACCTGGGCAAGGAGACGGTGCAGAACCTCATGGCGATCCGCTTCGGGAACGCCATCTTCGAGCCGCTGTGGAATCGCGGGTACGTGGATCACGTGCAGATCACCGCCTCCGAGGACCTGGGTCTGGAGGGCCGCGCCGGGTACTACGAGGAGGCGGGCGTGGTGCGCGACATGCTGCAGAACCACCTGATGCAGCTGTTCGCGCTGACCGCCATGGAGCCCCCGGCGGCCTTCGACGCGGACGCCATCCGCGACGAGAAAGTGAAGGTGCTGCGCGCCGTGAAGGAGATCCCGGCCGGGCGCGTGCCGGAGGTCGCCGTGCGCGGTCAGTACGGCGCGGGCACCCTGTACGGCGAGAAGGTCCCCGGCTACCGCGACGAGCCCGGCGTGCGTGAGGGCAGCGTGACGCCCACGTACGTGGCGCTGAAGCTGGAAGTGGACAACTGGCGCTGGCAGGGCGTGCCGTTCTTCCTGCGCACCGGCAAGAGATTGCCGAAGAAGGTCACGGAGATCGCCGTGGTGTTCAAGCGGCCCCCGCTGGGTATCTTCCCGGGCGGCCTGGAGCGCAACGTGCTGGCCTTCCGCATCCAGCCGGACGAGGGCGTCAGCCTGAAATTCAGCAGTAAAACGCCGGGGCAGGAGATGGTGCTGCGCGAGGTCGTCATGGACTTCCGCTACGACGCGTTCGGCGCGCAGCTCGAAAGCCCGTACTCCCGCCTGCTGCTCGACGCGATGGTGGGCGACGCGACCCTCTTCCCGCGCGAGGACGAGGTGGACCTGGCGTGGCAGATCGTCAGCGGCATCCTGAGCGTGTGGGACACCGACCCCGCCCGCAAGCCGAAGAAGGGCGAGGGCCCGGACTTCCCGAACTACACGTCCGGCACCTGGGGCCCCGACGCGGCCGACGACCTGATGGGCGACGACCGCCGCTGGCGGCGCCTGTGACCCGGGAGGTGAGGGCGTGACCTACGCGACCGACCTGAAACCGCTGGGGCCGGTGGACACCACCGTCCGCAAGGCCCAGGCGACCCTGGACGAACTGTGGGCGCAGACGGACGTCGAGACGCGCGCCTACACCGGCAACATGATCGCCCTGACCGTGAAGCGGCACCTGGGCCGCGTGCAGGAGGCCCTAGCGGGCCTGGAGGGCCGGTACGCGGGGCGGCAGATCATCGGCGTGATGGACGGCACCGACGACCTGACCGTGCACGCCGCGCTCGTGCCGCAGTCGGGCGGGCTGTACGTGGAACGCCTGACGCTGGAGGCCAGTCCCGAGCAGTTGCAGGGCGCGATCCTGCCACTGATCCGCCCGGCGACCGTAAACCACGTGTGGTGGGGCGCGGACAGCCGGCCCGAGGGCACGCTGCTGGCCGAACTGACCGAGATCGCCGATCAGGTGATCGTGGACAGCCTGACGCTGGACGTCCCGCCGTCCCGGCACTACGCGCTGGCGGACCTGGGCTGGAGCCGCTCGGCCGGGTGGCGCGAGGCGCTGGCGCAGCTGTTCGACTCGCCGGACGCGGCGCGGCAGCTGGGACGCGTGACGCACCTGACCGTCCGGCACGCCGGGAAGAAGGACCTGCCGGCGCGGCTGTTCGCGGGGTTCATCGCGAGCACGCTGGGCTGGACGGACCTGAGCACCGTGGACTTCCGGCTGGGCCGCTGCGGCCGTGAGAACGGCGACCTGTGCGGCGTGGAGCTGCGCGGCGACGGCGTGCACTTCAGCCTGAAGGCCGAGCAGGGCGACATCGCCCTGGCCGCCTGCCACTGGGACGACGTGCAGCGCGTCACGGAGGTCACGGTGCCCAGCATGACCCTCGCGCAGGGGCTGGCGCGCGTGATGGCCCGCCCCGAACGCGGCGAGGTCTTCGAGCGCGCCTGGGCGCTGGCGAAAGAGACGCTGTAAGGGACAGCAGCAGGGGGCCGCGCCGCTGTCAGGGTGCGGCCTCTCCCCTTTCCGGTGCGGGCGGCGCGGCATACTGCGCGGCGATGAGCGCCTCGCCCCATGACCGGCTGCACGACCTCGCCCTGAGCCTGGGGGCGGACGCGGTCGGGTGGGCTCCGGCGCAGGTGCCGCGCGCGGCGGTGGACGAGTACGCGGGGTGGCTGGCGGCGGGGCGGCACGCGGGCATGAGCTACCTGGAGCGGCAGCTGCCGGTGCGGGCCGATCCTTCCCAGCGCCTCTCGGGCGTGCAGAGCGTGCTCGTGCTCGGCGTGTCGCACGCGTTCGCGCCGCCGCCCGTGCCGGAGGGGGGCGTGCGGGTGGGCCGCGTGGCGCGCTACGCGTGGACGCCGGACTACCACGACCAGCTCCAGCCGGTCCTGTCGCAACTGGAGGCGGAGGCCGCGCGGCTGGGTGTGCGGGCGCGCGGGTACGTGGATCACGGGCCGGTCATGGAGCGGCTGTTCGCGTCGGGCGCGTTCCTGGGCTGGCGCGGGAAGTCCGGGATGCTGGTCAGCACGTCTCTGGGCGCGTTCGTGACGCTGGCGGTCCTGCTGACCGACCTGCCGCACCCCGGCGCGGCGCAGGCCCACCCGGACCGCTGTGGGCGCTGCACGCGCTGCGTGGCCGCGTGCCCCACCGCCGCGATCGGCCCGGACCGCGCGATCGATGCGCGGCGCTGCGTGTCGTACCTGACCATCGAGCACCGCGGGCCGATCCCGCCCGAGCTGCGGCCTGGGATGGGTGAGTGGCTGTTCGGCTGTGACGTGTGCAGCGAGGTCTGCCCGTGGACCCTGAAGGCGGGCCCGCTGGCGCGGTTCCTGCGGCCCGATCCGGAGCTGGCCCACCCGGACCTGACCCGCTTTTTCGGCGTCAGTGAGCGGGAGTTCGAGCGGCAGTGGGCGGGCACGGCGTTCCTGCGCCCCCGGCGCAAGGGCATGGCCCGCAACGCGCTGACGGTCCTGGGGAACACCCGCGCGCCGCAGGGCTGGCCGCTGCTCCTCATGGGCGCGCAGGACCCCGCCTGGGAGGTGCGGGAGGCGGCCGCCTGGGCACTGGCGCAGTGGGGCGAGACCGGGCATCTGGCGCCGCTGCTGGACGACCCCCACGAGGCCGTGCGGACGACGGCCGGATGGGGTCTGGGCGTGACCGCTTCCGCAGGCCCGTGACCTTCGGGCGACCTTCATCAACCCGCGCCCGGGCAGACGCCCCCACGCGGCCCGGGCGCAGGCCGCTACCATGGGGGCGTGCGTTCCGGTGCCCTCCTGCTTCCCTACCTGCTGCTGACCCTGTCGGCGTCCCCCTCTGCCGCCCAGTCGGTCGGCACGCCTGTCCTGACGCCCACCGTGACCGCCCGTTACCCCCATGACCGCGCGGCCTTCACGGAAGGGTTGCAGTACCTGGGGGCGGCACGCTGCTGGAAAGCACCGGCATCGAGGGGCAGTCCGGCGTGCGCCGCGTGGACCTGAAGACCGGGAAGGTGCTCGCCCGGGTCGCCACGCCCATCGCCACGGCGTTCGGCGAGGGGGTCACGGCGCTGAACGCCGTGGTCTACCACCTCACCTGGGAGGACGGCGTGGCCGTCACCTTCGACGCCGCGACCCTCAAGGAGACCGGCCGCTACCGCTACAGCGGCGAGGGCTGGGGGCTGACCACCGACGGCAAGGCCCTGATCATGAGTAACGGCTCGCCGACGCTGGTGTGGCGCGACCCGAAGACCTTCCGGATCAAGCGGAGCGTGCAGGTCACGGACGCCGGGCAGCCCGTGAAGAACCTGAACGAACTGGAGTACGTGCAGGGCAGCGTGTACGCGAACGTGTGGCTGACCGACCGCGTCGCGCGGATCGACCCGCAGACCGGGAAGGTCACCGCCTGGATCGACGTGTCGGCCCTGACCCGCGAGGTCAGCGCGGCCGCCGCGAAGGCCGGGCACACCCTGACCTTCGACGACGTGCCCAACGGTATCGCGTTCGTGCCCGAGCGCGGCACGCTGCTGCTGACCGGCAAGCGCTGGCCCACCCTGTTCGAGGTGAAGCTGCCCGGCGTGAAACCCGAGGAGCCCGGCACGACCGGCCGCGCCCGCACAGGCCGCTGAACTACAGCATGTAAAGGGGGGCGAGCCGCGTGGCCGCCCCCCTTGCCCTGCCCCGTCGTCAGGGCAGGCGCGCCTGCACCGCCTGCCAGATCGCGTCCGACAGGTCGTCGGCCGGGCGGGTGGCGTCCAGCACCAGGAAGCGCGCGGGCGTCTGCTCCGCGAGGTGCAGGAACCCGGCGCGCACCCGGCGGTGGAAGTCCAGATCCGCCTGTTCCAGCCGGTCGGGCTGCCCGCGCCGCGCGGCGCGTTCCAGGCCGAGCACCGGGTCGAGGTCGAGCAGCACCGTCAGGTCCGGCGTGAGGCCGTCCGTGGCGGCCAGTGTGATCTCCCGCAGGAGGTTCACGGGCAGGCCGCGACCCGCCCCCTGGTACGCGAGGCTGGAATCGGCGTAACGGTCGCACACGACGACCTCGCCCCGGTTCAGCGCCGGTCGGATCTCGTTCGCCACGAGCTGCGCGCGGCTCGCGGAGTACAGCAGGAATTCCGGCAGCGGGTCGATGGTCAGCGCGGGGTCGAGCAGCACCTCGCGCACCCGCGTGCCCAGGGGCGTCCCGCCGGGCTCGCGGGTCAGGCGGTGCGGCGTGCCGCGGGTGTCCAGGTGCGCGGCCAGCCGGGCGAGCTGCGTGCTCTTCCCGGCCCCCTCGGGCCCCTCGAAGCTGACGAACAGGCCCGGGTGCAGCGGCGTCACAGGCCGGTGGGGTGGTGCAGGAACTGCCACGCCAGCCCGAACTCGTCCTCCAGGCGGGCGGCCAGGGCGCGCACGCCGAACACCTCGGTCTCGTAGTGCCCGGCGTAGATCACGTTCACGCCGTACTCGAAGGCGTCATGGAAGTGCTTGTGCTCGGGCTCGCCGGTCAGCAGGGTGTCCAGGCCCATCGCGGCCGCTTCAGCGATGCTGCCCGCGCCGCTGCCGCTCAGGACGCCCAGGCGCCGCACGGTCGGGGAGCGCCCGCCGCCGTGCACGAGGCAGATCTCCCCGGTCAGTTTCTGCACGCGGTCCGCGAAGTCCTGCAGGGACTGCTCGAAGGGCAGCTCGCCGGCAATGCCGATCTTCCCGCCCGCCCACTCGCCGAACGGCTCGGTGTGCTGCAGCGTCAGCGCCTGCGCGATCATCGCGTTGTTCCCCACCACCGGGTGCGCGTCCAGCGGGATGTGCGACACGTACAGGTTCAGGTCCGCCATGAGCGCCGTGCGGACCCGCTCGCGGTGCGGGCCGCTCAGGGCCAGCGGGTCACCCCAGAACAGCCCGTGGTGCGTGATGAGCAGGTCCGCGCCGCTGTCCGCCGCGTGCTGGATGGTCTTCAGGCTGCTGTCCACCGCGACCGCCACGCGCCGCACCGTGCCGGTGCCCTCGATCTGTAGGCCGTTCAGGCTGGGGTCCTTGAAGGCCCCCACGTTCAGGTACTCGTTCAGCCAGCGGACCAGGGTGTCACGCGGCACCTCGCCGCGCGTGGGAGTCAGGGAGACATACGACATGGCAGGTATTCTAGGCCCGCGCCCCGACCCGCGCAGGGTGCGGTCACACACGCAGGGACGCCCCAGGACAAGCAAAAACCCCGACCCGGTGGGGGTCGGAGTTCTGGTGGTGGCGATGCCCGGACTTGAACCGGGGACCTAACGATTATGAGTCGTTCGCTCTAACCAGCTGAGCTACATCGCCTTGAAAAAGCCCCGCGTGCGTGCGGGGCACCTTCTGGTGGAGCTGAGGGGATTCGAACCCCTGACCTTCTGAATGCCATTCAGACGCGCTCCCAACTGCGCCACAGCCCCTCGCTTGCCTTGCCGCCTCGTTTGAGGCTCAGCTATGCTAGCAGCGACCCCCCGGACTGTCAACAACGTGGCAATCGGGCGGCTGTCAGCGCGGCTGGAGCTGCTGCGCGGCCAGCTGCACGTAGCCCTCGATCAGGTGGATGATTACGGGATTGTGGGTATGGACGCCGTGCGCCTCGCCCACGCCGCCCTCGTCGATGAAGTGGGCGACCAGCGCGGCCTCGCCGTCGCGGGCGAGCAGGAACGCGCGCTGCCCAGGCGCGGCGATGGCGGGCAGGTTCGCCAGGGGCGTGCGGTACAGGTCCACGCCGCGCGGGCTGAGGCGCTCCAGCCGGTCGGCGAAGCTGGCGTCCCCGGCCATGTACAGGCTGCGGCGGGCGTTCAGGGTCAGGTCCTCGCACAGGCTGCGGATGGCAGCCTCGCCGTACAGGTGGTACACCGCTTCCGGCGCGGGGTCCGGGGCCAGGCGCGACAGGTCGCGGTCGAGAGCGCCGAGGCGGTCGTCGAAGGCCCGGCGGGCGCGGGCCAGGTACTCGCGGGCGCTGAGCGGCGCGTACTCCAGCGGGTTCTGCCCGACCTTGGCGGCCAGTCCGCGGCCCTCAAGCCGTTCGAGCGTCTCGTAGATCTTGGGCCGGGGAATGCCGGCCTGCCGGGCCACGCGGGCCGGGACGGCGCGGCCCAGGGCCAGCAGGGCGGTGTAGGCACGGGCCTCGTACTCGGTCAGCCCGAGCGCTTGCAGGTGGATCACGGCGCTCATTACGCCCCAGCATACGGGATGCGCCGCGCCTGCTGCCCGGACCGCGTGGGCCACAGAGGCGGACTGGGAACCAGGGGGAAGCTCCAGCGCACGTACCTGCGGCTCGTGCCGGCCCCACGCAGCAATTCCCCGCCCGGATCTGAATCCGGGCGGGGCGCAGGGCAGCGTCGACGTTTACTTGTTCTGGGACAGGCGTTCGAGCACGAGGCGGCTGACGGTCTTGAGGGTCTCGAACACGCCCACGCCCTTGTCGGACACGGCCTCGAAGATCATGAGTTCCTGCTTGGGATCGACCACCGCGCGGATCATGGACAGCGGCAGCGCGTCGGGCAGGTCGCGCTTGTTGACCTGCAGCACGATCGGCACGTCGCGGACGTCGATGCCGTGCTCCTGGAGGTTCTCGCGCAGGTTGCGCATGCTCTCGGCGTTGGCGCGCAGGCGGTTGGGGGCGCTGTCGGCGACGAACACGATGCCGTCCACGCCGCGCAGGATCAGCTTGCGGCTGGCGTTGTAGAACACCTGTCCGGGCACGGTGTACAGGTGGAAGCGGGTCTTGAAGCCCTGCACGGTGCCCAGGTCCAGGGGCAGGAAGTCGAAGAACAGCGTGCGCTCGTCCTCGGTGGCCAGGGAGACCATCTCGCCGCGCAGGTGGCCGGGCACCTTGGAAAAGACGTGCTTGAGGTTGGTGGTCTTGCCGCTCATGCCGGGGCCGTAGTAGACGATCTTGCAGTTGATTTCGCGCGCCGCGAAGTTGATGGTGCTCATGGGACTCCTGTGATGGTGGAATGCAGGCGGACGGTGAGGGCCAACGCGGATTCAGCCGGGACCGGGCGGGGCGGCTCAGCCCAGCAGGTCGTCGAGCAGCGAGGTCGCGCCCGCGCTGAAGTCCTCGCCCAGCTGCACGGGGGGGATGTCCTTGAGTTCGTCGAGGATCGCGGCGATCTGCGAGATGCTCTTCTTGGCGTACACCTTCACCTTGCCCAGCGGCACGCTGGCATCGAAGATGAGGGTGAGGAGCGAGTCGGTCCCGACCGATTCCACGTACAGGGTGCCGTTTTCCCCCTGGTGGATCTGCTCGCTGAAGGTGCGCTCGCCCAGCATGTTCGCCAGCGCGGCGGTCGCGGCGGCGTTGCTGGCGACCAGCGTGGCGACACTGTCGAGTGCGGGGGGGCGCGGCGCCCACAGGGCCTCCTTGTGCGACAGCACGAAGCCCTTGCGGTCGACCAGCAGGCCGTAGCGGACGCCGGTGGTGTCCAGGAGTTCCTGAATGAGGTCGTCGACGCGTTCGAAGGCGTCCCCATACAGCGCCAGTGAAGGTTCGATCATATGATTCAAGTATAAAAACACATTTCATACAAGCTCGTCACTTCGGCTGACCGCCGATCATGAAGCTGACGGGACGCTCACCAGCCCGCGCGCAGGCGGGCGCTACACTCCCCGGCGTGACCGCGCCCCGACCCGTCCGCTCCCGCCGCCCCGCTCCCGTCCTCACGCTGAGCGCCGCCCTGCTGGGCTCGTCGCTGCTGGGTCTGGCGGGCGCGCGGCCCGTGGCGATCGGAGGGGTGGTGCAGTCGGCGGCGGTGGGGACGCAGGCGCTGCCCGGCGGGGAGATGCTGCCCGTGTGGACGCTGCCGCGCCTGGGCGTGACCGTCCGCAACGACCCGGTGGACGTGCGCCTGCTGTTGGGCACGCGGGAGCTGCGCTACGCCCCGGCGACCGGGTGGCGCGCCGTCGGCTTCACCTTGAGCGCGAAACTGCCCGCGCCTCAGTTGACCGGCGGCAGTCTGTTCGTGCCACTGGCCGCCCTGAATGCGCTGGGCCTTCAGCTGCTCGCCGACACACCCGCCCTGCTGGACTTCGCCGCGCCCGCCAGTGTGCCCGCCGTGACCCTGCCGCCCTCGCCGGATCTGGCGCAGACGCCGGCGCCGGGCGGAGCCCCCGGCATGACCCCGGCGCCGGTGCCCGCACCCTCTCCCCTGCCCCAACCCCAGCCCCAGCCGACCTTCACGGTGAACCTGGACACCGTGCGCGTGAGCCGCACCCTGCACCGCACGGTGGAGGTGCAGCGGGTCGTGCTGGAACTCAGCGGCGCGGCGGCGGCCAGCGTCGCACGGCGCCAGAACGGGCTGACCGTGACCCTGAGTGGGGTATCCGTCACGCCGGGCACGCAGACCCTCGAATCCGGCGACACCCTGAGCCTCACGCAGTCGCCGCAGGGCGCCGTGGTGGGCCTCACGACCGGGGGTGGGCGCAGTGAGATCTTCACGCTGAACAATCCGGAGCGGGTCGTGATCGACACGACCACCTACCTCGACGGCGCCGTGCCGCCCCCCGTCGATCCGGACGCCCTGCCGGACGGCGTGACCTACCGGCAGCTGGGCGGCCTGCACCTCCTGAGTTTCGACCCGGCCCGCTACCAGCCGCGCGTGGTGAGTGCCCCGACCGGGCAGGCCAGCGGCGTGGCCGATCTGGTCAAGCGGGTGGGCGGCGTGGCGGGCGTGAACGGCGGGTACTTCGATCCGGGCACGCACCTCCCGGTGGACCTGGTCGCCACGGGCGGCCTGATGACCGCGCCCAGCCTGGAAAAACGCGCCACGCTGGGCTTCACCGCGCAGGGCGATACCCTCTTCGGCTACCCCCGGCCCCGCTACGTCCTGAGCGGCGCGGGCTTCAGCGTGACCGTGAACAGCGTGCGGGCCAAGGCCGACCCGACCCTGCTCACCGCGTTCGTGGGCGACGGCCGCACGCGCGTCGGCGCCGACCGCCTGACCACCCTGCTCGTGGCGCCCGGCGCGGCGGCGGTGGGCTCGGCGCTGAGCGGCGTGGTCACCCCCCCGGCGGGCACGCTGGCCTTCACCTTCGACCCGGCGCGGTTCCCGCAGCTGCCGCGCACGGCGGGCGCGCCCCTGAGCGCCACGCTGAACTGGCGCGCGGACGGCGGCTGGGACGCCGCCACGGACGCCCTGAGCGCCGGACCGCTGCTCGTGCAGGGGGGCCGCGTGGCCCTTGACCCGGCGCGCGAGGGGTTCAACACCGCCGCGAGCATCTGGCGGCCCACCCGTCAGGTGGCCTTCGGGACGCTGGCGGGGCAGCCCACCATCGCGTTCCTGGAACACGGCAGCCCCGAGGCGTTCGCCGCCGCGCTGGCGAAGGCGGGCGTGCGGGACGCCGTGCGGCTGGACAGCGGCAGCAGCGCCACCGCGTTCGTCACCGGCGGGTACGCGAACCTGGGCGGGTACCTGAACACCGTCTGGAGCCGCCCGGTCCCGAACGCCATCGTGCTCGTGCCGCGCGCCGACGCCTCGCCCGCCGCGCGCCGCTGACCCGTCAGCCGGTCGGCGTGGCGCCCCGTCGCCCGCGTTCGCGCAGGGCGTCCTCGTAGAACAGTTTCGTGTGGTGCATGCGGATCAGCCCGGCGCCATACAGCGCGTCGAATTCGGGCTTCGGGACGAAGCGCACCTCCCGCACCTCGTCGGGCACGGTCGGCGTGAAGGTCGAGCCGGGCCGCGCCTCGGCCAGCCACGCGTGCCGCAGCACCGGCTCGCCGTCCGGGAAGTGCCCCAGGTACGCCGCAAGGAACGTCAGCAGGCCCGCGCGGACGCCCGCCTCCTCCCAGGCCTCGCGCACCGCCGTGTCCTGCGGGTTCTCGCCGGGTTCGACCGTGCCGCTGGGAATGTGCCACAGCCCGGCCTTCCCCCGCTGCCCCGGCACGCCCCGCTCCCGCACGAGCAGGATGTCACCCGCCTCGTTCAGGACGACCACACCCGCCGCGCGGTGCTCTATAGGGGTATGCAGCTCGGGGCCGAACTGCATCAGCGTTCCCCCTTCACGACCAGCCCATCCGCTCACGCAGGGCCGTGATCTGCGCCACGTGATGCCGACCGTGCCACGCGTACATCGCCAGCAGCGTATCCACGCTGTACGTACGGCCCTGCGCCGGATGCGTCCAGGGGCGTGCCCAGTCGTCCCCCTGCGGGTCCAGCGCCGCGAACAGCATGCCCAGCCGCGAGTGCAGCGCGTCGATGAGGTTCAGGCTCACCTCCGGCACCAGCTCGTGGTCGGGCAGGGTCGCCCAGCGGTCCTCCTCGTACGGCTTGACCACCGGGTTGTCCTCGGTCAGCGCGAGCTTCAGGCGGATGAAGGCGTTCATGTGGCTCTCCGCGACATGGTGCACGACCTGCCGCACCGTCCAGCCCCCCTCGCGGTACGGGGTGGCCAGCTGTGCCTCCGAGAGGCCCTGCACCGCCTCGAACAGGTCCGCGGGCAGCGCGAACACCTGCCCCAGCGCCTCGACCCGCTCGGGAGGCGTGAGGGTCAGGGGCGTGGGCATCGGTCCGATCGGGTAGCGCGGGTCGGCCGTCACCGCGCGCCCTCCCCGGCCGCGCGGTCCGCCACTTCCTGCGGCTGGTCCTTCTTCGTCCAGCGGGTCGCGTCGCGCCGCTCGATCTTCGCCATCATCCGCTCGAAGCCGCGCTCCAGATCCAGCCCGCGCTCGTTCGCCATGCAGATCGTCACGAACAGCAGGTCCGCGAGTTCCATCTCCAGATCCCCGGCGTCCTCGCCCGCCTTGGGCGTTTTGCCGTTCTGATGCGCGATGACGCGGGCGATCTCCCCGGTCTCCTCGGTCAGGCGGGCCAGCATCAGCAGCGGCGGGAAATACCCCTCCTTGAACTGGGAGATGAAGGCGTCCACGCGCGCGCTCGCGTCCTGAAAGGTGAGGCTCATGCGGGCAGGATAACCGGCCTAGCCCCGGGTGCGCCGGGTGGCGGATGCGGCCCGCGCCCGGCGCGGCGCAGCATGGCGGCGTGACGAGTCCTGTCTGCCGCCACCGCTCGAGCGGGCCCCGGGTGTGGGACGTGACCCGCCCCGACGGGCTGGGCGTGACCCCCGACCTGGGCGAGGCAGGCGCGTACCTGCCGGCCCTGCGGGCCGCGCTGGCTGGCGTGCTGGTGGCTGCCGCCGGGCGGGATCTGGTGTTCGTGGGCCGCTCGCCCGACCCGCTGCGGACGTACCTGAGTGGCCTGCTGGGCGGCGTGGACGCGCCGCAGCGGGTCTCGGCGCTGAACGTGTCGCTGCTGAACGCGACACTGACCCCGGCGCAGGCGCTCGCCCTGCGGCCCCTGCTGGCCGGTGTGGGCCTGCGCCCCGCTGAGCTGACCCGCGAGGACCGCCGCGCGGCGCTGGTGGACGTGGTCGCGTCCGGCGGCACGTTCGCGCAGCTGCACCGCGTCCTGCGGGGCTGGGCGGCCGGAGAGGGCCTGGGCACGACCTGCGTGGCCCGCCGGGTCAGCGCCGTGGGGCTGCTGCGCGCCGGGTGCGCCCGCCCCGGCGCGTGGCGCTGGTCCGCCCAGCCGGAACTGCGGGGGGTGCAGACCCGCAGCGTCCTGACCGACCCGGCCCTGTGGCACTGGCTGGCCGAGGATGGCCCGAAACTGGCGCCGCGCTTCCCGGTGCCCGCCTGGCCCAGCCCGCCGCTGACGCTGCCCGGGCGGACGGACGAGACCCTGGGCGCGCTGGCGCAGGCCCGCGCCCTCGTCCTGCTGGGCCAGGACCCCGCCGAACGGCAGCGGATGGCGGCGGCCCTGATCCGCGCCGGCGGGCTGGCGGACGCCAGCCTGCGCCCCCTGATACGGGCATGGAAGGGTCAGCAGAACCCAGCCGCCACGCGTGCGCCACGCCGCGCGCGGTTGCCACGGTCCCGCTGACCCAGACCGCGCCGGAGGCCCCCTGCGGTTCAGGCGGCCTCCAGCGTTCAGGCGGGAACTCGGAGCGTTTGTCGGTGGAATTTTGGAGGGAAAGTGCGGGAAATTCCCACCGACCCCGGGGGCGGCGGTCAGCGGATGTACAGGTAGGTTTCCTGCACGTCGCGGTCCTCCACGGCGTACGGCTGGAGGTAGGCGGTGCTCGTGGCGTTCCAGCGGCCCTCGTCGTACGTGCCGCGCAGCACGAGGTCGCTGGTGGGGCGCACGCGGGTGAAGATCGCGCGCACGCGCTGGAGGCCGCGCGGCGTCCCCACGGTATACACCTGGTTGTCCTGCGCGCGGGGGAACACGGTCGTCCCGGCGGGCACGTACACGTTGCGCGCGATGGTGCTGGCCTCGCTGCCCTGCAGGGCGATCAGGGTGACGTACCCGGCCGCGCGGGTGCTCACCACGAAGCGCACCGATTCGCCCACGGCGTAGGTGCTGCCCTCGCCCCGGTCCGGGCGCAGGGACGTGATCAGGTTGCTGCCCGATCCCTGAAGACCCAGGTTGGGACGGACGGTGACGGAGCAGGCGCTGAGGCCCAGGGCCAGGGTGCCGAGCAGAAGTGCGGTGCGCATGTGATCACCCTATGACGCGAAACTGACCGGAAGCTGAGTGCGCCGTTCACCCGGCGTGGGGTTCAGACCCCCATGGCCGGGCCGGTGCGGGCAGCGCCCCACGGGTTTCAGTGCCTCTTTCCACCAAATGCCGGGCCCCTGCGGGCGTAGGATGCAGCATGAGTCCCGCCCGACGGCTGCTGCCCCTGCTCCTGCTGGCCCTGCTCGGCATCTCGGCCGCGCTGCCCGCCCGCCCCGCCACGCCGGACGGGCCGTACACCACCAACCGCTTCTTCGCCGATCTGAGCGGCGGCGGGGTCACGCGCGTCACGCTGAACAGTGCCGGCCTGGCGAACGTCACCCTGACCGACGCGGGCGGCACGCGCGTCCGCTCGCTGGTCGTCCCACCGGACGGCGCCACCCTGAAACGCATCCGCGACGCCGGGGTGCCCCTGAGCGTCACGGGCAGCGGCAGCACCCTGGGCTGGCTGGGGCAGCTGCTGCCCCTCGTGCTGACCGGGCTGATCCTGGTGGTGCTGTGGCGCTCCATGCGTGGCGCGCAGGGCGGCGCGAACCCCACGAACTTCGGGCGGTCGCGGGCGGCAGTGATCAGCGAAGGCCAGATCAAACTCACCTTCGGCGACGTCGCCGGCTGCGACGAGGCCAAAGCCGACCTCCAGGAAGTCGTCGACTTCCTCCGCCACCCCGACCGCTACCACCAGCTCGGCGCCCGCATCCCCCACGGTGTCCTCCTCGTCGGCCCCCCCGGCTCCGGCAAGACCCTCCTCGCCAAGGCCGTCGCCGGTGAAGCCCGCGTCCCCTACTTCAGCATCTCCGGCAGCGACTTCGTCGAGATGTTCGTCGGCGTCGGTGCCGCGAGGGTCCGCGACCTCTTCGAGCAGGCCCGCAAGAACGCTCCCTGCATCGTCTTCATCGACGAGATCGACGCCGTCGGCCGCAAACGCGGCGTCAACATGCAGGGCGGCAACGACGAACGCGAACAGACCCTCAACCAGCTCCTCGTCGAGATGGACGGCTTCTCTTCCGGCCAGGAGGTCATCATCCTGGCCGCCACCAACCGCCCCGACGTCCTCGACGCCGCCCTGCTGCGCCCGGGCCGCTTCGACCGGCAGGTCGTGGTGGACGCCCCGGACGTGCGGGGCCGCGAGATGATCCTGCGCATCCACGCGCGCAAGAAACCGCTGGACCCCAGTGTGGACCTGGGCGTGATCGCACGGCGTACGGCGGGGATGGTCGGGGCGGACCTGGAGAACCTGCTGAACGAGGCGGCGCTGCTCGCCGCGCGCTCCGGGCGGACGCGGATCACGGGGCGGGACGTGGACGAGGCGCGGGACCGAGTGCTGATGGGCCCGGAGCGGCGCAGCATGGTCGTGCGTGAGGCCGACCGCAAGGTCACCGCCTACCACGAGGTCGGCCACGCCCTCGCCGCCCAGCTCCTCCCGCACGCCAACCGCGTCGCGAAACTCACCGTCGTCCCGCGCGGCCGCGCCGCCGGGTACATGATGCCCGACGCCGACGACCGCCTTCACGTCACCCGCCCCGCCCTCGAAGACATGATCGCCGTCGCCCTCGCCGGCCGCGCCGCCGAGGACGTCGTGTTCGGCGAGATCACCACCGGCGCCCAGAACGACTTCCAGCAGGCCACCGGCATCGCCCGCCGCATGGTCACCGAATGGGGCATGAGCGACCGCATCGGCAAAGTCGCCCACGCCACCGACCAGGGCACCTACCTCGGCGGCGGCCCCCAGATGCTCCCCATGAGCGAAGGCACCGCCGCGCAGATCGACGACGAGATCAAAACCCTCATCGACGCCGCCTACGCCCGCGCCGTCACCCTGATCGGCGAGCACCTGAGCCGCGTCCACGAGATCGTCAGCGTCCTCCTCAGCCGCGAAACCCTGTCCGGCGAAGAATTCGCCGCGCTTCTCAAAGGCGAAACGCTCGACCCGCTGCCACCCGCTACGCCCAGCACGCCGCCCAGCCTCGCGGGGTGAGTTGTTCGGCAGTGACGTCTTGGGGCTGCGCCTGCGGCGGGCTGCCGTGTCTACCGGAATTGAGGTGAAATGGGTGCGCCTGGCGGCGGGCTGCCCCACCCCCCAGCCCCCTCCGCAAGCGGCTCATACGAGTCCCCCAGGGGGGCAGGGGGAGCGTTCGCTGCGCTCGGCAGGTATTTCTCTGAGCTGGTCGGCAGGCATGGGGCGGGTTCGGCCCCTGATGGGGTTGCAGACCTCCGGTGTCGCTGCGGGCGCCCCGCGCGCTGCGCGCACGACGGGCTCGTTTGCCACGACGCCAATGGGGCCAGCCAACTTGGCGCGTGCCGGAAGGTTCTACTTTTCTCGCTTTTGCAGAAGCTGCGGTTTTGAAAGTCGATCAGTGGCGCGAAGCGTCCCGCCGATCACCTGACCGCAGGCCACCACCGGCCGTCGTGCGCGAAGCGCGCGGGCCTACGAGGGGGCGGGACTCGCAGAGCTGCGCAGCAGGGGATGGTGTCGAGACCGGAAACGTCACCGCCCAGTACAAGACCGCCGCATCAGGAACAACTCTTGCCCAGTGCAACGTAAGCCCCCCCTGCCCCCCTGGGGGACTCGTATGAGCCGCTTGCGGAGGGGGCTGGGGGGTGTGGGGCAGCCCGCCGCCAGGCGCACCCATTCCGACTTATCCGAAGTACCCGAGCAGGTCGATCAGCGTGCGCGCGTAGTCGTTGGGTTTCAGCCCGCGTTTGTCGAGTTTGACGCTCGGTGGGAACGTGACGACTTCGGTCTTGTAGGGGAAGGCGCGCAGGCCGGGGGCGTCGTAGTCGAGGGTCTTGTAGGCGAAGGTGATCTGGATCTGGGTCATGGTTTCACCGATGCTCAGGACGCGTTTGGCGGCGGCGGTGAGGCGGAGTTTGGCGAGGTCGATGAAGTTCTGCACTTCGGGGGTGGGGGGGCCGTATTTTTTGCGCAGGTCGCGTTCGACGCGGCTGATGGCCTGGAGGGTACGGCTGTCTGATAGTCGGCCGTAGGTGGCGATGCGGGCTTCCTCGTCGTTCTCGAAGTATTCGGGCGAGAGGCGCGCGTCGATGGGCAGGTCGATGCTGATGGTGGCGGGCGCCTCGATCTTCTCGCCCTTGAGTTTGGCGACGGCTTCGGCGAGCAGTTCGGTGTACACGTCGATGCTGACGGCCTGCACGTGCCCGTGCTGTTCCTCGCCTAGGATGTTGCCCACGCCGCGAATTTCCATGTCCTTCTCGGCCAGCAGGTGGCCCGAGCCGAGGTCCTGGAGGTCGGCGATGGCCCACAGGCGGCGCTGGGCGTTTTCGGTCATGCGCGGCGGGTAGAACAGGTAGGCGTAGGCGGTCTGGGCGCGGCGGCCCACGCGGCCGCGCAGCTGGTAGAGCTGGGCGAGGCCGAGGCGGTCGCTGCGTTCAATCAGGATGGTGTTCGCCTCGGGGATGTCCAGGCCGGTTTCGACGATGGTGGTGGCGAGGAGCACGTCGAAGGCGCCCTGTTCGAAGCCGAGCATGATCTCCTCGAGTTCTTCTTCGTTCATGCGGCCGTGGGCGACGCCGATGCGGGCTTCGGGGACGAGGTTGCGCAGGTAGAGGCTGCGGGCGCCGATGCTGGCGATGCGGTCGTGGATGTAGAAGACCTTGCCGCCGCGTTCGATCTCGCTGAGGATGGCGTCGCGGACGGTGATGGGGTCGAAGGGCGCGAGGACCGTCTGGATGGGTTTGCGGCCCTTGGGGGGCGTCTGGATGGAGCTCATGTCGCGCAGGCCGACCATGCTCATGTAGAGGGTGCGGGGGATGGGCGTGGCGGACAGCGCGAGGGTATCCACGGCGCGGGCGTCGTCGGGGATGTCGATCTTGCCGTCCCTGGGCGCTTCGGGCAGGCCGCGCAGGGCGCGGAGTTTTTCCTTCTGGCCGACGCCGAAGCGGTGTTCCTCGTCGACGATGATCAGGCCCAGGTCGCGGAACTGCACGTCGCCGCTGAGGAGGCGGTGCGTGCCGATCAGGATGTCCACCTTGCCCTGGGCGGCGTCGGCGAGGATGCTCCGGGCCTGCTGCGGCGTGGTGAAGCGCGACAGACCCTCGACGCGCACGGGGAGGCCCTTGAAGCGCTCGACGAAGGTGCTGGTGTGCTGTTCGGCCAGCAGGGTGGTGGGGACGAGCACGGCGACCTGTTTGCCGTGCCCGACGACGCGGTGCGCGGCGCGCAGGGCCACCTCGGTCTTGCCGAAGCCCACGTCGCCGGAGATCAGGCGGTCGGCGGGATTGGCCTTCTCCAGGTCGCGCATGGTTTCTTTCAGCGCGGTTTTCTGGTCGGCGGTGAGCTCGAACTTGAAGTTCGCCTCGACCTGCTCGTCCCATTCGGGTTGCGCGGGGAATGCGTTGCCGGGCGTGACCTGCCGCGCGGCGTACTGCACGAGCAGCTTCGCGGCGACGGCCTCGGCGTTCTTGCGGGCCTTCTCCTTGGCTTTCGCCCAGTCCTTCTTGTCGAAGGAACTCAAGCTGGGTGGGTCGTCGGTGGTGCCCGGGTGGCGGCGCAGGACGGGCAGCTGCTCGATGGGGACGCTCAGGCGCGCGCCGCCCCGGTACGTGAGGTTCAGGTAGTCGCGGGTGACACCCAGCACCTTGCGGGTTTCGAGGCCCTCGAACTGCCCGATGCCGTGCTCGGGGTGGATCAGGTAGTCCCCGACGTGCAGGCCCAGCGCGTCCGTGACGGGTTTGCCGTTCAGGCGCTTGCCGCGCAGGGCGCTGCCGCCCTGGAAGCCGTAGATGAGGTCCTCGGTCAGGACGACCGTCTTGTGCTCGGGGATGACGAAGCCGCCCTCGCCCGCCGCGCGCAGGAAGCCCAGGCCCCCCTCGGGCACGCGGGGGATCTTCAGCCAGGGGATCTCGTGGGTGTTCAGCAGCTTGTCCGCGAGGTACGCGGCGGTGCGGTCGTGCCGCACGAGGATCATCATGCGGTAGTCCGCCTCGCGCCACTCGTTCACGTCGCGTTCCAGGTCGCTCAGGCGCGCCCGGTAGAACGGGAGGGTGGTCAGGCCGGTGTCCAGATCCGGCAGGTCCAGCGGCGAGCGGCCGAAGCTCGTGACCTCACGCCCGGCCAGTTTCGGCCAGAAGGTATCGATCAGGACGCCCAGCGCGGACGCGTAGAACTCCGGGGAGTCCAGGAACACCCGCCCCGGCAGCAGCTCCAGGCGGGTGGCGTCCCACTTCACCTCCGTCAGGTAGTCGGCGGTGGGTTCCAGCGTGAAGCTCTGCGCCTTCTCGCCCGTCAGCGCGCCGGGCTTCAGGAAGCGCAGGGTGTCCAGTTCGTCCCCGAAGAACTCCGCGCGCACCCACAGGCCCTCCTCCGCCTCTGCGGGCAGGCCCGACCCGGCCGAGAGTCGCAGTTCCAGCGTGTCGCCCTGAATCTCGAAGCCGGGTTCCTCGCCACGCTCGTAGCCCAGGCGTTCCAGGCGGGAGAGCAGGACCTCACGCGGGTAGCTGGCCCCCACCTTCAGGGTCAGGGCGTGATCCTCCGGCCGCGACGGGAACAGGTCCAGGGCGGTGTTCACGTCGAGCACCACGTGCTCGTGGCGGGTGTCCCAGTCGCGCAGGCCCGGGTTCACGCTGACCGGCGCGCCCAGCACGCCCGCCGTGGCGTAACTGCCCAGGCGGTCCGGGGTGGTCAGCAGCACCGCCGGGCCCGGGAACGCCGCGAACAGCGCCGCCCGCGCCACCTGCGGCAGCAGCAGCAGGTTTCCGGGCGGGGCGGCGGGCAGCAGTTTCGACAGGTTCGGCGCAGCAACAGTCACCGGAAGAGTGTACGCGCACCCGCCAGAAAAGACCGAGAGCGAAAAGACTTACCGAAGGGGCCGGGGGGCGCCGGCCGCGCGCGGCCGGGCCGTGTCTGCATGCCGGGCCGCATTGTTGGAAGGCGGTGAAGGATCGCGTCAGGGACGCTTCAATGGCGCTGAAGGCAGGCCGGGCACCCGGCCGTCAGACTGCTTGACATGAAACGGATTGCCCTGGTTTCCCTGCTGCTCGCCCCGGCCCTGGGGGCATGCATGTCCGAGGCGCAGACCGCGCGCCCCGCCAGCCTCACCCTGAGCGGCGTGGGGCACGACAATCAGGCGCTGAACAACTGCGGGCCGGTCACGGCGTCCGTGGTGCTGGGCTACCACGGCAGGAAGGTCACGCAGGCGCAGGCGGCCGCCGCGCTCAAGGACGGCCCGAACGACGTGGAGGTCAGCACGCAGGAGGTCGCCGCGTACCTCGAGCGCCAGGGCCTGCGCACCGTCATCCGATACGGGGGCACGCCGGAGCTGCTGCGCGTCCTGATCGCCGCGAAACTCCCGGTCGTGGTGCAGCAGCGCCTGAAGGACGGGGACAACACCGCCCACTTCCGCACGGTGTACGGGTACAGCGCGCAGGGCCTGACGAGCAGCGACTCCCTGCTGGGCGCGAAACTCACCCACAGCGAGGCGCAGTTCGAGGCGCTCTGGAACTACTACAACGGTGAGTACCTACTCGCCTACCCTGCCAGCCGCGAGGCGGACGTCAGGCGCCTGCTGGGCAGAGACTGGGACGAGGCCGCGAACTGGACGCGCCTGCGTGACGAGATGCAGGCCCGCACCCGGAAGGGCGGCGCGACCGCGTTCGACTGGTGGGGCCTGGGGCAGGCGCGACTGGCCCTCGGGCAGCCGCAGGACGCCGCGCAGGCTTTCGACCGGGCCGTGCAGATCGGCGTGCCCCTCCAGTACCACTGGTACCGTCAGGGGGCGCTGCTGGCCTGGAACCGCACCGGGCAGGCCGAGCGCACCCGGGAGATCGCGCAGCGCATCTTGGCGCAGCAGCCCGGCATCAAGGAGATCGAGGCGCTGCTGGCCCAGGCCAACGCGGACTAAGGGTCTTCAGAGGTGCGAATCGCCCTCCGCACCTCTGGCCGTGGTGATGCCGTTCAGCGGGTCGGGGTCTTGCAACCGGTCAGCAGGGTTTTCGTGGTGGTGGTGCTGTTCCCGGTGAAGGTGCTGAGTTCCGCCGTACCTTGGTGCTCCCACCACTGCAGGCCGCCGCGCGCGCCGGCGGGGCCGTTCAGGCTGGCGTAGCGGGCGCCGCTGGCGCTGATGGCCTGCGCCAGCCCGTACTTCTGGCCCTTCCAGTCCAGTACGGCGAACATGGGCTGATCCCCGAACTGCACGTAGTACACGCTGACGTTCTGCCCGCCCGTGCAGGCGTACTGGTAGACGCGGTAGTTCACCTGCACGGGTGGCGTCGCGGCGCTCGCCACGCCCAGCATCAGTCCAGCGGCGGCCAAGATCACTCGTTTCATCCTTCCCACGGTAGCCAGCGCCCATGAACGCTTCACGAGCGCCGGATGACAATCCTGCGGTGTAGGCTCCGCGCATGACCCCCACCGCCCGGCGTCCCCGCCACGCTGCCCGCCGCCTGCTCATCGGTCTCGTGGCGGGCCTGCTGGTCGGTCTCGCCACACCCCGCGGCTGGCCGCCGGAGGCGCGGATCCTGCTGGGCTGGAACGTCTTCACGCTGTCGGTCATGGCGCAGCTGTGGCCGCTCATGATGCGAGCGGGGCCGGCCCGCACGCGCGAACTCGCCACGCGCGAGGATGACAGCCGGGCGCTGGCCGGGACGATCACCATGACGGCCGCCCTGGTGAGCCTGATCGGGGTGGTGTTCCTGCTGTCCGACGCGCACGACGCCAGGGGCACCCGGGAGCTGCTGCTCACGGCCCTGGCGGTGGGGACGGTCGCCACGAGCTGGCTGCTCGTGCAGACCGAGTACACCCTGCACTACGCCCGGCGCTACTACCGGGATGGACGCGGCGTGCTGTTCCCTCACGGGGAGGGCAACCTGGAGGAGCCCACCTACTGGGATTTCGCGTACCTGAGCGTCACCATCGGCATGACGTATCAGGTGAGCGACACGAACCTGAATACCCGCGCCATGCGCCGCCTGCTGCTGGGGCACGCGCTGCTGTCGTTCGTGTTCGGGACGGTGATCATCGCGGTGACGATCAACGGCGTGGCAGGCCTGATCCAGTAGCGGCTGGAACGCTGGGCGCCCACTCCACGAGCGGGAGTGGGCGCCACTGTGGAGCTCAGCCGAGGCGTTCGACCGCGCGCGCCGAGAGGACGTCCACGAGGTGCGCGCGGTACTCGGCGCTGGCGAAGCGGTCCCCGAGAAGGTCGCCCGCGTCCACCAGTCCGGTGGGGACCGCCTGCGAGCCGTTCACGGCGTCCTCCAGTTTCGTCAGGCGGTGCGCCTTCTCGGCCGCGCCGGTGTACGCGGCGCGCACGCTGCCGTCCGCGTGCCGCACCACGGCCACGCCCACGACGGCGTAGTGGCTGGCGGGGTGACGGAACTTCTCGTACGCGCTCGCCTGGGTGGTGGCGGGAATGCGGATGTGGGTCAGGAGCTCGCCGGGCTGCACGGCACTCTCGAACATGCCCTGGAACATGTCGTCGGCGTGCACGGTGCGCTCCCCACCGAGGCCGCGGATGACGAATTCCACACCCAGGGCCAGGGCGGCGGCGGGGTAGTCGGCGCTGGGGTCGGCGTGCGCCAGGCTGCCGCCGATGGTGCCGCGGTTGCGCACCATCGGGTCGCCCACCCAGCCGGCCACCTCGGGAAACAGCGGCAGGTCGCTGCGCAGCACGTCCGCGTGGGTGGTCATGGCGCCGACCACCCAGTGGTCCCCGTCCCGCCGGATGCCCTTCATCTCCTGGATGCCCCAGATGTCCAGCAGCGCGGGCGGCTGCGCCAGCCGGAGCTTCATGGCGGGCAGCAGGCTGTGCCCCCCCGCGATGACCTTCAGGTCAGGATTCTCGGCAAGCGCGGCCAGGGCCTGATCGACACTCTCGGCCTTGTGGTACTCGAAACTGGCTGGATACATATATCCCTCCGGGATGGGGGTGATGGGTGAAAGGTGACCGTTGATGGAGAAGGTTGGCGGTTTTCATCAGCCTTCTCCCATCGACGTTTCAGTCGTCGGCGGCCTGCAGCTGGCTGGCCCGCGCGTCTTTCAGGGCGCGCCAGACCTTCTCGGCGGTGTAGGGCATATCGAGGTGCGCGATGCCCGCCTCGTGCCACAGGGCGTCCATGACGGCGTTGGCGACGGCGGCGGTGCTGGCGATCGTGCCGGCCTCGCCGATGCCCTTGACGCCCAGGGGGTTGTGGGGGCTGGGGGTGACGGTGTGGCCGTGCTGGATGAACGGCACGTCGTCCGCGCGGGGCATGGCGTACTCCATGTACGTCCCGGCCAGCAGGTTGCCGTCCTCGTCGTACGCGGCTTCTTCCAGCAGCGCCTGGCCCATGCCCTGCGCGACGCCGCCGTGCACCTGTCCCTCGGCGATCAGGGGGTTGATGAGGGGGCCGCAGTCGTCCACGCTGCCGTAGCCGCGCAGTTTCACGTGGCCGGTGTCGGTGTCGATCTCCACGACAGCGATGTGCGTCCCGAAGGGGTACACGAAGTTCTTCGGGTCGTAGAAGGCGGTGGCTTCCAGGCCGGGTTCGAGGTCAGCGGGGTAGTTGTGCGCGAGGTGGGCCATCAGCGCGATGTCGAAGAAGGTCTTGCTCTTGTCCGGCGCGCCCTTGATGCGGAACACGCCGCCCTCGTGCTCAATGTCGTCCTCGCTGGCTTCCAGGAGGTGCGCGGCGATCTTCTTCATCTTGGCGGTGATCTTCTGCAGCGCGAGTTTCAGGGCGCTGCCGCCCACGGCCGCCGAGCGGCTGCCGTAGGTGCCCCAGCCGTAGGGCATGCGGCCGGTATCCCCGTGGATGAGTTCGATGTCCTCAATGGGAATCTGGAGTTCGTCGGCGGCGATCTGCGGGAAGGCCGTCTCGTGGCCCTGCCCGTGGCTGTGGCTGCCGGTGTACAGTTCGACCTTCCCGGTGGGGTGCACGCGCACGAGGCTCGATTCCCACTGTCCGGCCTGCGCGCCGAGCTGCCCGACCAGGGCGCTGGGCGCCAAGCCGCAGGCTTCCAGGAAGGAGATCAGGCCCACGCCCAGAATCTTCTTTCCGCCTTTCATGCGGGCCTGTTCCTCGCGCAGCGCGGCGTAGTTCATCATCTGCATGGCCTGATCCAGCGCGGGTTCGTAGTCGCCGCTGTCATACACGAGCGCCACCGGGGTCTGGTAGGGGAACTCGTCGGGCTGGATGAAGTTCTGGCGGCGGAATTCGGCCGGGTCGAGGTTCAGTTCGTGCGCGGCCATGTCCACGATCCGTTCGATGAGGTACGTGGCCTCGGGGCGGCCCGCGCCGCGGTAGGCGTCCACGGGCACGGTGTTCGTCATGACGCCCGTGACCTTGGCGTGAATGGCGGGCATCTTGTACACGCCGTTCAGCAGCGTGCCGTACAGGTACGTGGGCACGGCGGGCGCGAAGAGCGTCTGGTACGCGCCGAGGTTCGCGTGGGTATTTACGCGGAAGCCCAGGATCTTGCCGTCCTCGCTGACGGCCAGTTCGGCCTCGGTGTCGTGGTCGCGGCCCTGCGCGTCGCTGACGAAGGCCTCGCTGCGCCGCGCGGTCCACTTGACGGGGCGGCCGATCAGGCGTGAGGCGAGCAGCACGATGACCTCTTCCTGGTACTGGAAGATCTTCGTGCCGAAGCCGCCGCCCACGTCGGGGCTGATCACGCGCAGCTTGTGTTCGGGGATGCTCATCACGAACGCCGCGAGGATCAGGCGGTGAATGTGGGGGTTCTGGCTGGTGGTGTACAGCAGGTAGTCGCCGCCCGCCGGGGTGAACTGCGCGAGGCTGCTGCGCGGCTCGATGGGGTTGGCGACCAGCCGGTGGTTACGCAGTTTCACGCGGACGGTGCGGGCCGCGCCCTTGAAGGCCTCGGTGGTGGCGGCCTCGTCGCCGATCTCCCAGTGGAAGGCGACGTTCCCGGGCACGTCGTCGTGCACCAGGGGCGCGCCGTCGGCCAGCGCGGCGTGGGTGGTCGCCACGGCGGGCAGGGCGTCGTAATCGACTTCCAGCGCGGCGGCGGCGTCCTCGGCCTGCGCGCGCGTCTCGGCGATCACGACCGCCACGATGTCGCCGACATGGTTCGCTTCGTTCAGGGCGATGGCGGGATGCGCGGGCGTCTTCAGGTCCGGGAGCAGCCAGCCGACCGGGATGCTGCCCAGCCCGGCCTCCTGCACGTCCTGCCCGGTCAGCACGCGCAGGACGCCCGGCATGTCCTTCACCGAGTCGGTGTTGATGCCCGTGATCTTCGCGTGTGCGTAGGGGCTGCGCACCATCGCGGCGTGCACCATGCCGTGCAGCACCATGTCGTCGGTGTAGTTGCCGGTGCCGGTGATGAAGCGCGGGTCCTCCTTGCGCTTGAGGGCCTGACCGAAATACTTGTCCGTCCGGGTCTCGCTCATGGGGTGATGCCTCCCTGGGCTGTGGAGAAGAGCAGTGAATCTGAGGGGCCAGGCGTCTGAAGGTCAAAAAGGATCAGCGGAGTCCGGTTCTGGACACTGTGACCGTTCGACCCTCGGCCCAGGTCAGTCGTCGGCGGCCTGCGAGGCGCCCTGCATGGCACCGGCGGCGTGCTGCACGGCCTTGACGATGTTGTGGTACCCGGTGCAGCGGCAGTAGTTCCCTTCCAGGTGGTGGCGGATCTGGTCCTCGCTGGGGTTGGGGTTGTGCTTGAGGAGTTCGGCGGAGGCCATGATCATGCCGGGCGTGCAGAACCCGCACTGGAGGCCGTGTTCCTCCCAGAAGCCGGTCTGGAGGGGGTGCAGGTCGCCGGGCGTGCCGAGGCCCTCGATGGTCGTGACGTCGGCGCCCTGCGCCTGGACGGCCAGGAGGGTGCAGCTCTTGACGGCGTCGCCGTTCACGTGCACGGTGCACGCGCCGCACTGGCTGGTGTCGCAGCCGACGTGCGTGCCGGTCAGGCCGAGGTCCTCGCGGACGAAGTGGACGAGGAGCGTCCTGGGCTCCACGTCACGGGTGTAGGTCTTGCCGTTCACTGTCAGGGTGACGTTCATGCGGGCCTCCCACGGGTGGGGTGGAATGAAGGGGTTCCAGAGGGCTGGAAGCTGAGTTGTCTGACCGACTCCATCTAAACACACCAAGGTTGGAAAAGGGTGCGTGGCGGGGCACACTCGCCCTCCACCCCGCCCGCGCCCAGGCGCCCCCCTCCCCCGCCGGGGTGTGCAGACGCGTCCCGAGCCGCGCCTCCCCCCGGCGCAGCGGAAGTGCTAGCGTGGGGCATCATCCGCTGTTCGCCGCCCCACTGCGCCCCGCCGTGGGCCGCCCCGACTCCGCGCGGCGCTGGCCGCCTCACGAGGACGCGCCATGAACGACAGATTGACGCTGGAACGGCAGCACCTGATCCGCGCCTGGCACCGTTTCGTGTCCCGGCACCCGGCGCCCGCCCCGGCGGACCCACCGGCGCCCGCCGACACGCCCGTCACGCAGGAGGTCGCGGCGTCGTGGGCACGCTCGTCGCTGACCGTGCCGCCCGAACGGGTCAGCGCGCCCGTGAAGGCCGAGGCGGACGTGCAGCACGCCTGGCAGGAGAGCCCGCTGAAGTACGGCGTGCGCGGCCTGATCCCGGAGCTGCGCCGCCTGGCCGAGGAGGCCGACCTGATCGTGGCGGTGGGGGACGTGGACGGCACGCTGCTGTGGACGCAGGGGAGCGAACGCATGACCGGGCTGGCCCGCAGCGTGAATTTCGTGCCGGGCGGCCAGTGGGGCGAGGGCAGCGTGGGCACGAACGCGCTGGCGCTGTCGCTGCGCACGCGCCAGCCGGTGCGGGTGTTCAGCGCCGAGCACTACGTGCAGACCGTGCACGACTGGGTGTGTTACTCCAGTCCGATCCGCGACACCGGTACGGGCGCGCTGCTGGGCGTGCTGGACATCAGCAGCACCTGGGAGCACAGCACGCCGCTGGGCCTGGCGAGCGCGCGGCACTACGCCGCGCAGATTGAGCAGGCCATCGGGGGGCGCCCGCGCAGCCCGGCGGCGGCCCTGAACCTCGCGTTCTGCGGTCCGGCGCGCGTGACCTTCGGCGGGCAGCACCTGCACCTCACGCCCCGGCAGCATGAACTGCTGTGCGTGCTGGCCCTGAACCCGGGCGGGCTGAGCCTGGACGCCCTGCACGCGCACGTGTACGGGGACCAGCCGATCAGCCTGAGCACCCTGAAATCCGAGGTGAGCACGCTGCGCGCGCTGCTGGGCGGGCAGATCGCGTCGCGGCCGTACCGCCTGGGCGTGCCGCTGACGCTGGACGTGCAGCGCGTCGAGGAGCTGCTGCTGGCCGGGCGGGTGGGCGAGGCGGCCGACCTGTACGACGGGCCGCTGCTGCCGCACTCGGCGTCGCCGCTGCTGACGTACTGGCGCGAGTACCTGGACGCGGCGCTGCGGGAGGCGGTGTGCCGCAGCGGCGACCCGGACCTGCTGTGGCGCTACGCGTCGCGCTTCGACGACCCGGAGTGCCTGGACACCCTGGAGGCCCTGCTGCCCGAGGGCGACCACCGCCGCCCGATTGCGCGGGCGCGGCGCGCGGCGCTGGACGCGGCCCCCTGACCGCCGGGGACCGGACGTCGGCGTCCGGGTCGCGTAGGGTGGGGGGCGCCCGATGACCTCACCTGCCCCTGCCGCCCGCCTGTCCCCGACCGCCGCGCTGATCCTGCTGGCCCTGAGCGTGGTGCTCGGCATGAGCCCGTGGTTCAGTGCGGCCGCCGCGCTGCCGCAGCTGCGTGAAGGCTGGGGCCTGAACGCCTTCCAGGGGTCGTGGCTGACGCTGGCGGTGCAGCTGGGCTTCGTGCTGGGGGCGGTCCTGAGTGCCGCGCTGAACCTCGCCGACCGGGCGCAGCCGCGCGCGTTGATCGCGGCGGGCGCGCTGCTGGCGGCGGGCGCGAACGCGGCCCTGCTGCTGCACCCCGGCCTGTGGGGGGCGCTGCTGGCCCGGGCGGGCGTGGGGGCGGCGCTGGCGCTCGTGTACCCTCCGGCGCTGCGGGCCATGAGCACCTACTTCGTGCGGGGGCGGGGAATGGCGCTGGGGGTGATGGTGGGCGCGCTGACGCTGGGGTCGGCCAGCCCGCACCTGGTGAACGGGCTGGGCGGGGCGGACTGGCGGGTGGTGGTGGGCGTGACGAGTGCGCTGGCGGCGCTGGGTGGGCTGCTGGCGCTACCGGTCCCGCCGGGGCCACTGGCGACGAAGGCCCCGCCGTTCCGTCCGGCGCAGGCGTGGCGGGTCCTGACGGCGCGCGGCCCGGCGCTGGCGACCCTGGGGTACCTGGGGCACATGTGGGAGCTGTACGCCATGTGGACGTGGTTCGCGCTGTTCTTCGGCGGGGTGCTGAGCGGGGCGGGTCAGCCGGACGCGCTGCGGGGCGCGGCGCTGGCGACCTTCGGCGTGGTGGGGGTGGGCGCGCTGGGCTGCGGGGTGGGCGGCGTGCTGGGGGACCGCTGGGGCCGCACGCGCCTGACGGAGCTATCCATGTGGCTGTCGGGCGGCGCGGCGCTGCTCCTGGCCGGGCTGCTGCTGTGGGGCAATCCGGCTCCGGGCGTGGTGCTGGCGCTGAGTCTGTTCTGGGGATTCTGGATCATCGCGGACAGCGCGCAGTTCAGCACGGTCATCAGTGAGATCGCGCCGGGACCGTACGTGGGGACGGCGATGACGGCGCAGCTGGCCCTGGGGTTCACGCTGACCGCCGTGACGATCGCGGTGGTGCCGCCGCTGCTGCCGCGCCTGGGCTGGGGGGGGCTGTTCGCGCTGTGGGCGCTGGGGCCGCTGCTGGGGGCGCTGGCGATGCGGGCGCTGCGGGGCACGCCGGACGCCGCGCGGATTGCCGGCGGGCGGGGGTAGGGGCCGGGGTGAGTCTGGATGAACGGTCTCGGTAGGTCAGACAACACTGTGTGAGCGCCTTCAGGTGTATTTGGTGTAAGATGTACACTGTTGCCGTGTGGAGGCCGGAGGCTTCCAGCGGTGTTTATGAGCCGGTGGGAGCACTCCCATTCGACTCGTGAATTCGTTCACAGGAGAAAGAGACATGAAGACCCTCATCCTCGGTGCTGGTTACTCCGGCCTTGCCGTCGCCACCAAAATGAAGCCCGCCCCCGGCCTCGAAGCCCTGATGGTGGAGCAGAACGCGTACCACACCTTTGAGACCCGCCTGCACGAAGCGGCGGCGCACAACACCCCCGTCACGCTGCCGCTGGCGCCCCTGCTGCGCGGCACCGGCGTGAACCTCGAAAAGGCGCAGGTCGAAGCCGTCAACCTCGACGAGCGTGAAGTCAAGCTCAAGGATGGCCGCGTCCTCACCTACGACACCCTCGTCGTGGGCCTGGGCAGCGTCACCAACTTCTACCGCATCCCCGGCTTGGCCGAGAACGCCTCCGAACTCAAGCAGCTCAGCGACGCCGACGAGATCTTCAACTTCGTCAACCGCGCCTACACCACCGAGTACCAGGGCAACCGCGACATCGTCGTGGGCGGCGCCGGCCTCACCGGCGTGGAACTCGTCACCGAGCTCGCCCAGCGCGCCCAGCTCCTGACCAAGGAACGCGGCCTGCCCCCCTTCAACATCTACCTCGTGGAAGCCGGCCCCAAGATCCTCCCGATCCTCGACGACGCCCTGCGCGCCAAGGCCCAGAAGACCCTCGAGGAATACGGCATCCACATCCTCGTCGGGCACCGCATCACGCAGGCCACCGCCGACACCGTCACCGTGCAGACCGCCGACGGCCAGCAGAAGACCATCGGCGCCGGCAAGATCATCTGGACCGGCGGCATCCAGGCCCGCGACATCGTCAGCGGCAGCAAACTGGAGAAAGGCCCCGGCGGCCGCATCGCCGTGGACGACAAGCTGCGCGCCAAGGGCTACCCCGAGGTGTTCGTGATCGGCGATATGGGCCTCGCGCTGAACCAGGAAGGCAAACCCGTGCCCACCACCGCGCAGCACGCCGGACAGCAGGGCCGCCTGACCGGGAAGAACATCATGCGCCTCGTGCGCGGCGAGGAACCCGAATCCTACGAGCCCACCACCCTGGGCGAGTTCGTGAGCCTGGGCGGCCTGATGGCCGTCGGCTGGATGAAACTCCCCTGGAACCAGAAGCTCGCCATCACCGGCGGCATCGCGCACGTCATGAAACGCGCGAGCGAATGGCGCTGGCGCATCAGCATCGACTGAGCCCCACCCCACTCATCCCCCGGACGCCACACAGGCTCCGGGGGCTTTTCATAGTGGATCCAGCCAGGGAAACCCCCAGGGATCGGCAGCGCCTCCCCTCAAGCCAGCTCAGGAACTGCCAGCGAGGTACTTCGAGTGGCGGCTAGGCCGGATTGCGTGCGTCCCACACAGCCTGGAACGCCGTGATGTCAGATACGGTGAGGCTTGGCTGCGGGGCGGTCAGCATCCAGGAGCGCATGACCCAGCGTGGCACCTCAGTCACCGCAGCACATAGGCCACCCCATACATAGGCAGACTGGGCTTGACAGGCACCAAACCAAGACAGACTATGTAGGCAGACATAGCTATGCAGGGGCCGCAACCACGCAGGACGCTGCGCGGCCGACGCCCCACCCCGGAGCACCCATGAACCCAGACCTGCTGCGCGGCAACCTCGACCTCATTCTCCTGACCCTCCTCGAACAGCAGCCCCTCTACGGCTTCGCGATCATCCAGGCCGCCCGCGACCGCACCGGCGGGTACTTCGACTTCAAGGAAGGCAGCCTCTACCCCGCCCTGCACCGCCTGGAAGCCGAAGGGCTGCTCGCCGCGCAGCACGGCGAGAGCGGCCGCAACGGCAAACCCCGCAAGTACTACGCCATCACCGACCGGGGCCGCGAAACCCTGAACGCCAAACGGCAGGAATTCGCCGCCTTCACCGGCGCCGTCCACCGGCTCGGCGGGACCGGCGCGTGACCACCGCCGCCCACCCCATCCCCCGCGCCCTGACCGCGTACCTGCGCCGCGCCACCTGGGGCCTGCCGGAGGCGCGCCGCCAGGAACTCTGGGATGAACTCGAAGAGCACGTCCTGACGCGCGCCGACCACCTGATGCTGACCGGCCTCACCCCCACTCAGGCCACCGCCCAGGCCATCCGCGAACTCGGGCCACCCGCCCGCGTGACCCTGGGCATGGCAAAGGTGTACACCATGCCAAAACTCATCCTCGCCGCCGCAACCCTCGCTCTCGGCATCAGCGCCGGACTCTACGCCCTCGCGGGTGGGAGCGGGACCGACACGACCCTCACCGTCGTCCGGCAGGCGCCCGTCAAACCGAGCTGCGTGCGCGGCACCAAGCCCTCCGGAGACAACGTCACCATCGTCAGCGAGAAGGCCGGCATCACCTGTTACACCTTCAATGACAGCGAGGTGAACAAGGGCGTCTTCCTGAGAGGCACCGACGTCACCCGAGCCCTGGACGCCCAGGGGGTCACGCTCAGCCGGGACGGCCGGTCGCTGGCCCTGGGGGGCACGTCAGTCAACGCGCGGTTTACCCGTGACGGCGCGGCATTCTTCGACGCCAGCAGTGTCGTCGACCTGCTGGCTCAGACCCGTTCCGTACGGTTCAGCGGGTACACCTCTCCCCGCGTGCAGGTGGGCGACGCCACCCTCCTGCTGAACGCGGGACCGGAGGACATCGGCGCGGCGTTCTACAACTCCAGCAACAGCGTGTTCCTGTCCGCGCTGGTCGGCCAGCCCGTCTGGGGCAGCTACTCTGTCGGGACGAAGACCGGCCCTGAGCACCTGATCTCGACAGGACTCAAGGCGGGCGAGGCTGTCATGCTCGTCACCAGTGGCGGCGGCACGAACTTCATGGTGGATACCGGCAAGGTGGACGCCCAGGGTCGGCTGAGCGTCCACAGTCAGGACCGGCAGCTCCGGTTCGTCTCCAGCCTCGATCAGCTCGGGCCGTACCTGTCCGGGGGCCGCCGCAGCGCCCTGCTCGTGCGGATCACGAACCTGCCGCTGAAGAACCTGAAGTCCGGCGTCTTCGTGCCCGCTCAGGCGACGTCCGACGCCCGTTAAGCCTGATCGTCCCCGGTGTGCCCGGTCCATTCTTCTAGGAGGTACTGGAGTCTGGTCTGGGCGTTGTCCTGGCTGCCGTACACGCTGCGGATGAGGTCGCCGCCGGGCGCGAAGGCCAGCCAGTGGGGGGTGCCCTCGGTGTGCCAGTGTCGGGCGAGGGTGCCGCTGAGGTCGAGGGCGACGGGGAACGGGAGTTTCGCGTAGGTCTGCGCGAACTTTTTCAAGGTGGGTTCGACGTCCTCCCGGGGCAGCTGGCGGTGGCCGTGGCTGGTGTGCACGGCGAGGAGGTGGACGGCGTCGCCGAATTCGGCGTGCAGGCGCTTGAGGAAGGGGACGCCGCGCGAGACGCAGCCGGGGCATTCGAGGTTGAAGGTCATGACGAGGCCGGGCCGCGTCCAGTCCTGCGGTGGGGGGAGGGGGTCGCCGTGGACGAAGTCGGTGGGGGCGGGCCAATCCATGCAGGCAGGGTAAGGCGCGGCGCGCAGGGTTCTATGCTGGGCGCATGAAGCGTTTCGTGATGATTGCGGCGGTGCTGGGCGTGGCGGTGGCGGGCGTGTCCCGGGCGGCGACGGTGGCCGAGGTGAAGAAGAAGGGTGTGCTGGTGCTGGGCACGGACCCGACGTTCGCGCCGTTCGAGTTCAAGGGGCCGGACGGGACGATTCAGGGCTTCGAGATCGATATCGCGCGGGCGGTGGCGAGGGATCTGGGGGTGCGTCTGGAGATCCGCGCGGTGGGCTTCGGGGCGCTGATGCCGCAGGCGGTCACGTCGGGCCGGGTGGACATGGCGATCAGTGCGATCACGATCACGCCGGAGCGGGCGAAGGTGGTGTCGTTCAGCCAGCCGTACTTCCGGTCGGCGCAGGTGTTCATTGTGCGGGCCGGGAATCCCGGGAAGTTCGCGTGGCCCGCGAGCGTGAAGGGCAAGGTGGTTGGCGTGCAGGGGAACACGACGGGGCAGTTCGTGGCGAACGACACGCTGAAACCGAAGGGCGCGACCATCAAGGTGTATGACGATTTCGCGGCGGGACTGGCGGACGTCCGCGCCGGGCGGATTGCGGCGCTGATCGGGGACGCGCCGACGGTGGATGACCTGAAGAAGCGTCTGCCAGGGCAGTTCGACAAGGCCGGCGCGGATCTGGCGGCCGAGGATTACGGCATGGTGTTCAGGAAGGGCAGTGATCTGGCGGCCGCTGCGAACAGGACCCTGGCGCGCCTGAAGGCCAGCGGGGAGTACCAGCAACTGCTCAACAAGTGGATCGTGCAGAAGTAACCGCTTTAGAGGAGGCCGGAGGGGGGTGGGGGATCCATCCGACCGCCGGCCCCTTTCCCTTTGTGTTACGGGGTGAGGCTGAGGACGGCGAGGCTGCCGAGGATCAGGGCGAGGCCCGCCCAGCCGGTGGGGGTCAGGCGGGCGCCGTCGATGCGCCTGCTGAGCAGGGCGGTGGTGACGATGCCCAGGCCGCCCCAGAGGGCGTAGGCGACGGCGACCGGCAGGTCACGCGCGGCGAGGCCGATCAGGCTGAAGGCCAGCAGGACGGTCAGGACGGCGCCCACGAAGTACGCGGGGCGGGCGAGGCCGTCGCTGCGTTTCAGGAGGAGGTTCGCCAGGACGTCCAGCAGGGCGGCCCCCAGGATCAGGAGGGCGGTGGGGAGGGTCATGCGGGTTGCCCCCCGGTGGGTGCGGGGCGGGCCGGGTCGTCTGCCGGAGGCGGCGTGTCCGTGGCGGGCTGCCGGGTGGCAGGGTGGTGGGTGCCGTGGCCGAGGAGGGCGCTGCAGAGCAGCAGGCCGCCCAGCGCGAGCAGGTGCGTGCGGGGCAGGTGCTCGCCCAGCAGGGTGGCGCCCAGGACGGTGAGGCTCAGGAGGCCCAGCGCTTCCCAGGTGGCGAAGGCCACGGCGACCGGGATCTGCCGGAACGCGCGGGAGAGCAGGTAGAACGCGCCGGTCAGCTGGGCGTACGTGAGCAGCGCGCGCGTCAGCGGCTGGTCGTGCAGGTGTTTCAGGCTGAGGGTGCCGCTGACCTCCAGGGCAATGGCCGTCAGGAGGTACAGCCAGGCGCGCATGGGGGAATCACCTTCCGTGGGGCGGGCGTGGGTATGGGGGGCCGCCCCGGTCTGCTGTCCAGCGTACAGGACCATGTGAAACGCATGGGGTGGGGGTGCACGTTTCGTGAAGAGGGGATGCCTGAGGGGTCAGCTCTGCCCTATGGTGGGGCCGTGAAGGTGTCCGCGTGAAGGAATCGAACGGTCGTGTGTCCGCCGGGGTGCGCCCGTGACGGCGGTGCTGGAGGGATTCCGGACGGTGCTGTCCGGGGAGTACCCGCGCCTGCTGCTCTCGGGCCTGGGCCTGACGCTCGCGGTGAGCATCTGCGCCCTGGCGGTATCGGTGCTCGTGGGCACAGCGCTGGGGGCGGCGCGGGTACTGCGCGTGCCGGTGCTGGGGCGGCTGGGCGACGCGTACGTGACGGTGGTGCGGGGCATTCCGCTGATCGTGCTGCTGTCGGTGGTGTACTACGGCCTGCCGACGCTGGGCGTGACCCTGCCGGATTTTCCGGCGGCGGTGCTGGCGCTGGGGCTGTACTCGGCGGCCTACACGAGTGAGATCGTGCGCGGCGGGATCAGCAGTGTTCCGGCGGGGCAGGCGGAGGCGGCGCGCAGCCTGGGGCTCAGCCGGGGGCAGGCGCTGCGGTTCGTGGTGCTGCCGCAGGCGTGGCGGGTGGCGCTGCCCGCGCTGGGCAATGAGTTCATCAGCCTGATCCTGGGCAGCAGTCTGGCGAGCGCGGTGACCTTGCAGGAACTGTTCAGTCAGGGGCGGTACATCACGAACGCCACGTACCGGCAGTTCGAGGTCTACGCCGTGCTGGCGCTGGTGTACTTCCTGCTGACGTTCGTGCTGTCGCGGCTGGTGCGCGCGCTGGAGGCGCGTCTGAGCCGGGGCGTGACACTGCCGGAACGGCGCGTGATCTGAACGCGGGGGTGGGGAATCGAGGCGGCGTGGGCCGCCTTTTTTCCTGCCGTTTTTCATGGGGCGGTAGGGATTGTGGCCTGCTGCGGGGCCAGGGTGAGGTCGGTGATCTGGCGTGTGCGCTCTGGGTGAGGTGGCGCATGCCCCCGTACGCTCATTCTGCTATTTGCGAAATGCATGACATTGTTCTATAATTTACATAGTCATTGGGGTGCCCCCGACCGACCCTGAATTCTCCGATTCAATCCACGTTGCACCGGAACCCTTCACCCCAGCGATGCCTGAGGTGAACGGCGTTTCACACCTACTGGCGGCCCGAAGCGGGTGACATCCCGCTCTGGTGGCCGCGCCACCTCCCCCACCCGCAGTCGGCCCAGACCATCCGGTATTCCATGCACCCCGGACAGGCCGCGACTGGAGCTGTATTATGTTTTCGGCGTATTTTTTGATCTGGATCTTCCGCCTGTTCGCCGACCTGGGTTTCCCGTTCAACGCGCCTCTCCTGGCAAATGACGATGAGCGGCCCCGCGGATGAAAGAGATTCGTTAAGCTCTCGCTGTGGCCGATCCCCTCATCACGCTCCGGCAACTGCTACTCCGTGACGACGCCGAGGGAACGCTGAATCACCTGATCCGGACAGCCCAACATTCGAGCAGGGCGGCGGACGTCCTGCCGGTCATCGCGGCCCTGCCGGAGGTTCCGCAGGACTGGATCGGCAGCGAACTGGGCGGCCTCGCTCTGGCCTGGCTGTTCTTTCGGGGGATGCAGCACCGCCAGCTCGACGATCTGCTGGACGCCCGGCCCCCCGGGCAACTTCTGCCGTTCCGCGCCCACCTGCACCTGATTCACCGGCGCAGCGACCTGGCCCTGAATCTCGCGCGCCTCAGCGTCCTGCAGGCGCCCGACGGCCCCACCCGTTCGGTCACCCTTACGCAACTGGCGGGGGCGGCGGCCCTGCTGAACCTCCCAACGTGGAAGGAGCTGTACCGGTTCCAGATCGCTCAGGCACCACCCATCTACAGGGGGCTGGCCCGCGTTCAGTTCGCCTTCGACCTGCAACACCATCAGGAAGTGGGCGAGGCGACCACCGAACTCACGCGGGCGCTGGGTGACCTGCGGCACGATCCGACGACCTCCACCTACGTCTACCGGACGCTCGTGTCCATCGCCCTCGACACCAACCAACCAGGCGCAGCGCTGAATGCCCTGCGAAAGGCAGAATCGATAGCCCAGGACGGCCTGCTCGCCTCAGAACTGTTCCTGCCGCGGGCAATGCTCACCATAAGTCTGGCTCAGTATCCCATCACGCTCAGAACGGCCATCTCCGCCCGCGAGTGCGTTTCCGCTCCGGATCGGCTGGCCGCAACGCTGGTCATAGGAGCGCAGGCGCTGGCCCTCTCGGGACAGACGTTCGAGGCCGTCCTGATGGCTCAGGAAGCGGCTGCGCTGCACCGGGTGCTGGACTCGGGTCGGCACGCGGTCCTCAACCACCTGACGCTGGCGTACCTGCACGCGGGGGATCTGCCGCGCGCCCAGGAAGCCCTGAGCCGCGCGGACAGTTACTCGCAGCATGCGGGGACCCTCTCCTGGCTGGCCCGCGCGGAGTGCGCCCGGCAGGCGGGCGGCGAGCCCCTGCCGCCCAGTGACGGCATCCGCGCGCAGCTGGCGACGCTGCGGTGGTCGTGGGTGCGCGCGTACCTGCCCGCGCTGCTGGAGCAGTACGGGGTGGTGACGTTCGCGCCGCCGGAGTGGACGGTGCGGGTCAGTCTGGCCGGGCCGGTGCGGGTGTGGATGTCCGGCGACGAGTTGCCGCTGCGCTCCACGCGGCCCGAGGCAGGCCTGCTGGCGCTGCTGGTGACGGCGGGGGGGCAGGTGTCGCGCGAGCGGGCGCTGGACGCGCTGGACCTACCGGGGAAGACGCCGACCGCGCGGCGCAAGGCGCTGAGTGCGGCGGTGGCGGCGCTGCGCGAGTTGCTGGGCTGGCCGGGGGCGCTGACGGTGGACGGTGGGGTGCTGCGACTGTCGGACGCGCCGCGCTGGGAGGAACCGACGCTGCCGGGGCCGGGGCGGGAGGATTTCTTCTGCGAGGGCCGCTTCGATCCGTGGGTGCTGGAGTGGCGGGAGGAGCGGTCGCTGGGCGGAGTTCCGGATTGAATTCTTATTGATCCAGTCTTCTCAAAAATATGGACGTTTGGCGGACACCCCCTCCGCACACTGGAGGCATGACCTCCGACGAGCCCACCGAGCGTGCCCAGAGCCCCGTCCAGCGCCTGTTCCTCCTGGCCCGCCTGCTGCGCGAGCGGCCGCACACCGCCGCCGAACTCGCGGCGGCCACCGGGCAGTCCCTGGCCGTCACGGCGCGCGACCTGCGCGACCTGGAGGCCCTGGAACCCGGTCTGCGCGTCCTGCCCGGCCCGCCACAGGCGTACGTGATCGGCACGCCGGAACTGGACGGCGCGGCGCGCCTGACCCTGCTGCGCGGCCTGGACGCCCTCGCGGCGCGCGGAAGCGAACCGGCGGCCACCCTCGCCCCGCTGCGCGCCACGCTGGCCGCCGCGCTGCCCGAGCACGTCCGCGCGGCCCTGCCCCGCACGCCCGGCACGGCGCGCCCCGCCTCGGCCGACCTCGCGCTGCGCGCCGTGACGCAGGCGTGGCTGGGCTGCCACCCCATCCGCTTTCAGGAGTGGCAGCCCGGCACGCGGCGCGCCGCGCGGCTGCACCCGCTGCGGATCGAGGCGCACCCGGTCAGCGGCGACCTGCTCGTCGTGGGCCGTGACCCCGACCACGCCGGCGAGGTGCGCACGTACCGCCTGGGCCGGATGCTGCACGTCACGCTGGACCCGCAGACCTTCACGCCCGACCCCCTCGACCCGGGACAGACGCCCGCGCTGCCCGTCACGCCGCCGCCCACCCAGGAAGCGGATAGTGTGTCGGTCACCCTGCGCTTCACGGGTGAGGCGAAATTCCGCGTGCTGGAAGGCGGGCACGCCTGTCTGGGCGAGCCGAGCATCAACCCGGACGGCAGCGTGGACGCGCCCCTGCTGGTCCCGCACGACGCCAGGGGCGCGGCGCGCAGTGTTCTCCCGTGGCTGCTGTCCTGGGGGCCGCAGGTGCAGGTGCTCGGCCCGGACGGGGTGCGCGCCGAGTGGCAGCGTCTGACGCGCGAGGCCGCCGAGGTCGCCGCGCAGACCCCCACCCGTTTCGTGCAGCACGGCGCGGCCTGACAGTCGGGCGGGGGCCCCCTCTCCCCCGTCCCTTACCCGCCCTGCGCGTCGGCCCAGGCGGTCACCGCCGCGCTCTGGTACGCGGCCAGCCCGGGTCTCGCCCGGTCGATGGTCCGCGTGAAGCGCTCATCGGCCACCCACATCTGCGCCAGCCCGCGCATCATCTGCGCCGAGGCGTCGTAGTACGCCCCGCTGATGTGCGCGCGGTGCCGCGCCGCGACCGCCAGCGCCCGCCCGTCGGTGGCCGGGACGCCCGCCTCCATCAGGGCAACGTATTCGGCGGTAATGCTGTCCATCTCCGCGCGCACGCGCGCCCAGTCCTCGGGGGTGTACCGGGCGGTGCGCGCGGCACTCTGGCGGTAGGCGTCCGTGTCGCCCCAGCGTTCACGGGCCTCAGCCTCGTAGGGCGCGGGATCGAACCCGTCAAAGGCGGCCTTCACGTCCTCGTTGTTCATGATCGTCTCCTCTGCCCTGCCGTCCAGGGCGTCCAGGCGGGCCTGCACCTCGCGCAGCGTGTGCTCGGCGCGGCGCAGGTCGTCCCGCAGCCGCGCGGCGTGGGCCCGCAGCGCCTCGCGTTCCAGCTCCGGCGGGGCGTCCAGCACGCCCGCCACCTCCGCGAGCGGCACGCCCAGCGCCCGCCACGTCAGCACCCGCCGCAGCCGCGCCAGATCACCCGGCGCGTACAGGCGGTAATTCCCGTCGCTGCGCTCGGCGGGGCGCAGCAGCCCGATCTCGTCGTAATGGTGCAGGGTGCGCACGCTCACGCCCGTCAGGGCCGCGACCTCCCCCACCGTCCAGCGCTTCGCCTCCAGGGTGGTACCTCCTGAGGGGCAGCGTAGGCCCTCCCGCCGCGTGAGGGTCAAGTGGGATGGCAGACTGGGAACATGCGCCTGATTGCCGCGTCGCCCTGCACGCCGCGCTGGGAGCCGCTTGCGCCGCGCGGGGTCGGGCCGGGCGAGGTGCGGGTCCAGACGCGCCTGAGCGCCCTGAGTGTCGCCTCGGAACTGAGTGTGCTGCGGGGCGGGCCGTTTCCGTCCCCGCTGGGGTATCAGACGCTGGGGACGGTCATGGAAGCCGGGCCGGGCGTGACGCTGCCGGTGGGCGCGCGGGTCGTGACGACGCTGGGGCACGCGGCGTGGGGCGTGCACGGCGCGTCGCGGGTGATTCCCGTCCCGGACAACGTGCCGGACCGGGCGGCGCTGAGCGTGATCCTGGCCGAGGAGACCGCCAAGGGCCTGCGCCGCGTCCACCCTGCCCCCACGAGCGGGTCCTGGTGGCCGGAGCGGGCCTGCTGGGACTGCTGAGCGTGGTCAACCTGACCCGCGCGGGCGTTCACGACGTGAGCGTGATCGAGCCGCGCGCCGACCGGCAGGCCCTCGCCCGGCAGTTCGGGGCGCGCGAGGTGTACGCGCCGGCAGCGGCGCCGCGTGACGCCTTCGACGTGGGCGTGGAGTGCAGCGCCGCCCCCGCCGGCTTCGCGGCGCTGCTGGGCGCCCTGCGCCCCCGTGGGCGCTGCGTGGTGCTCTCGGACGGCAACTGGGGCGCCCTGACGCTCACGCCGGACTTTCACCGCAAGGAGCTGAGCGTCGTGGGCTCCAGCGACGGCGAGGACTACGCCGCCCACGCCCGCTGGTGGTGGCCGCACGTCAGCCCGGTGCTGGCCGCCCTGTACCCGCTGACCGTCCCGGCCGCCGGTCTGCCGGGCCTGTACGCCCGCCTGGGCAGGCCGGACCGGCCCGTGAGCGTCCTGGTGGACTGGGAGACGGGCGCACCTCCGTAGGGCTCCGTGGTCGCCGCGCTGTGCAGGGCGGGTTCACATCTGCCCGCGCCGACCCGATAGCCTGCGCGGCATGACAGGTCAGGGGCGGGGGTTCGACTGGGCGGCGTTCGGGCGCGGCTTCCGGGTGATGGTGCCGCTGTGGGCGGGCGTAGTGCCGTTCGCGGTGGCGTACGCGGTCACGGCCCGCACGAACGGACTGAGTGTCTGGGAGACGTGCCTGATGAGCGTCACGGTGTTCGCCGGGGCGAGTCAGTTCGCGGCGGCGGGGCAGTTTGTGGCTGGGGGCGTAGCTGGGGTGGCGTCGGCGCTGGCACTGGTGGGGACGACGTTCGTGCTGAACGCGCGGCACGTGCTGTACGGCCTGAGCCTGTCGCGCCAGCTGCCCCTGAGCCGCCTTCAGCGCGCCGTGGCGGCGCAGTTCCTGACCGACGAGGCGTACGGCATGGTGCTGGTGGCGGGCCCGCGTGACCCGGGGGGTCTGAGCCTGGGGTTCCTGCTGGGCGCGGAACTGAGTCTGTTCGCGGCGTGGAACGCGGCGACGCTGCTGGGCGCGCTGGCGGGCGCCGCGCTGCCCGACCCGGACGCGCTGGGGGTGGGCGTGATCTTCCCGCTGGCGTTCCTGGGGCTGCTGGTGCCGCTGCTCCTCGGGCGGGTGGCGGTGCTGGTGGCGCTCGCGTCGGGCCTGGGCGCGTGGGGGCTGGGGCAACTGCTGCCGGGCGGGCTGGTCGTGCTGCTGGTCGGGGTGGGCGGGGCGCTGCTGGGCGCGTTGATCAGCACGCGGGCGGGGGGGCGGGCGTGAGCGGCTGGCTGGTGATCCTGCTGATGTGGGCGGTGACGTACCCGGCGCGGCTGCTGGGGCTCAGCCTGGGCCGCCTGGAGTTGCCGCCGTTCTGGCTGGCGTTCCTGCGCTTCGTGCCGGTCAGCGTGTTCGCGGCGCTGATCGTCCCGGACGTGCTGGGCAGCCCCGAGTGGGCGCGGCGGCTGATCGGGGCCGTGGTGGGCGGGGCGCTGCTGTGGCGCACCCGGAACCTCGCGCTGGGCATCCTGGGGGGCTTCGCGGCGTACTGGGCGGCGCGGCTGCTGGGCCTGTGACGGGCAGCCGTGAGGGGAGCGTGTGAGGCGGGCCGCGGCGTGCGGGGCGGGGCGCGCGCTATGCTGAGCGGCGCATGACGGGTCAGGTGGGCAGGGTGAAAGTCATTGACGGCAAGTACGAGGTGCTGCGGGAGGTGTCCGTGCAGGGCCCGGTCACGCTGTCCGAGGTCCGCGCGGCGGAGGGCGTCACGCGGCAGGTGGCGTGGTTCAACGTGGCGACGCCCGCCGACCGGCAGGCCTTCCACGCGTACCGCACCGCGCTGCGCGCCCTGAGCCCGGCGGGCCTGACGGACGTCGTCGCGCGGCCCGGCGCGTTCTACGCGGTGTGGCAGCCCGTGACGGGTCAGCCGCTGGAAGCGGCACTGGCGCACAAGGGCGTCCCACAGGACCTCGTGGAAAACGTGCAGGCGCTCGCCGGTGCGCTGGCCGAGCACGGGTACGCGCTGGAGGACGCGCAGGTCCTCGTGGAGGGCCATGAGCTGCGCGTCGCCTACCTGACACCGCAACTCACGCCCCGCACCCCCGAGGACATCGCGGCGCGCAACGCGGCGACCCTCGCCCCGCTGAAGAAGGCCCGCGTGAAACGCCGCCGCGAGCCGGGCGCGTGGCTGACGTTCATTCCCGGCCTGCTGCTGCTGGGCGGCGCGACATATGTGGGCGCGCAGGCCGTGCAGATCTACCTGAATCCACCCGTGAAACCCGTTTCGAACGTGGTGGGGCAGGCCGCGAAGCAGGCCGCGCAGGAACTGACCAGCGCGGGCTTCCGCGTCGAGTACGTCAAGGGGCAGGCCGCTGGCCGCGCGGTCGGGTCGATCATCCGGCAGGATCCCGCCGCGAATTCTAACCTCCCGGTCGGCCGACTGGTGACCCTGACCGTGAACAATCCCCCGGCGATCGAGGTGCCGCGCCTGGAGGAGATGACGCCCGATCAGGCGCGGGACGCCCTGAAGGGCAATGCCATGACGGTCGGGAAGATCGTGAAGGTCGACGGCACCCTGACCGGCACGCCGGAGGGCCGCATCGTGGCGCAGCTGCCCGAGGCGGGGTCCACGGCGCAGCAGGGACAGGCCGTGCAGCTGATGGTCAGCACCGGCATCACGGGCAAGAAGACCTGGCTGCCGATCCTGGCGGGCTTTGCCTACGAGGACGCCCTGAAGGTCGTGCGCACGGCCGGACTGGTCGTGACGAAGGTCACCCCGCAGCCCAGTGACCGCAAGGAAGGCACGGTGCTCTCGCAGACGCCGGCCGCGTTCGAGAACGTCACGACCGGCAGTCCCGTGACGCTGACGGTGGCCGCGCCGCGCTACAGCGCGCCCAGCCGCCCGGCGGGCAGTCTGCCGCTGCCGCCACCCGTGCAGGACCCCGAACCGGCGCCCCAGACCGAGCCGTCCACAGCTGAACCCGTGACACCTGAACCGAGCGGTGTGGACTCGGCAGCGGGCGGCAGCGAGGAGATCCCGGCGGTCCCGGTGACCGACGCCACGCCGCAGGTGGCGGGACCGGCGCCGCGCAGCGTCAGCCTGAGTTACACCTTCCCCACCGACCTGCCCGGGGGCACGTACACCCTGGTCGTGCGGGACGCCAGTGGCGAGCGGCCCCTGAACCTGAACACCGAGGCCGCCGCGCTGGCCGGGAAGCAGATCAGCACCACGGCGACCGTGACGGGCGACGCGGTGTTCGTCATCCGGCGCGACGGGCAGGACTTCGCGCAGGTGACCCCCTGAGGCGCGCGTGATCTACCTGGATTACGCGGCGACGCATCCCATGACCCCGGAGGCCCTGGCGGCGTACGCGCAGGCGGCGGCGCTGCCCGGCAATCCGGCCAGCGTGCACGCGGCGGGGCAGGCGGCCCGCGAGCGGCTGGAAGAGGGCCGCGCGCGCGTGGCGGCGGCGTTCGGGGTGGACCCGCGCACCCTGATCGCCAACGGCGGCGGCACCGAGGGCGACAATCACGTGCTGCTGGGGGTCACGCGCGCGTGGCAGGACCGGCATGGGCGGCCCGGGCACCTGATCACCACGCCCACCGAGCACTCGGCGGTGCTGGCCCCCGCGCGGGCGCTGGCGGCGCAGGGCTGGGCGGTCACGTTCCTGACCCCGGACCGCTTCGGACGCTATGAGCCGGCGCAGCTGGCGGGCGCGCTGCGCAGTGATACGGCGCTGGTGTCCATCCACCACGCGAACAACGAGGTCGGCGCGGTGCAGGACACCCCGGCGCTGGCAGCCCTGGCGGCGGCGCGGGGCGTGCCGTACCACACGGACGCCGTGCAGGCGCCGGGCGTGCTGCCGGTGGACCTGACGGGCTGGGGCGTGACCTTCGCGACCTTCAGCGCGCACAAGTGGGGCGGCCCGCGCGGCGTGGGCTTCCTGTACGTGCGCCGGGGAACCGAGCTGCCGCCCGTGACGCTCGGCGGCGGTCAGGAAGGCGGCGTGCGCCCCGGCACGCAGGACACCGCCGGGGTATATGCGGCCGGCGTGGCCCTCAGCCACGCCTCAGCGGCGCAGCCCGCGACCCTGGCGCACCTGGGGGCGCTGCGCGAGCAGTTCATGCGGGAGGTCGCGGGCATCCCGGACCTGGGCGTGAATCACGCGCCGGACAGCAGCCCGAAGGTCGTGAACGTCACCGTGGGCGGCGCGGACGGCGAGGCGCTGCTGATGAACCTCGACATGCTGGGCGTCGCGGCCAGCGCCGGGAGTGCGTGCAGCGCGGGCACCATGCAGCCCAGCCACGTCCTGACCACCCTGGGGCTGGATGAGGCGCAGGCGCGCGCCTCGCTGCGCTTCAGTTTCGGCGCGGCCACCACGCCTGCCGAGGTCAGCGCGGCGGCGCAGGCCCTCACGCAGGCCGCCGCCTGGAGCCGCGCCTAGACGATCAAAACGCGCAGAGAGGCCGTGGGGACAGTCCAGCGGCCTCTCTGCATTGATGGTGTGGCTGTTCCGGTTCACCCGTCTCCCCTCGTCAGGTGTTCTCGTTCTCCTCGGGGTCGCGGGTCAGGGTGGGTTTCACCGGGGCGTGACCGCGGTCCTGGCCGCCGCGCGGGTCGCGGCCCAGATCCTCGCGGGTGAGCTTGATCTCGATGGGTGAGCCGCCGAAGTTCAGGCTGCGCTGCGGGAAGGGAATCTCGATCCCGGCCTCGTCCATGGCGATCTTGATGCGGCGGTTGAATTCCCGCCCGATGGCGTACTGGCTCTTGGGCTGCACCTTGAACAGGGCGCGCAGGGTCACGCCGTCCGGGGCGAGCTGCGTGACGCCCTGCTGCTCGGGCGCCTCCAGGAAGAAGTGCTTCCACTCGTCGGCCTCGTAGATCTCGCTGCTGACCTGTTCGAGCACGCGCAGGGCGTCGTCGATGTTCGCGGCGTACGTGACGTCCACCTGCGCGACCACCCTCGACCAGTCCTTGCTGCTGACGCTGACGGTGGCGATCTGCCCGTTGGGGATGATGTGCACGGTGCCGTCCAGTGCGCGCAGGGCGGTGACGCGCAGGTTCAGGCGCTCCACGCCGCCGGAGAGCTGCCCGGTGTTCACGGTGATCACGTCGCCCACGCCGTACTGGTCCTCGAGCAGGATGAAAAAGCCGTTGAAGACGTCCTTGATGAGGCTCTGCGCGCCGAAGCCCACGGCGAGGCCCAGCACGGACACCCCGGCCAGGAGGCTGGTGGCGTTCACGCCGAGCGCCTGGAGACCCGCGATGACGCTCAGGATGACGACCACGACCCGCAGGGTGCTCTCCACCACGCCCTTGAGGGTCTGCACGCGGACGCTGCGGCGGTTGAATTCCTGTTCGGCCACGATGCGCTGCGCGAGCGTGCCGATCAGGTTCCAGGCGATCAGGGCCATGGCGATCACCACAACGAGCTGCCCGGCGCTGTGACGGAAGCCGTCCATGATGTCGCGGCCCAGGCTGAACAGCACCGGCACGCTGGGCAGGTAAGCCACGGCGGTGGCGACCGCCAGCCAGCCAACGATCACGACCAGCCACCACAGCCACTTCAGGGCGGGGCGCAGGCGGGCGGGCACGTGGGGTTCCAGCGCGCCGATCAGCACACGTCCGAAGCGGTAGATGGCGTACGCGGCCACTGCGGTCAGCGCGAGGCCCACCCACACCTGTGGTTTGACGATCTGGACACTGAGTTCCTGCAACATGACCCACACCTTCTCATGAGGTGGTGAGTGTGCCAAGAGGTGCGGCGCGGCCCTGAACCGCCGACACCCGCCCAGGTGGTCTCCCGGGCGGGTGTGGAGGGAGCGCGGGTCAGCCGGAGGTCTGTTCGGTGAAGGCCGCCTCCAGGCGGGGAATCAGGTTCGCCTCGTGCGCGCGCGCGGCGCGCAGCAGGGCGTTCTTGACGGCGCGGGCGTCGGCGCTGCCGTGCCCGATGAACGCCAGGCCGCGCACGCCGATCAAGAGGCTCGCGCCGTACGTGCTGGGGTCCATCCGCTCGGCCAGGCCGCGCAGCGCGCCGCGCACGAGCAGGCCGCCCAGCTTGCTCTTGAGACTGCTCTGTAGGGCTTCCTTGACCCAGCCGAACAGCACCTTTGCCTCACCCTCGGCGAGCTTCAGCACGACGTTCCCGGTGAACCCGTCGGTCACGACGATGTCGGTGGTGTTGCGGAAGATGTCGCGGCCCTCCACGTTCCCGTGGAAGTTCACGCCCCGGCCGTGCAGGGCGCGCAGCAGCCCGTGTGCCTCCAGAACCAGCGCGCTGCCCTTGTGGTCCTCCTCGCCGATGGAGAGCAGCCCCACGGTGGGGTTCTCGCGGTCCTCGACGACCTTCAGGTACACGCTGGCCAGCCGCGCCCACTGCGCGTAGTAGCTGGCCTTCACGTCCGCGTTCGCCCCGGCGTCGAGCAGGGTGGTGAAGCCTCCCTTCGCGGGCAGGTGCGTGAGGATCGCGGGCCGCTCGACGCCCTTGATGCGGCCCAGCGTGAGCAGCGCCGACGCCATGGTGGCGCCGCTGTGACCCATGCTGACCACGGCCGAGGCGCGGCCTTCCTTCACGAGCCGCGAGGCGACGTTGATGCTCGCCTGGGTGCGGCTGCGCACGTCGCTGGCGTGCTCGTCCATGCCGATCACGTCGGTCGCCTCGACGACCTCGATGGGCAGACTCGCGCTGCCCGCGTGCCGCCCGAGTTCCGCGTGGAGTTTCACGCGGTCCCCCACGAGGATCACGGGCACGCCCGCGCGGGCGGCCTGCACCGCCCCCTCGACGTTGGGCGGGGCGCCGTGATCGCCGCCCATGGCGTCCAGCGCGACCGGCAGGCTCATCAGCGGTCGTCGCCGTCGAGCGCGGCGGACGTGTAGAAGGGCCGGTTCTCCTGCCCGCGCTGCTCGCTGGGCAGGCGGTAGCCGGGACGCTCGACGTGCTCGCGGATGTCCTTGAAGTCCACGTACAGGTCGGCGGCGTTACGCAGCTCGTAGCTCGTCATCTCGGCGATGCTGGCCACCACGACGCGCTTGCCGCGCGCGCGCAGCACCTCGACCGGACGCTCGAAGTCCCCGTCGCCGGTCAGCAGCACCGCGGTGTCGTACTGGTCACTGGTGGTCAGCAGGTCCGTGACGATCTCGATGTCCAGGCTGGCGCGGCGGTAGGTGTCGCCGCTGTCGTCGGTCGCCTCGCGCAGCGGGCGGGTTCGCACGGTGTAACCCATGTACGTCAGGGCGTCCGTGAAGCGCTTCTGCTTGTCGTCAATGGGGGTGGGGACGGCCGTGTAGTAGAAGGCGTTGTACAGGCGGCCCGGAGCGGCGAAGTGCTCCAGGATCTTGCGGTGGTCGAAGTTCCACCCGAGTCGTTTGGCTGCCGCGTACACGTTCGCGCCGTCAATAAAGAGTGCAATGCGTTCCATCTGTCCTGTCTCCTGGGGCCGCGCCGGCCATGGGGGGGGCGGCGGCGGACGCCCGGCGCGGCCCCCTGTGGGGCCTGACCTGAGCGTTCGCGGGTCAGGATACCTGACGGAGCGTCACGCGGGGAACGGCCCACCCCCCATCACACGCAGCGCGGGGTGCCCCGCTTCCGGCCGCGCGGTGGCCCGGAGCGCGTCCCAGACGTCGGCGCGCAGCCGCGCGAGATCTACGCCCGCGTACTCGGCGGGCAGCGCGTCCAGGTACCGCAGGGCCTTATCGTAGTTGCGGTGGGTCAGGCTGCCGTGCGCCCAGCGTTTATGCAGCGCGGCCGCGAGCAGGATCAGGGCCTGCAGGAACGCCCGGTCGTCCCCGCGCGCGGTCAGCCACGGACGCTCCCAGGCCTCGTGCGCCTCCCACCACTCGCCGCGCGCGAACAGCTCGGCGCCGCGCCGGAAATCCCCGGATTCCGTGACCGTCATGCCCGGCAGGCTAGCGCGTCCCCACCACGGAAACGCCAACTGCGACCCACCTCACCACGGTTAAACAACCCGTGAGGGAACACCCACCTGCGGCATATCCCCACCCTGCCCCCCAGGGGTATAGTCGATGGCATGAAGCCTGTGGAACTCACGGACAGCAACTTTAACAACGAGATCGGCGAGGGCCTGACCCTGGTGGACTTCTGGGCCCCCTGGTGCGGCCCCTGCCGCATCATCGCCCCCGTCATCGAGGAACTCGCCGGGCAGTACGAGGGCAAGGTCAAGATCGCGAAACTGAACGTCGACGAGAACCCCGTCACGCAGGGCCAGTACCGCGTCATGAGCATCCCCACGCTGATCCTCTTCAAGGACGGCCAGCCGGTCGAGGGCGTCGTCGGCGCCCAGCCCAAGCGCGCCTTCGAAGCGCTGCTGGACAAGTACAGCAATGCCGAAACCGCCAGCGCCTGAACACCAAAGGTGACGCGCCCCGGTCAATGACCTGGGGCGCGTTGCTTTGGGGGAAGTGGGGCGTGGGCTGAAGTGCATCAGCGCACCGGCCCGCGTGGACGCTTCACGGCAGCTCCACCGCGTGCTCGCCTAAAGCGACCGACCCACTGCCCACAACCCACTCCCCCCCTTCACATCCGCACGATGTCCGGTGGCGTCCAGGAGTGCAGGGCCTCGCTCAGGAGCACCTCGCCGTCGGGCCAGTCGCCGTGTCCACTGGCGACGTTGATGTGCCCGGCCTCGCCCGCCGAGATGAATTCGGCGTCCCAGGCTTCGGCGAAGGCCTGCGCCCGCTCGAAGCTGGCGAAGGGGTCGTTCTCGCTGGCGACCACCAGGGCCGGGAACGGCAGGGGCTGCATGGGGACGGGGGCCATATCCGCCACGGTGGGGTACGCCTCGAACGCGCGGTCGGCGTCGGTGGGTCCGACCAGCATGGCGCCCTTCACGCGCGGGTGCCCGCCGGTCAGGCGCGCCCAGTGCACGATGTTCAGCACGCCGCACGAGTGCCCGATCAGGACCAGGTCGCCGGGCGTCGCGTCGATGACCTCCTGAAGGCGGGCCGACCACGTCTCGGGGGTGGGCCGGTCCGGTTCGTCCTGCCGCACGCGCGCCGCGCCGAACTTCCCGGTCCAGAGGCTCTGCCAGTGCTCCGGGCCGCTGTCCCCCAGGCCCGGCACGATCACGATGGTCGGCGTCATGCGTTCAGGCTAGCGCGCAGGCGGCTGCCGGTGCGGCGGGTGTGCGGGCCTGGGGAGGGGTCAGGCTTCGAGGAGTTCCACCTGCCGCCCGTCGGGGTCCTGCACGAAGGCCATGTCGCGGCCGCTGGGGCTGGGTTGCAGGTCGCGGGTGACGGTCACGCCGTCCTCTTTCAGTTTGGGGAGGAGGTCGCGCAGGCCGGTGACGTGCAGGGCGATGTGTTCGGCCCAGTGGAGGTGCGGGGCGGGGGTCTCGCCGGTCACCTGGAAGAACTGGAGGAGGCCGTCCCCGAGGCGCAGGACGGCGCGGCGGTGGCCCTCGCCCGTGGTGAGGTGCTTCTCGGTGGTGGCCCCGAGGCGTTCGTAGAAGGCGACGGTCACGCCGATGTCGCGCGTGAGGAAGGAGACGTGCTTGAGCATGCGTGCAGGGTATACGCTGCCGGGCGTGTCGGATGCGCCGTGGAACTTGACGGGTCGGGGAGTGGTCGCCGTGTACGGGGGCCGCGAGGCGGGGGCGCTGATGCTCGTGCGCTACGCGCAGTCCGGCGTGGGCCCCTATGACGAGCTGCTGTGGGCGTCGCTGGGCGGCGAGCCGCAGGTGACGCGGATCGTGGTGAGCACGCAGCAGAGTGTGGTGTGGGGCCGCCGGAACTGGGCGATTCCCAAGTCACGGGCGGATTTCGCGTGGGAGGGCGTGCCGGGACGCGAGCAGGTGCGGGTCACGCAGGACGGGCGGCTGCTCGCCCACCTGAGCGTGCGGGCCTGGGGGCCCCCGGTGCCCGTGACGACGGCGGTCGTGCCCGCCGCGTGGCGGACATTGACGCAGCCGCCCCTGCCGGAAGCCGAGGATCGGACGTCCCTCCTGACGACCGTGTCGGCGTCCGGACGGGTGCGGCCCGCGCGGCTGAGCGTGATCGGCGGGGACTTCCACCCGGCCCTGCTGGAGCGGCGACCACTGCTGACCGCAGGTGTGCCCGGCTTCCGGATGGTGTTCCCCGCTGCGCGCGTGCGGCCTGCCTGACCGGTCGTTCGGGGTCATGCGCCCCGCGCGGCGGGTGAGATAGTTCAGCGCGTACGCCCCCACCCCACCTCCCACCCGCAGGGGGTACGCGGGCACCCTCTCCCCCACTCCTCTCTGACTTCGGCGCCCCGCGCGCCCCGGTGATCCCATGAGCGAACAGCCAGACACGAACACCCCGCCCGCCGCCCCCACCCACGGAACCCCCGCCCAGAGTGCGCCGGGCCAGGGTGCGCCTGCCGGTCGCCCCGCCCGCAAGCGCATGGTGGACCTCGACCCCAGCGGGCAGGTCACGCAGCGTGAACCCGACCGGTCGGGCCGGCAGTTCATGAACTACTCGTTCTTCAAGCTCGACCCCGCCTTCCGCCGCCTGCCGCACGCCGAGCGCGAGGAGATCAAGGCCGAGTTCATGGCCGCCGCCGACGCCTGGCAGGCCGACGCGCCCGCCGCGAAGGGCCTCATCCAGCGCAGCTACTCGCTGGTCGGCGTGCGCGGCGACGTGGACTTCATGATCTGGCGCATGGCCTTCGACGTCCGCGACTTTCAGGACGCCCAGGCCCGCCTGAACCGCACCCGCCTGATGGGCTACCTGACCCAGCCGTACACGTACACCAGCATGAACAAGCGCAGCCAGTACGTGAACCGCGTCGAGGGCAGCGGGCACGGCCTGGAGATCCTGCCCGGCCAGGGCCGCTACCTGTTCATCTACCCGTTCATCAAGACCCGCGCGTGGTACGACCTGACGCCCCACGCCCGCCAGGGCATGATGGACGAGCACATCTACGCCTCCGAGCCGTTCAAGGGCGTGCGGATCAACACCAGCTACTCCTACGGCATTGACGACCAGGAGTTCGTGGTGAGCTTCGACAGCGACCACCCGCAGGAATTCGTGGATCTGGTGCACCGCCTGCGCTACACCGAGGCCAGCAACTACACGCTGCAGGACACCCCGATGTTCACCTGCGTGAAGAAGGACCTGCGGGAGACACTGGACGACCTCGCGTAAACCGGGAGTCTGGTCTGGGGGGGGAGGTCGCATGGCCTCTCCCCTTCTGCTGCCGTCAGCGGCCCAGGGCGTCGAGGGCGGCGCGGATCTGCCGGGCGCCCTCGATCAGGCGGGGGCCGGGGCGGCCCAGTCCACTCTCGGGCACAGCGACGACAGGCACGCCCAGGCCGCGCGCCTCGATGACCTCGGGGCGCAGTTTCTTCGCGCCGCACCACGAGCAGACGATCAGGTCCGGGCGGGCGGCGCGGACCTCGTCCAGCGTCAGGGGGCTGCTGCGCCCGGCCCGCCCGGCCAGGGCATTCACGGCGCCCAGGCTGCTCAGCAGGTCGGTGACCCAGGAGTCGCGGGTGGCGGCGATGATGGGTTTCGGCCACCACTCGACCAGCACGCGCGCCGGGGCTGGGCTGGGGCGGTGCAGGGCGGCCAGTTCGGCCTCCAGCGCGGCGGCGACCTCCTCTCCGCGTTCCGGCAGGCCCAGGAGCGCACCCACCTGCCGGATGGTGGCGGCGGTGCCCGGCACGCTGGTCGGGTCGAGGATCACGGTGTTCAGCCCGGCGGCCTGCACCGCCTGCACGACGCGCTCCATGCCGGGCACGCTCAGGCTGGCGAGCACCAGATCAGGGCGGGCGCGGGTCAGGGCGTCCACGTCGATGTTGAGGTCCGGGCCGAGCCGGACGGCGTGCTCGATGCCGGGGGCGTCGCTGTGGCTGTCCACCGCCACCAGCCGGTCCGTGGCGTGCAGGGCGTGCAGGATGTCGGTGTTGCTGCACGTCAGGCTGGCAAGGCGCATGGAGGGCATGCCCGGCAGTCTAGGGCGCGGGGCGCGCAGGACGGAAGTGCGCGCTGGAACGGGCAAACGCCCCCTGACCGTATGGTAGGCTCGGGGCCATATGAAGAACACCTTCGCCGTCACCATGACGCTGCTGCTGGCCCTGACCGTCGGCGGATCCGTCATCGGGTACAACATTGCCACCACGGAGCACCACACGGAGGAGAAGGGTGGCGAGGAGACCCAGGCCCCCCAGAACAACAGCGAGTCGTCCCCCAGCGCGAACGGCGCGTCGTCCGGCCCGGCGGGCGGCACCCAGGCCAACACGCGGGGGGCCAACGACGGCGGCGAGCAGGCCGGCGAGAACGGCGCGACGGTGGAAGCCAGCGGCAACAGCACGGGCGATCAGGCGACGAGCACCACCGAGGGCAGCGCCACCGATACCGACACCGCCGGTTCGACCGGTGAGCAGCCGGCCGAGACGGCCGCCGCCGCCGAAACGCAGGGGGACGCCTCGGCCGGCGGGAAGACCTTCGCGGCCAACTGCGCCGGCTGCCACGGCGCGAACGGCCAGGGCCAGATCGGGCCCAGCCTCGTGACCGCCGACGGCCCCAAGAGCTGGACGCTGGCGCAGTTCACCACCACCCTGCGCGAAGGCAAGACCCCCGAGCGGGAACTGTCGGCCACCATGCCCCGCTTCTCGGACGCGCAGCTGACCGACAGCGACATCGCGAACCTGCAGGCGTACATCAAGACGCTGAACTGAGCCGGTTGCGCAGGAGGCGGCCCCGGACATCCGAGGGCCGCCTCCTGCGCGGTGAGGTCAGATGGGATTCAAGTGATTCCAAGACATCAGGAGTCGCCCGGTGTCCCCCTCACCCTTCCCTCTCCCACAGGGGGAGAGGGAACAACGGAACGTGTTCAAGTCGGAAGCAAGGCGATGTAATCCCGTATCAGATGGGGTAGTACGCGCGGGGCTGGCCCTGCACGAAGTCGCGGGTGGGCACCCAGATCAGCGGGTTGCGCTCCTCCACTTCCGGGGGTGGGCCGTAGCGGACCAGGGACTCGACCTGCGCGAACGGCACCCACTTGACGCCCACGACCTCGGGGTCGGTGGGGTCGATCTCGCCGTGGAAGGTGGCGGTGAAGCGGCCGAAGATGGCGTAGCACTCGTTGCGGGTGCCGGTCAGCAGTTCGCCCTCCAGCAGGCTGACGAACATCAGGTCGGTGACCGTCAGGCCGGTCTCGACGAGCACCTGACGGACGGCGGCGTCCCCGAGGGTCTCGCCGGGGAGGGCCTTACCGCCGGGCAGGCCGTAGAAGATGCTGCCGTCGTCCATGCGTTCCTCGACGAGCAGCAGGTGCCCGTCCCGGACGAGGTACACGTGCGCGGCACGTTTGAGCGGCAGGGTGCGCGACAGGTGGCTCATGTGCCCGGCAGTCTAGCGCGGCCCGGCGCCTGCAGCAGGCTCAGGACGTCGTCCGGGAGGCGGGCGGGGCGGTAGGACTGGTCCGTGGCGATGTGACGGGTCTCACCGGTGGCGAGCAGTTCCTCACCGCGCAGCACCTCGTAGGTGAAGGTCATGGTGCGCGAGCGGACGCTGCTGAGCCGCGCCACGATCCGCAGTTCGTCGTCGTAGCGGGCGGCGCGGCGGTACTCGACGTTCAGGCCCGAGAGCATCAGGTAGTACCCGCGCGCCTCCACTTCCCGGTACGGCAGGCCCAGGTGGTGCATCAGGTCCGTGCGGGCCACCTCGAACCACACGGGGTACGTGGCGTGGTGCACGACGCCCATCGCGTCCGTCTCGGCGTAGCGCACGCGGATGACGGTGGGCGGCCAGGGTGCCGACTCAGGAACGGTCACAGGGGTGGGCGGTCGCTGGCGTCGTGGAATTCCAGCACGGGCGTGCGGCGCAGCTTCACGTGGTCGGCCACCTGCCGCTGCAGGTACCCGCGCGCGCCGCGCAGGGCGTCGAGCAGGTCCTCCATGTCGCCGGTCATGGCGCTCACGTACACGCGGGCCAGGGAGTAGTCGGCGGTGACGGTCACGCGCTCGACGGTCACGATCATGGGCACGCGCGGGTCGCGCAGGCCGCCGATCGCGTCGCTGATCACGCGGGTCAGCTGCGACTGGATCTGTTCGGGTTTCACGCGCCGCTCCGGGGGGCAGGGGGGGTGGGGACTGGCATCCCGGCATGCTACGGCATCCGGGTCCACCCGGACCGTCATGCGCGCCTCGCGGTCACGGTCCGGGCACGGGCCGGTCACGCCCCGGCGCGCACCCTGGGCGCAGTCACCGCCCGCACCACATTTCAGGCGCGGTGACCGGAGGGAAGACATGAACATCCTGAACCGTGCCGCCTGTCAGGCCGCGCTGCTCTTCACTGCCCTGCTGGGCACGCCGGCAGGAGGGGCCCAGAGCATCAGCGAACCCGGGGGGCAGATCATGGCGGCGCTGATGAGCGGCGAGGGGCGCCTGTCCGTGCCGGGCAGCCACGCCGACGCCTGCGCCGTCCTGGAGCGGGCCGGGTGGATCCTGAGCCTCGCCGGGGAGGACAAGCGGGGCCGGGCGGTGCGCGTGTACCGCGAGGTGGACGGCCGCCACTCGGCGCTCGTGTGGGACCTGAATCCGGTGCAGGTGAGGGTCACGGACGGCACGCTGGCCCTGCCGGGCGGGTGGCTGCTGACCGAGTAGGTAACCGTCGGTGCCCCGGAACTTCTCAGCCGGGGCGCGCGTAGGGTGGGGCATGAACCTGAAACTCCCGTTCCTGAAGAGTGACGACGCGCTGCCCGGCGGCGTGACCCGCCCGACCTGGGTGGTGCTGGACCTGAGTGGCCCCTACCCGGAGCGTCAGCCGACCAATCCGGTGGCGGGGCTGCTCAGCCGCACCGAGTCGCTGGAGGCCCTGGCGGCGCGCGTCGAGAAGCTGCGCGGCGCCCCGTGGCTGCACGGGGTGCTGGTGCGCTTCGGGGAGTTCACGGCCTCTCCCGCCACGGCGCACGCGATCCGGGGGCTGCTGGCCGACCTGCAACGGGAGAAGCGGGTGGTGGCGTACCTGCCGCAGCTGAACATGCTGTCCCTGATCGCGGCGAGCGGCGCGGGCGAACTCGTGTCGCCGGAGTCCGCCGAGGTGAACGTCAGCGGCTTCGGGCTGGAGAGCACGTTCCTGGGCGAGTTCCTCAAGAAACGCGGGATCGAGTTCGAGAACCTGCGCGTCCGCGAGTACAAGGCGGCCCTGACGCGCTTTTCCGAGGAGCGGATGGACGACCACAACCGCGAGCAGCTCCAGGCGTACCTGTCGGGCCTGGAGGGCGCGTGGGTGCGGGACCTCGCGGCGGCGCGGGGCGTGTCCGAGGACGTGGCGGCCGGGTGGCTCGCGGCGGACCTGACGAGCGCGCAGGCGGCGCTGAAGGCGGGGCTGATCACGAAGGTCGCGTACGAGGACGAACTGATCGGCCCGGCCAGCCGTCCGTTCGCGGCCGTGGCGGATCTACTGATGCCCAGCCTGCCCGGGAAGGCCGCGAAGGAGGGGCGGGTGGCAGTGGTGCCGCTCGTCGGGACGATCATCACCGGGAAGAGCCGGAACAACCCCATCCCGCTGCCGCTGCTGGGCGGCCCGATGGCCGGGTCGGACACGGTCGTGGCCGCGCTGCGCCGTGCCAAGGGGGACAAGACCACGAAGGCGATCGTCCTGTACGTGAACAGCGGGGGCGGCAGCGCCCTGGCCAGCGACCTGATCTGGCGCGAGGTGGCGACCAGCGAGAAACCGGTCGTGGTCGTCATGGGCGAGTACGCCGCGTCCGGCGGGTACTACGTCGCCACGCACGCCAAGGCGATCGTCGCGTCGCCGTACACCCTGACCGGCAGCATCGGCGTGGTCAGCGGCAAGCCCGTCCTGACGGAATTCAACCGCCGGCACGGCCTGAACCCCGAACGGGTGGGCCGCGACCGCGCGCTGATGTACTCGGCCGCCCGCCCGTACAGCGACGACGAGCGCGAGCACGTCGAGAAGGGCATCCTGGAGGTGTACGACCGCTTCACCACCCGCGTCGCCGAGGGCCGCGGGCTGACCAAGGAGCGCGTGAACGAGCTGGGCCGCGGCCGCATCTGGAGTGCCGCCGACGCGCTGGACCACGGGCTGGTGGACGAACTGGGCGACCTCCGCACCGGCCTCGCGCGCGCGCGGGAACTGGCGGGCCTACACGCAGAGGCGCCCGCGTGGAACGTCACGCCGAAGACCCACGGTCCCCTCCCGGAGTTCGCGCAGGAGGCCGCGCAGGCCGCCCGCGTGACGGTGTGGCCGTTCGGGGGCGAGCGCGTGCTGACGTGGTTCGATCAGGACGTCAGGGTGCGCTGACGCGGGGCATAGGCAGTGGGGCGCAGCTCGGGATCGTCTCCCCTCCACGCCCCACTTCTGCCCTCCTTACGCCTGCGTGGTGGCCTCGTAGGCGTCGATCTGGCGGCGGATGACGTTCAGGCTGCCCTCCCAGAAGTCCGGGGCGTGCAGGTCGATGCCGAAGCGCGCGGCGAGGGCCAGCGGCGTGGCCTGCCCGGTGGCGGCCAGCAGGGCGTCGTAGCGGGCCTGGAAGTCCGCCTCCTGCCCCTGGGCGCGCGCCTGCTCGTACTGCGCGTAGAGGCCCAGGCCGAACAGCAGCCCGAAGGTGTACGGGTAGTTGTAGAAGGAGCGGCCGTAGTAGTGCGGCTTGACCGCCCACATGTAGGGGTGGGGGGTGTTCAGGGCGTCGCCGTACGTGTCGCGCTGCGCCTGCACCATCAGAGCGTTGAAGTCACTGGGGTTCAGGTCGCCGGCGGCGCGGCGTTCGAACACGGCCTTCTCGAACAGGAAGCGGCTGTGGATGTCCACGACGACCTGCGCGTGACCCATGAGCTGCGTTTCCAGGACGTACAGGCGCTCGGCGCCCTGCGCGGTGGCCAGCGCGGCGTTCTGGATGATCGTCTCGCAGAAGATGCTGGCGGTCTCGGCGAGGGTCATGGGCGTCTCCTGCTGGAGGGGGTCCAGGCCGCCGAGCTGCACGTTGTGGTACGCGTGCCCCAGTTCGTGCGCCAGGGTGCTGACCGAGTCGAGGCTGGGGTCGTGGTTCATCAGGATGCGGCTGTCGGCGCCCTGCCACTTCATGCAGAACGCGCCGCTGCGTTTGCCGTCGCGGGGGCCCGCGTCGATCCAGCGCTCACCGAAGGCGCGGGCGGCGAAGTCCCCCAGCGCGAGGCTGTACGCGCGGAACTGGCGTTCCACGAACGCCTCGCCAGCGGCGTAGTCCCAGTGGGTGTCGCTTCTTCCCACCGGGGCGAACAGGTCCCACCAGTCCAGCTGAGCCTTGCCGAGGTGGTGGGCCTTGGCGCGGAAGTAGCGGCGGAAGTCGGGCAGGGCGCGGATCACGGCGGCCTGCATGGCGTCCAGCGTCTCGCGGTCGATGCCGTTGCTCAGGAGGCTGGGCGCGACGACGTCCGTGAAGCCGCGCCGGGCAGCCAGCGTGCCCTCCTCCCCTTTCACGCCGTTCATGCAGGCGGCGAACACGGTCTCCTGGGTCTTCCAGGCGGCGATCTCGGCGTGGAAGGCGTCCTCGCGCACGCCTGCGTCGGGGTCACTGGCCAGGGCGCGCAGGGCGGTCACGGGCAGGGACTGGCCGCGGTACTCGCCCGACAGGGTGCTGGACACGTTGCCGTGCAGCTTGCTCCAGCCGCCGCCGCTGGCGGGGTGCAGCCGGGCGGCGAGATCCTCCTCGGGGGGGTCATCTGGTAGCGGGCGAGCTGCGCTGCGCGGCGCAGGCGATGTTCGTGCGCGCGGGCGGCGGCACTCTGGTCCAGCAGGTCGGTCAGGGCCGCGTCGTCCAGGCCGCCCAGCCAAGCGGTCAGGCGCGAACCCAGCGGCCCCAGCGGGAGGCTCAGGGTGGTCAGGGCGGCCATGCGGGCCTGCGCCGCCTCGTCGCGGCTGTCGGTGGTCACGAAGGCGTACACGTAGGCGCGCAGGCGGCCCAGGCGTGTCAGGACGGCGTTCAGGTCGCCCATCACCGCGTCCACCGCGCCTGGGGTGACGGGCGATCCGACGCGCACGGCGTGGGCGTCGAACAGGGCCTCCAGGGCCTGCACGTCCTGGCCCAGGGTGCTCAGGTCGCGCTCCAGCTGCGGGTCGTTCAGGCTGGCGTACAGGTCGTCGGTGCGCCAGCGGGGCATCTCGGTTGTGGTCACGTTCCGGAGTGTACGGCGCCCCTCTGGCGCAGCGGTAAGCCAATTGGCGCACCGGGAGCGGGCGTGCCATGCTGGTGGGGTCTTCAGTCCGTGGTCTGTACAGCGTCGCCGGTGGCGACTGGAACAGCGGTGCATTAGTTGATAAAACAAGTCCACTTTTTCCGGAGGTTCCCATGCGTACCCGACTCACCCTGACCGCCACCCTGGCCCTCGCCGCGCTCGGCAGCGCCCACGCCGCCACCACCCTGACCGTCTTCATGGGCAGCCAGCAGCGCCCCGAGATCTTCCAGCCCATCTTCGACCGCTTCGAGAAACAGAACCCCAACGTCAGGATCAAGATCGAGACCGGCGGCGCCACCAGCGAAGCGCAGAACCAGTACCTCACCACCGTGCTGGCCGCCAAGGACAACACCCTCGACCTCTTCCTGATCGACGTGGTCCGCACCGCCACCTTCGCCGCCGCCGGCTGGGCCGAACCGCTCGACGCGTACCTGCCCAGCAAGGACACGTACCTGAAAGCCTTCCTGCCCGGCCCGGTCGCCGCCGCCAGCGTGGGCGGCAAGCTGTACGCCATGCCCGCCTTCACCGACGCGCAGTTCCTGTACTACCGCAAGGACCTGCTCGAGAAGTACAAGGCCAAGGTCCCCAAGACCTGGGATGAACTCGCCGCGACCGCCGCGCGCATCCAGAAAGCCGAGGGCGGCACCCTCCAGGGCTTCAACTTCCAGGGCGCGCCCATCGAGGGCACCGTGTGCAACTTCCTGGAGATGACCTGGACCGGCGGCGGCAGCGTGGGCGACGTCACGGGCCCCGCCGCCAAGCAGGGCCTGGGCTTCCTCGTGAACGCCGTGAAGACCAAGCTGGCCCCCGCCGCCAGCGCCGAGATGAAGACCGACGACTCCCGCCAGCAGTTCCAGGCCGGGAACGTCCTGTTCGGCCTGAACTGGAGTTACGCCTGGGCGCACTTCCAGGGCAACAGCCCCCAGCCCACCAGGGTCAAGGGCGACGTGGGCGTCGCCGCGCTCCCGGCCTTCGGGAAGAACGCCACCGCCACCTGCACCGGCGGCTGGGAATGGGGCCTGAACGCCTACAGCCGCAACAAGGCCACGGCCGTGAAACTCCTGCAGTTCATGGCCAGCAGTGACGTGCAGAAGGAAATGGCCGTCAAGGGCGCCTACCTGCCCGTGCGCAAGAGCCTCTACAACGACAAGGCCGTGCTGACCGCCAACCCGCACTTCAAGGCGCTGTACCCCATCGTCACCAAGGCCCGCCCGCGTCCCGTCACGTCCGCCTACCCGCGCGTCAGCGAGATCATCCGCAACAACGTCTCGGCCGCCGTCGCGGGCAGCAAGAGCGTGGACGCCGCCCTGAACGACATGAAGCGTGACCTGGAACCCCTGCTGAAGTGACCCCACCCCTGAATTCCCCTTCCCGCCGGGTTCGCCGTGAACCCGGCGAGGGCCTGCTGGCCTTCTTCCTGCTGCTCCCGGCGGCGGCGCTGCTGCTGGGCGTGCTGCTGTTCCCGATGCTGACCACCTTCCGCGACAGCCTGTACCTGAACAAGCTGACCGAACCGTGGCTTCAGGGCTTCGTGGGCCTCAAGCAGTACGCGCAGATGCTCGGCGACGCCCGCTTCGGCGCGGCGCTGCGCAACACGCTGTTCTTCGGCGTGCTGACGGTCGGCGGGTCGTTCCTGGTGGGCGTGCCCATGGCGCTGGCCGCGCATCTGCCCAGCCGCGCGCGGGACGTGGCCCGCGTGGCCCTGCTGCTGCCGTGGGCGATGCCGCCGGTCATCACGGGCCTGATCTTCGCGTGGCTGTTCAACGCGCAGTACGGCGTGTTCAACGACCTGCTGGTGCGCGCGGGCTTCATTCAGGAGCCGCTGCGCTGGCTCAGCACGCCCGGCCTGAGCGTCCTGGCGATGGTCCTCACCATCGTCTGGAAGACGAGTTCCTTCGTCGCGCTGATCGTCCTGGGCGGCCTGCAGGGCATCCCGAAGGAGATGATCGAGGCGGCGCAGGTGGACGGCGCGACCCCCACCCAGACGTTCTTCCGGGTGATCCTGCCGCTGCTGGCCCCCAGCCTCGCCGTGGCGTTCATCTTCCGCACCATCAGCGCCGTGCAGGTCTTCGACATTCCCTACACGTTCATCCAGCAGGCACCCGCGCAGGGGCTGCTGGAGACGCTCGGCGTGTAGATCTACCGCACGGGCATCGAGTTCCTGGACTTCGGGTACGCCGCCGCGCTCAGCGTGGCGCTGTTCGCCCTGAGTCTGGCCGTGACCGCCGTGTACGTCCGCTTCGTGCGGGACGGAGGCAACTCGTGAGCGGCGACACCAGCCCCCAGCGCCTTACGCCCGCGCAACGCGCCGGGCGGTACGCCGCGCTGGCCGCGCTGATCGTCGGCGGGTTCTTCCCGTTCATCTGGATGGTGCTCACCAGCCTGAAATCCGAGGGGGAACTCCAGAAGTTCCCGGTGCAGTACCTCCCGTCGAAGCTGGACTTCAGCAACTACGCCCGGGTGTTCAGCGAGCAGCCGTTCGCGCAGTTCTTCCTGAACTCCCTGACCGTCAGCCTCCTGAGCACCGTGCTGTGCATCGCCGCCGCCGTGCCCGCCGCATACGCCCTGGCCCGATTGAACCTGCGCGGACGCGGGCTGCTCATGACCGCCGTGGTCACGTTCAGCATGCTCCCGGTCGTCAGCCTGCTCGTGCCCATGTTCCGCCTGATGCGCGGCGCGAACCTGCTGAACACCTACCCCGCGCTAATCCTCCCCTACGCCGCCCTGAGCCTCCCCATCGGCATCCTGACGCTCGTGGCGTTCTTCAGCGCCATCCCCCGCGACCTCGAGGCAGCCGCCATGGTGGACGGCACCACCCGCGTCGGCGCGCTCACCCGCGTCGTCCTGCCGCTCTCGACGCCCGGCGTCGTCACGGCCGCGCTGCTGGTGTTCGTGAACTCCTGGAATGAATTCCTGCTCGCCCTGAGCTTCAACACCAAACTCTCCATGCGCACCGTATCCGTCGGCGTGACCCTCTACCAGGGCGAATTCGCGTTCCCCTGGCCGCTGATCGCCGCCGCCGTCGTCGTCGCCACCGTGCCCCTCGTGCTCTTGATCGCCATCTTCCAGCGCCGCTTCGTCGCGGGCCTCACCGCAGGCGGCGTCAAGGCGTAGACGGTTGATGGTTCATGGTTGATGGAACCTTCCCCACTGCCCTCCCCTTCAGGTGACCTATGACCAATCCTTCCCAGTCCGAATTTCTGTGGTTTCTTCATCTGTCGCGTGACGGCGAGTTCATCGGCACGAAGGAGAAACCGCCGCGTAAGCCGACCCTGGCGTACCTGCAGTCGCTGATCAGCACGGCGGGCGAGGCGGGCTTCGAGGCGCTGCTGACCGCCACGAACTACCACAGTGAGCACGAGAACTACACGGCGGCGGTGGCGGCCCTGGCGCGCAGCGCGCCGACCGATCCGGCGCTGCTGATCGCGGTGCGGCCCGGGATGTTCCACCCGGCGATGTACGCGAAGATGCTCGCGACGCTGCAGAACCTGTTCCCGGGGCGGGTGCGGGTGAACATCGTGACCGGCAGCAGCCCCGCCGAGAACGCCATGTACGGCGACCGTGAGGATCACGGCAAGCGGTACGAGCGCACGCGGGAGTTCATGCAGATCCTGCGGCAGCTGTGGACGGCGCCGCCGCCGCAGTCGTTCAGCAGCGACCTGTACGCCTTCGAGAACGCGGTGCTGGACCCGGCGCCCGTGCAGCCGATTCCGCTGTACTTCGGCGGGGCGTCCCCGGTGGCGCAGGGAATCGCGGCGGATCTGGCGGACGTGTACCTGATGTGGGGCGAGCGGGAGGACATGCTTGCCGAGCGGCTGGCGCAGATGCGGGCGTTGGAGGCGCAGACGGGCCGCCCGCTGCGCTACGGGCTGCGCACGCACGTGATCGTCCGCGAAACGGAAGCCGAGGCCCGCGAGGCGGCCGAGCGGCTGATCAGCCGCGTGGACCCGGACGTGCGGGCGGCGTTCGTGGCGAGTCACGCGCACGTGGACGGCGTGGGCCAGAAACGCCAGATCGACATGATGAAGGGCCTGGACGCGGACCTGATGGTCGAACCCGGCCTGTGGGCGGGCGTCGGCATGGCCCGCAGCGGCGTGGGCGTCGCCATCGTCGGCGATCCGCAGCAGGTGGCCGCGAAGATCCGCCGCTACGAGGACATGGGCTTCAGCTCGTTCATCTTCAGCGGCTACCCGCACCTGGAGGAAGCGCGCCGCTTCGGGGAACTGGTCATGCCGCTCCTGAAGGGCGGCACGCGCGAGGAACGCGCGATTCACACGGACAGGGTCGCGCCGGTCGCCTGACCCAGGTCAGTTCAGCAGGAGCCCCGGCCGCATATGACCGGGGCTCCCCTTATCTATGGCGTCAGCTGGCGCGCAGGATGATGTGTTCGAGGCGTTCGGCGACGTTCACGAGGTGGTCGCCGAGCCGTTCGAGGTTGCGGGCCATGCGGCCGGCGGTCAGGGCGACGTCGGTGTCCTCGGGCCGTTCGAGCAGGCGGGTGAGGCTGGCGCGCTGCATCTGTTCGTACAGGGCGTCCACCTGTTCGAAGTCCAGGCGCATGACCTCGCGGGCAGCATGCAGGTCGCGTTCCGCGAAGGCGTACGAGAGCCGTTCGAGCATCTGCGTCAGGAGTCGCACGAGGGGCAGGGCGTCCTGGAGGGTGGCGCTGCGGGTGCGGGGCGCGAAGGTCTCCAGGTCGCGGGCGACGTTGAAGGCGTAGTCGCCCACACGCTCGAGGTTCGTCAGGCTGCGGAAGACCATCAGGTGGAACGCGAGGTCGGCCTCGGTCAGGGGGGTGGCGAAGGCCTGGAGGCACAGGTCCTCCAGTTCGCGTTCCAGGGCGTCGGTCTCGGCTTCGAGGCGTTCGGCGCGGGCGGTGAGCCCGGCGAATTCGGCGCGTTCGTTCGCGTCCCGGACAGCGTCGAGCTGCTCTAAGGTGATGCTGAGCATCCGCAGGAAGCGCGCGGTGATGGTGGCCACCGGGCCGGTCGCGGGTGCGCCGGTCGGGTGGGGGGTGGGGAGTGCGCCGCCGTCCATGCCGCCCAGTATCCTGCCGCGTTGTGATGAGGTGGTCAAGGCGGGCGTGACGTGACGTTCACCGATGCGGACCTCCCCTGATGGTGGGGGTCAGCGGTGGGTGCGGACGGGACCCAGGGGGGTGTAGCCGGCGGCGCGCAGCGCGGCGCGCAGGTCGTCCGGGGTGGCGGCGTGCTGGGGGCGGGCCTGGAGGGTGAGGTCACCGAGACTGGCGACGGGCCAGCTCTGCACCGTCCAGCCGTCGAGCTGCGGGGCCTGTCCGCTGGGGGCGATGACTTCCAGGCTGTACAGGGGCAGGTCGGGCTGGGGGGCGGCGGGAGCGGGCTGCCGGGTGACAGGCTGGAGGTCGGGGGCGAGGGGGAAGCGGGCCGTGGGGCGCAGGGTGGCAGTCATGGGGGGACCTCGTGGGGGGCGCGGCCGGGGGTGGCCGGTGATGTCTCCAGCGTGCGCCTGTGCAGGGCGGCCTGACCATCGGGGGGGACGCTGCCGCTGCGCCCTTGCATCGGTTTTCCCGATGCCTGGTGGGATGGGTGGGGCCTACACTGGGGTATGACCTCCGTGCGCCCCACCTCAGTCGGCCTGCCGTCGCTGGCGCAGCTGCGCGCCCTGCTGGCGGTGGCGGACGCCGGGGGCTTCAGCGAGGCGGCGGCGGAGCTGGGCGTGTCGCAGTCGACCCTCAGCGAGGCGATCAGCAAACTGGAGGCGCTGGCGGGGCGGCCTCTGCTGCGCCGGGGGCGCACCGGGACGGTCCCGACTCCGGCGGGCGAGCGGATGCTGACGCACGCCCGCACGGCGGTGCAGGCGGCAGGCGACGCGCTGCTGGCCGCGCAGGAGGACACGCAGCTGCGCGGCGTACTGCGGGTGGCGTCTTTCCGCTCGACCGCCACGCACCTGCTGCCGCCCGCGCTGGCGGCGTTCCGGGCGCAGCATCCGGGCGTGACTGTCCGCCTGATGGACGGCGAGACGGAGGGCGGCGGTCAGGAACTCGTGCGGCGCGGGCAGGCGGACGCCGCCATCGTGATCGAGGAGAACTGGACCGACCTGCGCCTGACCCCGCTCGTCATGGACGAGTACCTCTTCGTAGCCCCCGCCCGGCGCGGCTCGCACCCGGTCACGCCAGAGGACCTCCAGGGGCCGCTGCTGCTGGCCCCGGGACCGAATTCGTGCAACCTGCGGGTGATGGGGTACCTGCGCCGCTGCGGCGTGCAGCCGGGGCGCGTGACCGAGATCGGCGAGGACAGCGTGATCCTGGGCATGGTCGCGCACGGGCTGGGCGTCAGCGTGATGCCCCGCCTGGCGCTGGAACCGCTGCCCGAGGGGCTGGTGGCCCTGCCCCTGCCCGAGCGGCTGATGCGGCCGCTGGCGCTGGCGACCCTGCCGCACCGCGCGAACCTGCCGGTGATCCGGGCGTTCACGGACGCGCTGCTCGCGGCGCTGCACCGGCCCCACGTGCCGGCGCCGGAACCGGCGGCCGCGTTGCCGGGCGGGGCTTCTCTGCTACATTGATGCGCATGACGACCCTGTGTTGCCTCCGCTAGCGGCCCACGCGCAGCCCAGCGTCCGTGACCGCGCCCCTGATCTATGTGGCGCGGTCTTTTTATTGCCAACTGAACGAGGAGACCCCATGACCCAGCGTCCCGAACCCCGCCTGCCCGATCCGAACATTGTCCTGTACGACACCCTGACCCGCCAGAAGGTGACGTTTACGCCGACCACGCCGGGCCGGGTGGGCATGTACCTGTGCGGCCCGACCGTGTACAGCGACGCGCACCTGGGTCACGCGAAGAAGGAGGTGGCGTTCGACGTGATCCGCCGGGCGTTCACGCACTTCGGGTACAAGGTGCGGTACGTGGCGAACATCACCGACGTGGGCCACCTCCAGAACGACTCCGACGACGGTGAGGACAAGATGCTCGCCCGCGCCCGCCTGGAACAGCTCGAACCCATGGAGGTCGCGGACAAGTACATGTGGTCGTTCGTGAAGGACATGGAGGCCCTGAACGTCCTCAAGCCCAGCATCAACCCCCGCGCGACCGGGCACATCGGCGAGCAGATCGCGCTGATCGAGGAACTCATCGCGCGCGGGCACGCCTACGAGTCGGCGGGCAGCGTGTACTTCGACGTGCGCTCCTGGCCGCAGTACGGCAAGCTGTCGGGCCGCAAGCTGGACGATCAGGAGGAAGGCGTGCGCGAGGCGGTGCGCGAGGAGAAACGTGACCCGCGTGACTTCGCGCTGTGGAAGAACGCCGAGCCCGGCCACATCATGCGCTGGGAGTCGCCCTGGGGCGTGGGCTTTCCCGGCTGGCACATCGAGTGCTCGGCGATGAGCCTGAAGTACCTCGGGGAGGGCTTCGACATCCACGGCGGCGGCCTGGACCTGCAGTTCCCGCACCACGAGGCCGAGATCGCGCAGGCCGAGGCCGCCGGGCACGCCTTCGCGCGCTACTGGATGCACAACAACATGCTGACCATCGGCGGCGAGAAGATGAGCAAGAGCAAGGGCAACTTCCTGACCATCCAGGACGTCCTGGCGCAGCACGACGCGATGGTGGTGCGCTTCCTGCTGGTGGGCAGCCACTACCGCTCCATCACCGAGTTCAGCGACGCGGCCTTCGAGGCCGCCCGCAGCGGCTACCGCCGCCTGACCGAGGCGCTGCACGAGGTCGAGCGCCGCCTCCAGGGAGCACCCGCCGGGCAGAACGCCGCACTGGACGCGAAGATCGCCGCGCACGTCCAGGCGTTCGAGGACGCCCTGCGCGACGACTTCAACACGCCCAAGGCCGTCGCGGCGCTGTTCGGGCTGACCACCGACCTGAACGCCGCGATGAACACCGGCGAGGTGCCGCGCGGCACGCTGGAGGCCGCCCAGCGCGCCTACCGTGACCTGGGCGGCGAGGTGCTGGGGCTCTTCGCGGGCGGCAGCGGCCCCGCGCAGAGCGACGACTCGCAGGTCGTCAGCGCCCTGATGGACCTGGTTCTGAAGGCCCGGCAGAACTACCGCCTGAACAAGCAGTACGCCGAGGCCGACGAACTGCGTGACACCCTCACGAAGGTGGGGGTCACCGTTGAGGACACCAAGGAGGGCGTGCGCTGGAAACGCTGAGCGGCCAGAGGTCAGGCTCCGGCAACCTGAAGGAACACCGGGCCAGATGAGGCGGCCGTGACAGAAGGCCCCCGACCGGGCTGACCTGAATGTCAGGATTCTGCAAGTTTCACCTCCTACCATGAAAGGCGAGTGGTGACCAACACACCCTCATCCTTCCCTCCGAACGGGCGCGCCACCTCCCCCCCTGGGCGCGCTCTTTTTCTATGGCGGCCCGCCGGCCCCCGTGCGGCGCAGAAGGTAAACCCGGACCCAGCGTCCGCCTCACCCGGCGCGCAGGCGGCGCAGTACACTCCGGATCATGCTGCCCCCGCTCGTGAAACAGGTGCTCGACAACTTCAATTTCGACGTCGACCCCCACCTGAGCCGTGAAGAGAACACCGAGGACGTGATCAAGAGTGCGGCGCTGCTCGCCGGCGCGATCAGTGTCGAACCCATTCCCTTCGCCGACATCCTGCTCATCACGCCGGTGCAGGCCAAGATGGTGCTGCACATCGGCAAGATCTACGGCTACGACCTCAGCCCCGAACGGGCCATGGAGATCGCGCGGGAACTCGGCGTGACCGTCGCGTACGGCATCGCCGCGCGGCAGGTCATGCGCGGGCTCGCCAAGCTGGCCCTGCCGGTCATCGGCGGCCTGATCATCGCGCCCGCCGTGTACGGCTGGACCTTCGCGCTGGGCCGGCTCGCGCAGAACTATTTCGAGCGCCGCACCCACGGCCTGCCCGACAGCCGTCAGGGCCAGGTGCAGGTCATTCAGGAAGCCAAGCGGGACGCCAAGAAGGTGCTGCCCACCGCGCAGGACTTCAGCGACCTGGCCAGCGAACTGCGCCGGCGGGCCGAACAGAAGAAGTAGCCGTCAGGGCCGGGACAGGGATGACCCTCTGTCCCGGCGCCGGCCTCACTGCAGATCGAAGTCGATCACGGGGGGTTTCTGATCCGGCTCGGTTGCAGGCGCCGGGGCGGCCGGGGCGCTGCGCTGCACGTTGGGGATAGCCACCGGCGTCGTGCGGTCCAGCGGCTGGTGCGCCTGCCCGGGCCGCACCCACTGGGTCGTCGCGGCGGGCCCGCCCAGGCGTTTCGGGGCGGGGGGCGTGGCGGCCTGACGGGCGGCGCGGATGATGCCGTCGACCTCCTGGGAACTCAGCAGGCCCTTGCCTTCCAGGGTGCTGAGGATGCCCAGCACCATCTTGCGGAGGAACTCGGCCTCTACGGTGAGGTCTTTGGACGTTTCTTTCTTCGGGCCGGTCATGCGGCCCAGGGTAGCGCCTGCGTGCCCCCCACGCGGTGACATCGGGGCGTTCCGGCGGTCGGGCCGGGTGGGGGCGCGGCTTACCGCTCGGGTGGTATCCTGTCTGCTGTCTGAAAGCGTGGTGTGAATGGTCACCCACACGGCATAACGTTCGCCCTAGTGTGTTGGCGAGACGGGGCTGAGACGTCGAGGAGGTTTGGATGTACCGAGGAAGAGAGGGGCAGTGGGCCTTCCTGCTTCACCGCCTGTCGGGGCTGGCAATTCTGGCTTACCTGATGCTGCACGTGTTCAGCATCGGGTCGTTCATATTCGGTGAGCGCTTCTACATGGCGATTCACGAGACCTATGACCTGTGGCCGTTCCGGATCGGGCTGCTGTTCGTGACGGCGGGCGTGGTGTACCACGCGTTCAACGGGCTGCGCATCATCGTGATGGACTTCACGGGCTTCGGCGTGGCGTACCAGCGGCAGATGTGGTACGGCGTGCTGGCCATCAGCGTGCTGTCCTTCATCGGCGCGGCGTGGACGCTGTACCCGCGTCTGGTGGGGGGGTACTGATGATCCGTGCCCGGACCTTCACGGACGCGCGTCAGCAGGCGCACAGCAACGCCGAACTGAACTGGTGGATCTTCATGCGGATCAGCGGCCTGATCCTGGTGTTCCTGATCCTGGGACACATCTACATGACGTTCATCCAGGTCAGTGAGTCCGACGCGACCTTCGACGCGGTCGTGAACAAGCTCGCGAACCCCGCGTGGAAGTTCTACGACTGGCTGATCCTGGCCCTGTCGCTGCTGCACGGCGCGAACGGCGCGCGGTACTCCATCGAGGACTACGTGCGCAGCCGCCCGAACCGCGCGTGGGTGAAAGGCGTGTTCTACACCGTCATCGCGCTGCTGTTCGCGTTCGGCACGGTGGGCCTGTTCTCCATCTGAGTTCTTGTTCTGGGCTACCGCCATTCGGCGCAGCCGGTAAAGGAAGTTGACTATGCATCATCGTTATGACGTTCTGGTGGTGGGTGCGGGCGGCGCGGGCCTGATGGCGGCGCTGTACGCCGCGAAAGGCAACGTGAGCGTGGCCTGCATCAGCAAGCTGTACCCCACGCGGTCGCACACCGGCGCGGCGCAGGGCGGGATCGGCGCGGCGCTCGGGAACGTGCAGGAAGACCACTGGGAATGGCACATGTTCGACACCGTCAAGGGCGGCGACTACCTGACCGACCAGGACGCCGCCGAGGTGTTCGCCAAGGACATCATCGACGCCGTGTACGAGCTCGAGCACATGGGCCTGCCGTTCTCGCGCACGCCCGAAGGCAAGATCGCGCAGCGCAAATTCGGCGGGCACACCCGTGACTTCGGCAAGGCCGCCGTCGAGCGCTCCTGCTACGCCAAGGACCGCACGGGTCACATGATCCTGCAGACCCTCTACCAACAGAACGTGAAGGCGGGGACGACGTTCTTCAACGAGTTCCACGTCACGGACCTGCTGATCGAGGACGGCCGCTGCCAGGGCCTCGTGGCGTACGAGCTCTCGACCGGCGAGCTGCACACCTTCCACGCGAAGGCCGTGATTCTCGCGGCGGGCGGCTACGGGCGCGTGTTCAAGATCACCTCGAACGCCCTGACCCTGACGGGCGACCTGATGAGCATCTACTACCGCAAGGGCCTGCCGCTGGAGGACATGGAGTTCTACCAGTTCCACCCGACCGGTCTGGCGAAGCTGGGCATCCTGGTCACGGAAGGCATCCGCGGCGAGGGCGGCATCCTGCGCAACGACAGCGGCGAACGCTTCATGGAACGCTACGCGCCGACCATCAAGGACCTCGCGCCGCGTGACATCGTGTCGCGCAGCATCATCACCGAGATCCGCGAGGGCCGCGGCGTGGGCCGCGACAAGGACGCCGTCAACATCGACCTGACGCACCTGCCGCGTGAAGTGATCGAGGGCAAACTGGCCGAGATCACCGACCTGGCCCGCACGTACCTGGGCATGGACCCCGTCAAGGACCTCGTACCGATCCAGCCGACCGCGCACTACGCGATGGGCGGCATTCCCACGAACCTCGACGGCCTGTGCCTCAGTGACGGGTCCGGCGGCACCGTGGAAGGGCTGTACGCGGCCGGCGAGCAGGCCTGCGTGTCGCTGCACGGCGCCAACCGCCTGGGCACGAACAGCCTCGGGGACCTCGTGGTGTTCGGCCGCCGCGCCGGGATCGCCGCCGCGAAGTACGCCCGTCAGGTCGAGTACCCCGACATACCCGAAACCGAGGACGCCCAGCGCGAGAGCGTGGACCTGTTCGAGCGCCTGCGCAACGGCAGCGGCAAGGAAAACGCCGCCGCGATCCGCAAGGAACTCCAGGAATCCATGATGAACAACGTGGGCATCTTCCGTAACGGGAAGGACATGGCCGCGCAGGTCGACATCATCAAGGAACTCAAGGCCCGCTACCAGGGCGTGACGGTCTCCGACCCGAGCCGCCGCTACAACAGCGAGCTGATCGAGGCGATGGAACTGGGCTTCATGCTCGACTGCGCCGAGGCCATGACCGCCAGTGCGCTGAACCGCACCGAGTCGCGCGGCGCGCACGACCGCGAGGACTTCACCGAGCGCAACGACGCGGAGTGGCTGAAGCACACCATGGCGTACAAGAACCTGAACAAGGCCGACGACGTCATCATCGGGTACAAGCCCGTGGCGCTGAAAGGCTTCACGCGCGCCTTCGAACCCAAACCCCGCGTGTACTGACGCGGCGGAAGGAATCTCCATGACCCAGACCCATGCACAAGCCAGCAGCGCGCCCGTCAGCGCGAGCGTGCCCATGCTGCAACTGAAAGTCAAAGTCCTGCGCTTCGACCCCGAAAAGGACAAGAAGGCGTACTGGACGACGTACGACGTGGAAGCCCAGGCCGGGGACCGCGTGCTGGACGTCATCAACCACATCAAGTGGTACCTCGAGCCCAGCCTGACGTTCCGCCGCTCCTGCATGCACGGCATCTGCGGCAGCGACGCCATGCTCATCAACGGCCGCAACCGCCTCGCCTGCAAGACCCTGGTCCGCGACGTCGCCAAGAGCGGCGGGACCATCACCGTGGAACCCATCCGCGGCCTGAAGGTCGAGAAGGACCTGCTCGTCGACATGGAGCCGTTCTTCGACTCGTACAAGGCGATCATGCCGTACTTCATCAACGAGTCCCCGGCCCCCGCCGCCGAGCGCATCCAGTCCGAGGAAGAGGCCGAACGCATGGCGCACTCCAGCAACTGCATCCTGTGCGCCTGCTGCACCACCTCCTGCCCGATCTTCTGGGTGAACGGCTCGTACCTGGGCCCCGCCGCGATCGTGCAGGCGCACCGCTTCATCTTCGACACCCGCGACGAGGCCACGCAGCAGCGCCTGGGCATCATGAACCAGAACACCGGCGTGTGGCGCTGCCGCACCGCCTACAACTGCACGGAAGCCTGCCCGCGCGACATCCCGATCACGCAGCTGATCGAGGAAGTCAAACGCGCCGTGATGTACGGCCAGGCGTAACCCCCAAGCCCCTGAAAGCCCCGCCCCGCCCGACGGCCGGCGGGGCTTTTTCGTGGGCGGTGCGGGAGTGTACCGTGAATCATGACCGACGCCCTGCCCCTGCCGTCCTCCCCGCGCGTCATTCCCACCGTGCCCGGCCCGCCCGTGATCGGGAGCGTCACGCAGCTGTTCCCGCACCGGCTGCGCGCCTTCCTGACCGGCGCGTACCGCGAGCACGGCCCGGTGTTCAACGTGACCGGCCTGGGCCGCACCTTCACCGTGCTGGCCGGGCCCGAGGCGAACGTGTGGGCCATGAAGGAATCCAGCCGGGTGCTGCGCTCGCTGGAGGCGTGGCGACCGAACGATCAGGCGTTCGGCGTGCAGCGCTCGCTGATCAGCGTGGACGGCCCGGAGCACCGCGCGTTCCGGCGGGTGGAGGGCCGCACGTACACCCGCTCGTACCTGGGCGCGAACCTGCGCCGGGCACTCTCGGTCGTGGCGGAGGATCTGGCGCCGCTGCGGGCGGGGGATGACCTGCCGGTCGCGGCGTTCTGCAAGGCGGTGATCACCGAGCAGCTGGCACGCGTGGTGGTGAACGGCGCGGCCCGACCCTACCTGAACGACCTGCTGACGTTCGTGCAGACCACCCTGATGGTGCGCGTGACCGGGCAGCGGCCCCGCCTGACCGAGACGCTGCCCGGGTTCCGCCGGGCGCGGGCCCGCTCGCTGGCGATGGTGGAGACGCTGATCGACGAGCACCGCCGCGCCACCCCGGAACAGGCAGGGCGCGAACCGGACCTGATCGACGACCTGCTGACCGCGCAGGCGGCCGACCCGGCCTTCTGGTCGGACCTGGACCTGCGCATGGCGGCCATCGGGGCGTTCATCGCGGGCATGGACACCGCCGCGAACACCCTGGCGTTCGTGCTGTACCGAGTGGGGCGGCACCCGGAACTGGTGCCCGCCCTGATCGCCGAGGCCGACGAGGCGTTCCGGGACGGCCCGCCCAGCATGGAGGCCCTGGGCCGCCTGCCGCACCTGCACCGCTTCGTGCTGGAGTGCCTGCGCCTGCATCCCATCGCGCCCGCCCTGACCCGCACCGTCACGCAGGACTTCGAGTTCGCGGGGTACCGCGTGCCGCAGGGTCGGCAGGTGATCGTCGGCACGACCGTCCCGCACGGGCTGGACGAGTGCTTCCCGGACGCAGGCACCTTCGACCCAGGGCGCTTCGCGCCGGGCCGGATGGAGCACCGCCGCCCCGGGGCCTTCGCGCCGTTCGGGCTGGGTACCCACATCTGCGCGGGCAGTGGCATGGCGGAGGGCCTGATCCTGCTGAACCTCGCGGCCATCCTGCGCACCCTGGACCTGCGCGGCGACCCGGCATACGTGCTGCGCGAGGTCGCCCGCCCCACTGCCACGCCCGACGACCGCCTGACCCTGCGCGTGGCGGGCGTGCGGCATCCGGCGGTCAGCCTGCTCGCCTGACCGCCTACACCATCAGAGGTTCGAGACTCCGCACCGCTTTCCCGGTCTGCCGGGCGTACGCGATCTCCCGGCGGGTGGACTCCCCCACGTACCCGCCGGGGTTGATGACCAGCACCTCGTCCGCGAGGTCGATCTTGCGCAGGTGCAGCTCGCCCAGACGCTCCAGGGCAGCCTCGCGTTCGGCGCTGCTCAGGTGCGCCAGGGCGTCCTCGTCCCGCTGCCGGTGACTGCCGACACCCAGGACGATCCGCCCCGCCAGCGTCTCCGACAGGGACGCCGCGTCGAACTCGGCCAGGAAACGCACGCTGCCGCACAGGCACACCACGCGCGGCCTCTCCCCCACCGGCACGTTCAGAACTGCAGGGCGTAGCGGGTGCCCGCCCCGTCGAAGCACTCGCCGATGCCCCGTTCCTGCGCGTCCACCGTCAGGGTGCAGGTCAGCAGGGCGGGCGGGGCACCCTCCGCGCGGGCGATCAGGTTCCCGGTGAAGGCGGGAACGGGGCGGCCGCCCTCGACGCGGGTGCTGCCACCTGTGAAGGCGCTGCCGTCGCTGCCACTGCCCGCGCCGACGGCCACGCTGAAGCCCAGTCCGCCGGGCAGCGCGCCGCCCCCGATCAGGTACGTGCGGCCCGTGTAGGTGCGCCCGCCGATGCGGATGGTTGCGTTGTCCGGCGCGAACGGGTCACCCAGGCGCGGCGTGAGGGTGCCGCGCGTGAAGGTCACGGCGCCCTCCTCGCCCGTGCGGGCGTTCACGATCCGTCCGGTCTGCGGGGCGGTCACGGCCGGCGCGCACGCGCCGAGGACGGAGGCGAGCAGGGCCGCGCCGAGCAGGGCAAGAGGCTTCATGCGCCCAGTCTAGTCCTGCCGGTGCCGGTCAGCGGGCGACGACCTCGTGGAGTTCCAGCACGTTCGGGCCGCTGAAGGCGTCCTTCGGGAGGGTGCCGCTGCGGGCGTGCCCCTGCCGGAAGGCGTCGCTGGTCGTCCAGGCCTCGAAAGCCTCGCGGGACTCCCAGAAGGTCAGGACCACGAACGGATCGCCGTCCCGGGTGGGGCGCAGGACGTGGTTGGCGATGAAGCCGGGCATGCCGTCCACCAGTCCGGCCCGCTCGCGAAAGCGTGCCTCGAAGGCGTCATGGTACTCGGGGTTCACGTAGATGCGGTTGGCGACGGTGATCATGGTGGGGCCTCCCTGGGACGGGTCGGGTCAGCGGGCGAAGTCGTGAATGAAGCGTTCCTGCGCCTCCGTCTCGATGGCGTGCGGGCTGCGGGTCTCGCGGACCAGGGCGATGGCGTCGTCGGCGTTCAGGCCGCCCTGCACGAGCAGGCACGCGGCGGTCAGGCCCGCGCGGCCCAGCCCGCCGCGGCAGTGCACGACGACGCTGCGCCCGTCAAGCAGGTGGGTCATGAGTTCGTCCACGTACGCGGCGAAATCACGTGGGTCGTGCGGCGCGTGCCCGTCCGGGATGGGGTACGGGGCGACCTCGATGCTGTACTCGGAGGCGGCGTCGTGGTAACCGTCCATGCCGAGCAGGTCGAACTCGAAGTCCTCGATGAGCGGCGCGAGGACGGTCGTGCCCTGCTGCGCGAGGGTCCGCATGTCCCCCGTGACGCTGCGGTCGTGGGTGACGCCCGGCTGGTACACGCTGCCGCCCTTCTTGCCAGGCGCGAAGGTCAGGCCCAGGCGGCCCGGCCACAACCCCGTGGGAATCCAGTCCACGCGGATGGGGTTGGCGGCGCTGGTCACGCGCGGCCTCTGTGGGCCACCGTTTCAGGGGCGGCCCCTCGCCCTTCTCGATTCGCTCTCACAGGATGACCTGCTCGGAGAGCCAGCGGGCGGCGTCCAGCGCGTGGTAGGTGATGATGGCGTCGGCCCCGGCGCGGCGCATCCCGGTCAGGGTTTCCAGGACGGTGCGGCGCTCGTCCATGAAGCCGGCGGCGGCGGCGGCCTTGATCAGCGAGTACTCGCCGCTGACGTTGTAGGCCACGACCGGCAGGTCGAACTCGCGCTTGAGGAGGTTCAGGACGTCCAGGTACGCCAGGGCGGGTTTGACCATCAGGGTGTCGGCGCCCTGTTCGGCGTCCAGGCGGGCCTCGCGCAGCGCCTCACGGTAGCCGCCGGCGGGGTCCATCTGGTAGGTGGCGCGGTTGCCGACGCTGGGGGTGCTGCCGGCCGCGTCGCGGAAGGGGCCGTAGTAGGCGCTGGCGTACTTCACGGCGTAGCTCATGACCGGCACGTGCGTGAAGCCCGCGTCGTCCAGTGCGGCGCGGATCGCGGCGACCTGCCCGTCCATCATGGCGCTGGGGGCGATCACGTCGGCGCCAGCGCGGGCCTGCGACACGGCGGTCTGGGCCAGCAGGGTCAGGCTGGCGTCGTTGTCCACCGTCCAGGCGTCCGCGCCGCTCAGGCCGGGCACCTCGCACAGCGGGCCGCAGTGGCCGTGGTCGGTGTACTCGCACAGGCAGGTGTCCGCGATGACGTTGATGCCGGGCACGGCGGCCTTGATGGCGCGCGTGGCCCGCTGGATGATGCCCTCCTCGGCGTACGCCTGGGTGCCGGTCGCGTCCTTGTGGTCGGGAATGCCGAAGAGGATCACGCTGGGAACGCCGAGGCTCAGGGCTTCACGCGCCTGATTCACGGCGCTCTCGATGGAGTGGCGCTGCACGCCGGGCATGGTGGCGATGTCCGTCACGCTGTCGCGCTCGTGCACGAAGATCGGATGGATGAACTGGCTGGGGTGCAGGTGCACCTCGCGGGTCAGGGCGCGCAGGGCGGGTGTGCGGCGCAGGCGGCGGGGACGATCCATGCGTCTACGCTAGCGCGCGCGCGGCGGGACGAATGCAACGGACCTCCGGGGCATGAAAAAAACTCCCCGGAGTGGGGAGCGGTCGTCAGGGCGCGGTCAGACGGTGCCGAGCAGGCGGCGCACGGCGAAGCGCACGCGGCCCAGGCTGGACACGTCGTCGAAAGCCGTCAGCAGCACCTGATTGCCGTGCGGGGTCAGGAGCACCGGGCCGCCGTCCACGTCAAGCAGGAGTTCCTGCCAGCCGTCCGCGTTCAGGTTGCTCTGCAGGCTGCCGATCACGGCGCGGCCGGCGGCCACCAGGGTCAGTTCGGCCGGCAGGTCCGCCTCCCTCAGTCCGGCCCGGGCGACCACCTTGCCGTCCAGGCCGACCAGGGCGCTGTGCCGCACGCCGCGCACGTCGAGCAGGCCGTCGATCATGGCGTTTCCCGGGGCATGACCAGATCCACGGCGAGTCGCGCGAGGCTCTGCTGGGCGGTGCGGGTGTCACTGCCGCGCGTCATGGCGGCGCCCAGGGTGTAGGGGCCGGTGGTGACGGCCACGACCTCCACCCGCTCGCTGGTGAAGGCCAGTCGGGTCACGTCCCCGGTGCCGAGGCGGCGACCGGTGCGGTCCATGCCCTGGCGCAGCGACGCGAGTTCAGCGGCCAGGCCGTCGCCGCCGTCGCCGTAGGATTCCACGGCGAGGCCGTCGGCGCCGACCAGGGCGGCGGCGATCACGCCGGGCAGGGTGCGCAGGGGGTCGAGGATCACAGCGTGGCCTCCAGTTTGCGGGCGGCGTCGCGGCCGTACAGGCGCGCCTGCCCGAGGTTGCTGCGGGCGTCCACGGCGAGCAGCAGGAAGTACTCGGTCTTGATGGGGTGCAGGTAGACGCTCAGGCGCTCGCCGCGCAGGTACAGTTCGCGGGGCGCGCCGCCCTGCAGGGTGTCGGTGTAGACGGTGTGCGCGGCGCGGTACAGACCGGCGTGCTCGGCGACGAGCAGGCTCAGGTCGGCGTCCAGCGTGGCGTGCCCCTCGATCAGGAGCCCGTCGAGACCCGCGATGGCGGCGGCCCAGGCTCCGTCGACGTCACGGATCAGTTGAGTGAGGTGATCGAGCATGTGTCTTGCATCATATGTCGCGCGCGGCGGGATGTGGGGGCTGATCTGCCCCAGCGGTGGGGGCGCCGCCCCCCCCGCCTGATGCGGGATTTTTCACGTCGAGGAGCCGGTTTCGCAGCGCCTCGGTTTCGGTCCGGAGCAGCCCGTGCGCGCTCAGGTAGACCCTCAGTCCACCCCAGGTGTCGTCGAGGCGGTTCAGGGTGTGCCGGATGTCGTCGGCCCGGGTCGGGACGAACGGGGCGAGTCGGGCCCACTGTTCGGGCGTGCGGCGGGCCTGCTGGTCGCGGTAGAAGCGGGTCAGGGCGGGGCCACTGGCGGCGTAGTCGGCGGCCGTCTGGTCGCGGGTCTGCCCGGCGAGTTCACTGCACAGGGCGGCGATCAGGCCGGTGCGGTCCTTGCCCGCGTGGCAGTGAATGAGGACCGGGCCGGGTGGGGCGTCGAGGATCGCGCCCAGGACCGTCACGATCTGGTTGGGCGCGTGGTCGAGCATGGCGGTCATGTAATCGGCGTTGCTGCGGGCGGCGGCGCTGGCCTCGTTGAAGGCGCGGTGGCGCCACGGGAGCAGGGGCAGGTTCAGGTAGGCAGGGTGGCCCAGGAAGGGGGGTGGATCGGCCGCGCGTTCGGTGCGGCCGCGCAGGTCGATGATGCGGCTGAAGTTCAGGGCGTGGAGGTCGCGCCGACCGTCTGGCGTGAGGCGGCTGAGGGTGTCGCTGCGGGACAGGCCGGGGAGGCTGCGGCGGAAATTGAGGAGCCCGCCGGGGGGCTGTTCGGAAGTGGTCATGGGGGGTGCAGTCTGACGGGCCGGCTGCCGGGGTCGGGGTGGCGGGAGTGACGGTGTGGCGCGGGAATTCTGGGGTACAATGGGGTCATTGAGGGAGCGGGTTCTATTACGCCAAGAGCATAATTTGTGTGGTAGAATCAATCCATTCCCGGAGCGGCCGGGCCTCGACATTCCAGGCTGACGCGGCGCCCCCACTGGGCCGCAGCAGCCTCACGACTGGAGCCACATGACTGGAATTCACCCCGTTGACATCACCAGTGAAGTCAAGACCAACTTCATCAACTACGCCATGAACGTGATCGTGGACCGCGCGCTGCCCGACGTGCGCGACGGTCTCAAACCCGTGCAGCGCCGCATCATGTACGCGATGATGCTCGAGGGCCTGTACTCGAACGTCAAGCACGCCAAGTCCGCGTCCGTCGTGGGCGAGGTCATGAAGAAGTACCACCCGCACGGCGACTCGTCGATCTACGACGCGATGGTGCGCCTGGGCCAGTGGTGGAACATGCGCTACCCGATGGTGCACCCCCAGGGCAACTTCGGGTCCATCGACGGCGACCCGCCCGCCGCGATGCGCTACACCGAGGCCCGCATGACCAAGGTCGCCGAGGAAGTCCTGGCCGACCTGGAAAAGAAGACGGTGGACCTCAAGCCCAACTACGACGAGACCACCGAGGAACCCACGGTCCTGCCCAGCGCCGTGCCGAACCTGCTCATCAACGGGGCGTCGGGGATCGCGGTGGGCATGGCGACGAACATCCCGCCGCACAACCTCACCGAGATCTGCAACGGTCTGCTCGCGCTGATCGAGGACCCGGGCATCGGCCTGGACGAGATGATGACGCACGTGCAGGGCCCGGACTTCCCCACCGGCGGGCGCATCAGCCGCGCGGGCATCCGTGAGGCGTACGCGACCGGGCACGGCGGCCTGAAGGTGCGCGGCAAGGCCCGCATCGACGAGAAGAACGGCCGCAACCAGATCATCATCAGCGAGATCCCGTATCAGGTGAACAAGACCAACCTGATCCAGACGATCAGCGCGATGTACAAGGCCGGGAAGATCCCGGACATCGCCGCCCTGCGCGACGAGTCCGACCGCAAGGACCCGGTGCGCATCGTGATCGACCTCAAGCGCGGCGCGATCCCCACCCTGGTCCTGAACCAGCTGTACAAGTACACGCAGCTCCAGAGCACCTTCACGATCATCAACCTGAGTATCGTGCACGGCGAGCCGCGCGTGCTGCCGCTGATCGACACCATGCGCTACTTCCTGGAGCACCGCCAGGACGTCGTGACCCGCCGCACGCAGTACGACCTGGACAAGGCGCAGGAACGCGCCCACATCCTCGAAGGTCTCCTGAAGGCACTCGATCACATCGACGAGGTCATCACGCTGATCCGCGCCAGCAACACCGGCGCCGAGGCGCGCGACTCGCTGATGGCCCGCTTCGGCCTGACCGAGGTGCAGGCCCAGGCGATCCTGGACATGCGCCTGCAGCGGCTGGTGGGCCTGGAACGCGAGAAGCTCCAGGGCGAGTACGACGAGCTGCAGAAGACCATCGCGTTCCTGCAGTCGATCCTGGGTGACCAGAAGCTGCTGTGGCGCGAGATCAAGAAGGAGATCCGCGCGGTGCGCGACAGCTACGGCGACGAGCGCCGCAGCGCGATCACCCTGCTGGAAGAGGACATCACCAAGGAGGACCTGATCGCCGTCGAGGACATGGTCATCACCATGACCAAGGCCGGGTACCTCAAGCGCACGAAGCTGGACGCCTACCGCGCCCAGAGTCGCGGCGGGCGCGGCGCGAGCGGCGGCAAGCTGCGCCAGGAGGACGTGAACACCCGCGTGTTCGTGGGGAGCACGCACGACTACCTGCTGTTCTTCACCGACCAGGGCCGCGTGTTCCACGAGAAGATCTACGACCTGCCGGAAGCGGGCCGCGACGCCAAGGGCACGCACATCCGCAACCTGCTGCCCAGCCTGCGTGAAGAGGAGAACGTCGCGTCGGTGCTGAGCGTCAAGGGCTTCGAGGAGGCCGGGTGCTTCATCTTCGCCACGAAGAACGGCATCGTGAAGAAGACGCTGATCACCGAGTACGGCAACATCACCTCGGCGGGCCTGATCGCGATCAACCTGCAGCCGGGTGACGAGCTGATCGGCGTCGGCATCGTGCAGGACGGCGACCACGTGGTCCTGGCGACCCGCAACGGCAAGGCGATGCGCTTCGAGAGCGGCGAGGTTCGCGAGACGGGCCGCGCGACGCAGGGCGTGATCGGTATCCGCCTGCGCGACGGCGAGGACGACGCGGTGGTCAGCATGGCGCTGGTGCCCGGCAGTGACGTGGACAGCGAACTGCTCGCGGTCAGCGAGTGCGGTCTGGGCAAGCGCACCCCGGTGGGCGACTACCCGGCCAAGGGGCGCGGCGGCATGGGCGTGATCACGCTGGACGTGACCGACAAGACCGGCAAGCTCGTGACCCTGGCCCGCGTGGGCGGCAACGAGGAACTGATGGTGCTGACCGAGAAGGGCACCGTGATCCGCACCCGCGTGGAGGAGGTCCGCGTGACCGGCCGCAACGCGCAGGGCGTGAAGGTGATCAACATTGCCGACAAGGACAGTGTGATCAGCGCCTTCCCGATCCGCCGCGAGGACGAACTCTAAGGCGCGCCGCTGCGTGAGGCCGGGGCGGGCGGTGACGCGCGCCCCGGCCTCTTGCTGTCGCTCCGGGTGAGGCTCCGGTGAGTCGGGCGCGGACCGGCAGCCAGAGGCGGCGCCGTGCTGGTGGCCCTCGGCAGAGCAGTCTTCAGGAGCCTGATCTGTAACCTAAAGCCAGATTAAAGAAACAAAACTGTTTACAAAAAAGTGATTTTCGGTTACACTGTGAGCACGTCGGGAAATGGGCCAGCGGCCCGCCACCCCGGCTCTCCTCAACCTCCGCTCCCACGCCCAAGGAGGCGACCCAATGATCAGCAACACCCGCACCCCCAGCACCCGGACCTTCGTGGACACCGTCACCTACCGCCCCGGCGCCGTCATCCTCTACCCCGGCAAGAGCGACATGCTCTACCGCGTCGCCAACGGTCTGGTGCGCGTGCACACCATGGACGACGACGGCAACGGCCTGACCCTGCGCTACGTCAAACCCGGCGAGTACTTCGGCGAGGAAGCCCTGGCCGGCGTGAACCGCGCCTACTTCGCCGAGGCCGTCACCGACTCCAGCATCGACGTGATCAACCCCGCCCTGATGAGCGCCGAGGACAACCTGCACGTCACCACCCACCTCGTGCGGACCCTGGAACGCGCCTACGAGAGCATCTACCGCCTCGTCGGCAAGCGGCTGCGCGCCCGCATCGCCGGGGAACTGCTGGAACTCAAGGACACCGCCCTGGCCACCCAGCTCGACAGCGGCGAGACCATGATCTACGCCACGCACGACGAACTGGCCGCCGCCGTCGGGTCGGTCCGCGAGACCGTCACCAAGGTCGTCGGGGAACTCTCCCGCGAGGGCGTGATCAGCGCCGGGTACGGCAAGATCACCCTGAAGAACGAATCGGCCCTGGCCGACATCGCCGCCGCGTAACCCCCGAACCTCACCGCGCCGCCGCCTCCCACCCGGGGGCGGCGGCTCCTCATGTCCCCTCCCCTGTCCAGCGGTGTTTCTGTACATGTGACACGAATCCTGGACGGTTGGCATTCCCAGCGCGCCCCGCGTGTGCATAGACTCGGGCGATGACCCAGACCTACACCCCCGACCGCCCCCTGCGCGTCGCCGTGATCGGCAGCGGCCCCAGCGGCATCTTCGCCACCGAGGCCCTCCTGAAACAGACCGACGTGCCCGCCCAGGTGGACGTCTACGACCGCCTCCCCACCCCGTACGGCCTGGTGCGCTACGGCGTGGCGCCCGACCACCTGACGATCAAGAGCGTCACGCGCGGCTTCGAGAAGACCCTCGGCGACCCGCGCGTGCGCTTCCTGGGCAACGTGGAATTCGGCACCGACCTCACCCACGAGGACGCCCTGACCCACTACGACGCCGTGCTGTACACCGTCGGGGCCAGCAGCGACCGCCGCCTGGGCATTCCAGGCGAGGACCTGGCGGGCAGCATGAGCGCCACGGAGTTCGTCGCGTGGTACAACGGCCACCCGGACGCCGCCGCGCGCGAGATGGTCCTCAGTGCCAGCGGCGTCGCCGTGGTCGGCGTCGGCAACGTGGCGCTGGACGTGAGCCGCATCCTCGTGAAGACCGCGCAGGAACTCCACGAGAGCGATATTGCCGCGCACGCCCTGAGCGCGCTGGACGCCAGCCACGTGCAGGACGTGTGGGTACTGGGCCGCCGCGGGCCCGCGCAGGCCGCCTTCACCACCAAGGAACTGCGCGAGTTCGGTGAACTGCACGCCGCCGAACCCGTAGTGAAACCGGAGGAGATCGCGCTGAGCGAGGCCGAGGAAGCCGCGATCACCGACAACACCAAGAAGAAGAACGTGGAGGTCCTGCGCGACTTCGCCGCCCGCGAAGCCGAGGGCAAGGCGCGGCGCGTGCATCTGCGCTTCCTGGTCTCTCCCGTCGAGATCCTCGACGACGGCCAGGGGCGCGTGGGCGGCCTGAAGGTCGAGCGCAACCGCCTGGATGAGAACGGCAACGCGGTCGGCACCGGCGAGTTCGAGGTGCTGCCCGTGCAGATGGTGCTGCGCTCGGTCGGGTACCGCGGCGTGGCGCTGCCCGGCGTGCCCTTCGACGAGAAGCGCGGCGTGATCGCCAACGACGAGGGCCGCGTGGTGGGCCGCGTGGGCGAGTACACCGCCGGGTGGATCAAGCGCGGCCCCAGCGGCGTGGTCGGTACGAACCGCAAGGACGCCACCGACACCGTCGCCCACCTGCTGGCCGACGCCAAAGACGGGAAGCTGCCCGGCGCCGCCCACCCCACCCGCGAGGCCGTGGACGCCCTGCTGCGTGGGAAGGGCGTGCAGGTCTACTCCTTCCACGACTGGCAGGTCCTCGACGCGCACGAACTGGCCGAGGGGCAGGCGCAGGGCCGCCCGCGCGCCAAGGTCGTGCGCCGCGAGCTGATGCTCGGCCACCGCAAGGGCTGACCACCACAGGGAGGCGGCCCCCGGGACTGGCGGGCCGCCTCCTTCCCTGTGGCTTCAGCTGATCAGGCCGGTATGCACGCGGGGCCTGAGGCCCTGCTGACGCACCAGCGTCCGCACTTCCTGGCAGCGGCAGCCGCGGTAGGTGCACAGCAGCCCTTCCGGGTCGCGGTTCAGGAGGCGCACGGTGCTGTCCACGAGGTCCCGCACGCGGTACAGCCGCAGGGTGCTCTGGCCCACCTGCACGCTGCGGGCGCGGGCATGCACCTCGGGCGCGAGGTTGTCGAAGTCGGCCGAGCAGTTCGGGAAAGCGGTCGGCACGACCTGCCCGTCCAGCGGCACGTACCGCGTCAGGAGCGGCAGGCCCGCGAGGTGTTCGCCGTAGTGGACGCTGGTGTTGCTGCCGAAATCCACGCCCATCAGCAGCGCGTATCCGTCCAGGTCGTAAAGCGCCCCGATGGGCTGGTAGGGGCTGCTCAGGGACTGCGCCTCGGTGATGCGGCGCGCCTCCTGGCCCAGCGCGATGAAACTCAGCGTGGGATGGAAGGAGCGCAGGGCGTCGGCGCGTTCCACGAGTTCCTGCGGCACCCGCCCGATGTCCCGGCTGACCCGCGAGTCCCGGTGGAAGCGCGCGTGGGCGGTCGCGGTGGGCCGCGAGAGCAGCGTGGAGTACGTGAAGGCCGGGGCGACCACCGTGGCGCTCGCGCGCTCCAGGGCGTCCACGACCGTGCGCGCCCCGCCTTCGAGCTGCCCGAAGGATTTCAGGCTGGCGTGCACGATCACGTGCCCGGTGCCGTCCAGTCCCAGTGCGCGCAGCCCCTCGTCCAGTTCGGCGGGGGTCACGGCGGGTCGACGCAGCAGGTTCAGCACTCACCCAGTCTACTCCGCAGGGCGCGCGTCCGGCATGGGGAACGGCCACAGTGACGGCCCACCGGCACAGTGCTGCCAGGCATGTCGAAGGGAGCGGCGCGCAGGTCTCCCTACGCGCCGCCCCCCTTCAAAACTGGGTTTACTTGACGAAGAGCATCTGGCGGTAGGTCGGCAGCGGCCAGTGCTGCTCGGCGACAACCTTCTCCAGCTTGTCGGCGGCCTTGCGCACGGCGCTCATGGCAGGCAGCACCTGATCGCGCATGTGGTGGGCCTTCTCGTGCACCTCGTCCCCGCCGGTGGCGGCGTTCTGGGCGCTGAGGGCCTGCACGGCGTCGAACAGTTCGTCCGCGGCGGCCTCGACCTCGGCAGCCACGCCCTTGATGGCCTTGCTGCCCCCGGCGGCGTGCAGTTCGGACAGGTACTTCACGGCGGCGGGGAGGATCATGGTGCGGGCCATGTACTCGGTGGTCTCGCCCTCGATGTTCACCGTCTTGAAGTAGATGTCGTACATGATTTCCTGACGGGCGGCCAGTTCACGGTCAGACAGCACCTTGAACTTCTCGAACAGAGCGCCGTTCTTCGCGTCGGTCAGGTGGTGCACGGCGTCCAGGGTGGTGCGCAGGTTCAGGAGCTTGCGGCCATGCTCGGCTTCCTGGTGCCACTCGTCGCTGTAGCCGTCGCCGTTGAAGACGATGCGCTTGTGGGCGCTGTAGGTGGCCTTCACGATGTCCGCCACGGCGCTGTTCAGGTCCGCGCCGCCGTCCAGCTTGGCCTTCAGCTCGGCGGCCAGGGCGCTCACGGCGTCCGCGACGATGGTGTTCAGGACCGTGATCGGGAAGGAGATGCTCTGGCTGCTGCCCGCCGCGCGGAATTCGAACTTGTTCCCGGTGAACGCAAACGGGCTGGTGCGGTTGCGGTCCCCGGCGTGACGGGGCAGCGGGGGCAGCACGCTGGTGCCCAGGCCCAGCAGGCCGGCCTCGGCGCCGCGCCCGCCCTGGCCGCTTTCCAGGCGGTCGAAGATGTCGCTCAGTTCGCTGCCCAGGAAGATGCTGATGATCGCGGGCGGGGCCTCGTTGGCGCCCAGGCGGTGGTCGTTGCTGGCGCTGGCGACGCTGATACGCAGCAGGTCCTGGTGCTCATCCACGGCCTTGATGACGGCTGAAGTGAAGAACAGGAACTGCAGGTTCTCGTGCGGGGTGTCGCCGGGCTCCAGGAGGTTCTCCCCGGCGTTGGTGCTCATGCTCCAGTTACAGTGCTTGCCCGAGCCGTTCACGCCGGCGAAGGGCTTCTCGTGCAGCAGGGCCACGAGGCCGTACTTGCGGGCGGTGTTGCGCAGCACCTGCATGGTGAGCTGCTGGTGGTCGGCGGCGATGTTGCTGTCCTCGAAGATCGGGGCGATCTCAAACTGGCCGGGCGCGACCTCGTTGTGGCGGGTCTTGACCGGGATGCCCAGCGCGTACAGCTGCTGCTCGGCGTCGGTCATGTAGCTCAGGACGCGGTCGGGGATCGCGCCGAAGTAGTGGTCCTCGAGTTCCTGGCCGCGCGGGGGCTGCGCGCCGAAGAGGGTGCGGCCGGTCATGACGAGGTCGGGGCGGCGGTAGTAGTACTCCTCGGCGATCAGGAAGTATTCCTGCTCGGCGCCCAGGGTGCTGCTCACGCGGGTGCCCTCGCTGGCCCCGAAGAGCTTCAGGGCGGGCGTGACGGCCTTGTTCAGCGCCTCGACGGAGCGCAGCAGGGGCGTCTTGGTGTCCAGCGCCTCGCCGGTCCAGCTGGCGAACGCGGTGGGGATGCACAGGGTCGCGCCGTTGGCGTGGCGCATGATGAACGCGGGGCTGCTGGCGTCCCAGGCGGTGTAGCCGCGCGCCTCGAAGGTGGCGCGCAGGCCGCCGGACGGGAAGGAGCTGGCGTCCGGTTCGGCCTGGATGAGTTCCTTGCCGCTGAAGGTGGCGATGGCGCTGCCATCGCCGTTGGGGGACACGAAGGAGTCGTGCTTCTCGGCGGTCGAGCCGGTCAGGGGGTGGAACCAGTGGGTGTAGTGCGTGGCACCCTTCTCCATGGCCCAGGTCTTCATGGCGAGCGCCACGGTGTCGGCGATGCTGGGATCGAGGGTCGCGCCGCGTTCCAGGGTCGCCTGGAGGCTCTTGAAGGTGGGTTTGCTCAGGCGGGCCTTGAGCTGTTCCAGGGTCAGGACGTCGCTGGCGTACACGCTGCTGATGATCTGATCGGGCGTGGCGGTCGCCACGGTGTCCGTGCGCCAGTTGCGGGCGGCGGAGATCACGTCGAAGTCATGGTTCATGTCGCTCCCTGTGCGCGGTGGCTGGGGGGTGCGCGGCGCGCTTGGCATCCCTGATTTCACGCCGCTCCCGTAGCGCCACCGGGCATCACTACGCCCGGAGTATATGAGCCCGGCCTGAAGACGGTCAACGAATACTTCTGCACAACATGCCGGAATACCGGGACGGTCCGGGGCTTGACAAGCGAAGGCGTGCAGTTTGTACACCGCGGATCTGCCACACTGGAATCCGACGCGCAACACTCTGCACCGCCACCCCGGCACGGGCCAGAGGTCGTAGCATTTCTGGACGCGCCGCCCAGCGCCACCGGAGGTTTCCCAGTCATGACGCCCCAGTCCACCACGCTCCCCACCCGCGACCAGATCCTGCAGCAGCTGCAGGAGGCGGAAGTCAAGTTCCTGCGCCTCCAGTTCACCGACATCCTCGGCACCACCAAGAACGTCGAGGTGCCCAAAAGTCAGTTCGCCAAAGCCCTGAACGGCGACGTGACCTTCGACGGCAGCGCCGTGGAGGGCTTCACCCGCGTCGAGGAGAGCGACATGCTCCTGCGCCCGGACCTGGGCACCTTCCTGATCTACCCGCAGTTCTCCCGCGAGGAAGGCGAGCGCGGCAAGGTCGCCCGCCTCATCTGCGACGTGGCCCTGCCCGACGGCACGCCCTTCGACGGCGACCCCCGGCAGGTCCTCAAGCGGCAGATCGCGCGCGCGCAGGCGATGGGCTTCGAGATGTTCGTCGGCACCGAACCCGAATTCTTCCTGTTCGAACGCTCCCCCAGCGGAGTCGGCACCACCGTCACGCACGACAAGGCCGGGTACTTCGACCTCGCGCCGATCGACAAGGGCGAACGTATCCGCCGGGAGATCACGAACAAACTCGTCGAGATGGGCTTCGAGATCGAGGCCGCGCATCACGAGGTCTCGCCCGGTCAGCACGAGATCGACTTCCGCTACGCCCCCGCGCTGGAAACCGCCGACCGCATCGCCACCTTCAAATTCGTCGTCAAACGCGTCGCGCTGGAGTACGGCCTGCTCGCCAGCTTCCTGCCCAAGCCGCTCCCGGGCGTGAACGGCAGCGGCATGCACTGCCACCTCAGCCTCTTCAAGGGCGGCACGAACGCCTTCGCGGATCCCGGCGGCGAGCACGGCCTGTCGCGCACCGCGCAGCAGTTCATCGCGGGGCTGCTCGACCACGCGGGCGCGATGGTCGCCATCACGAACCCCCTCGTGAACAGCTACAAGCGGCTCGTGCCGGGCTTCGAGGCCCCGGTGAACGTCGCCTGGAGCACCAGCAACCGCTCGGCGCTGATCCGCATTCCCGCCAAGCGCGGCAACTCCACCCGCGCCGAAGTCCGCATGCCCGACCCGAGCTGCAACCCGTACCTCGCGCTGGCCGTCATGCTGGCCGCCGGACTGGACGGCATCGAACAGGACATGGAACCCGCCCCCGCCATCCAGCGCAACATCTTCAAGATGACCGTGCGTGAGAAACGCCACCACCGCGTCAAGGAACTGCCCAGTGACCTGCGCGAGGCCGTGGACGAACTGGAAAAAGACGACGTGCTGCGCCGCGCACTGGGCGAACACGTCCTCGACCACTTCGTGGAAGCCAAACGGGCCGAATGGCGCGAGTACAACGCCACCGTGCATGCCTGGGAACTGGAACGGTACCTCGACCTGATCTGATACCAACTGGGATTGAACGGCTTTGGCAAACTGTTCAACCCGAGCGGATGCGAGTGAGGGTAAAGCGGGTTCCGGGCATGGAGTTGGCAAATCAGTGACCTTCCGAGCTGTCAACGAAACAGACGGGATCCGTATGAATTGCGACAGGAGAGCGGCAGAGGGAGTGGATAGTCCCCTCTGCCGCTCTTTCACTGCTTACTGGCGGGTGTCGTCGGTGCCGGTGGTGCCGAAGGTCGTGCCAGTGGCGGGCGTCCGGGTGTCCGCCTGATCCTGCCCGTCGGTGACGTGCGCGGTGGCGGTGTCCGTTTCGGTCATGCCACTCCCGGAGTTGTCCATGTAGCCGCTGCGGTCGCTCATGCCGTTCCCGGCGTCGGCGGGCAGCCCGCCCTGGTCCGCGCGGTTCTGCTTGGTGTCGTCGCTCATGCCCCACTCTCCCCCACCACGGGCCGGGCGGGGATGAGCGGGGCGTGCGGGAACCTTGAGACCAGTGCTCACACGGGTTCCGTCTGTTGCGTTGACAGCTCGGAAGATCACCGATCTATCAACTTCACGCCCGGAACCCGCTTTGCTCCTTCTCGCTCCGCTCGGATCAAATGGTTGTTACAAACCATTCAGGCGGAGGACTCATCAGGCGATCAGCGGGTGCAGCTCGCCCGTGCTCACCAGCGCCAGCCAGTGCAGCGCGCGGCTGGCGGACACGTACAGCAGGCGGCGTTCGTACTCGGTGCTCTCGTCGTACGTGTCGGCGTTCGCGCTGGCCACAATCGCGGCGCTGAACTCCAGGCCCTTGGCGAGGTTCACGGGGAGGATCACCACGCCACCCCGGAAGCGGTGCTCCTGCGTGGTGATGGGCTGCGCGTCCGTGTCGAACTCGCGCAGGGCTTCGGCCATGCGTTCGGCGTCCACGCCGCGGCGGGTGACGATGGCGATGTTGGTGTGCCCGGCGGCCTGCGCGTCCTTCACGGCCCGCGCGATCAGTGGGAGCTCCCCGTCCGGCCCGGCGGGCGCCGCATAGCGCTGCACCTCGGCGCCGTCACGGTCGACGCCCTGCACGGCGGCGGCGCGGTTGTACGTCGCGGCGATCCGCGCGCCCAGTTCCGTGATCTGCCGCGTGGAGCGGTACGTGCGGCCCAGCGTGAGGACCTGCGCGCCGGGCAGTTGCGCCTGAACGGCCTCCCAGGAGCTGGGGCCCTTGTAGCCGTGCATGCCCTGGTTCATGTCGCCCAGCGCCGTGATGTGCCCGGGGCGGGTGGCGCGGCCCAGCAGCGCGTACAGCAGCGGTGAGTAGTCCTGCGCCTCGTCCAGCACGACGTGATCGAAGGGTTCCAGCGTGCGGCCGTCCAGCCGCCCGATGCCGCCGGTGAAGGCCTGCACGGCCAGCATCAGGGGGATCTCGGTGACGTCCGCGTGCGCGCGCCGGGGCGTGGGAATCCCGCTGAGGGGATCGGTGCCCAGCAGCGCGATCTCGCGGTCGGTGAGCAGGCCGCTCGCGGCGAGTTCCGCCGGGCTGCCCAGCAGGCGCCGCGCCTCGGTGATGGGCGTGGTCGTGGCGAAGATGCGGCCCAGCAGGGTGGTGAGCGGCGTGGCCAGCTGGCGGCGCACGCTGGCCTCCTCGTCCTCCGGGACGCGCAGCGTGGACAGCGCGAGCGACTCGATGGCGCGGCGCATCCCGGCCCGGTACCCGTCCAGGGGATCGGCGGCGAACACGTCCCGCAGCAGGCCCGCCAGGGCCGCCTCGTCCAGCGTGAACACCTGATCTTCCCGCCCACACAGCGCGACAGGCTCGCGCAGGGCCTGCCCGGCCAGCGCCGCGTTAAAGCGGTTCCAGAGGTGCGTGCGGACCACGTCCAGCATCCGCGCGTCGCCCAGCAGCTTCGCCTTGCGCCACGCCAGCGCCCGGCGGGTGTTGTCCCGGTCGGTCAGCAGCAGGCTGAGGGTGCGGTCCGTGACCTCCAGCTTCTCCAGGCCCAGCAGCCCGGTCGCCCAGGTCTCGGGCGTCGTGACGACCACGCGCTCGATCCCCAGTTCCGGCAGGATGCGCGCCGCGTACGTCGCCAGCACCCGGTTCGGCATGAGGACCATGCACGCCTCAGGCCGCGCCCGGTGCGCCCCCCGGTCCGCGTTCGTCATCCACGCCAGCCGGTGGAAGCCGATGGTCGTCTTGCCGGATCCCGCCGCGCCCTGGATGATCACCGGAACGCCCGCCGGGTGCCGCATCGCGTCGTTCTGCTCCGGCTGGAGCGTCTCGACCACGTCGCGCATGCCGGCCGTGCTGCCCTCCTGCAGGCGGCGCAGCAGCACCTCC